>CAZDMB010000094.1:0-9076 GCA_964506175.1 uncultured Planctomycetales bacterium | reverse complement strand
GCCGGAGACCAGCACGGCGCCGGCCTGGATGACCCGGGTCTGCTGGCGGATGCGCTCGAGGCAGGCGTCCACCTTCTCGACCGGATTGCCGCTGACCTGGATGACGCCATTGTCGTTGACCACCGACACCGTGACGCCGTAGGTCTCCTGCAGCTCACGGATGTTGGCGCCCTTCGGTCCGATCAAGAATCCGATCTTCTCGGCCGGGATCGTGATGGACTTGTTGATCGGGGCGTAGGGCGAGAGGTGGGCGCGCGGGGCCGCCAAGGCCTCGCCCATCTTCTCGAGAATGTGCAGGCGACCGGCGCGCGCCTGCTCGAGCGCGGCTTCGAGAATGGAGGCCTTGAGGCCGCGCACCTTGATGTCCATCTGCAGCGCGGTGATGCCGTTCTTCGTGCCGGCCACCTTGAAGTCCATGTCGCCGTGATGGTCCTCGGAGCCGAGGATGTCCGACAGGACCGTCCACCGCTCGCCGTCCACGATCAGGCCCATGGCGATGCCTGCCACGGGGGCCTGCACCGGCACGCCCGCGTCCATCAGCGCCAGGCAGCCGCCGCAGACGGAGGCCATCGACGAGGAGCCGTTCGACTCGGTGATCTCCGAGACGATGCGGATGGTGTAGGCGAAGTCTTCGTAGTTCGGCAGCATTGAGCGGAGCGCCCGATCCGCCAGCGCCCCGTGGCCGGTCTCCCGCCGCGAAGTGCCGCGCAGCGGCTTGGCCTCGCCGGTGCTGTAGGGCGGGAAGTTGTAGTGCAGCAAGAAGCGGTTCTTGCGGCGCTCGGCGCGCAGGCCGTCGATGAACTGCTCATCGTCGGAGGAACCCAGGGTGGCCGTGACGATGGCCTGAGTCTCGCCGCGCGTGAACAAGGCCGAGCCGTGGGCGCGCGGCAGGATGCCGGTCTCGATCGAGATCGGGCGGATGGTGCGGGTGTCGCGTCCGTCCACGCGCTGGCCCTCCAGCGTCATGATGCGCTCCACGTCGTTCAGCAGTTTCTCCGCGCCCTTGCGCACCTTGGTCTGCGCGGCCTTGGCGTCCTCGCCGTCGCCGGCCGGAGCGTTCTCGGCCACGCACTTCTGCACGAAGTCGGCGATGGCGGCGTAGCGCTCGTGCTTGCCGGTGGTCAGCAGCACCTTGCGCACGGCGGGCTCGCCGTACTTGGCGCGCAACAGGTTGGGCGTCTCGGTGTCCTCGGCCGCGAGCTCGACCTGCACCTTCGGCCGGCCGCAGGCGCGCACCAGCTCGTCCACCATCGCGATGATCTCGCGGCAGACCTCGTGGCCGGCGGCGAGCACCTTCACGACCTCGGAATCCGGCAACTCGCGTCCGCCGGCTTCGACCATGGTGACCGCGTCGCGCGTCGCCGACATGATCAGGTCGAGGCGGTTGGCGTCGTTCTCCAGGATGGAGAAGGTCGGGTTGACGATGATGTTGCCGTCGATCCATCCGAGCCGCACCGCGGCCATCGGACCGTCGCAGGGAATCGGCGAAAGCGCCAGCGCCGCCATGGCCGCGATCATGGAGAGCGTCTCCGGCTCGTTCTCCTGGTCGTAGGACATCACCGTGTTGATGATCTGGACCTCGTTGCGGTAGCCCTCGGTGAACATCGGGCGGACCGAACGGTCGGTCAGGCGGCAAGCCAGGATCTCCTTGGTGTCCGGGCGGCCTTCGCGCTTGAAGAATCCGCCGGGAATCTTGCCGGCGGCGTAGGCCTTCTCCTTGTATTCGACCGTCAGCGGGAAGAAGGGCAGGTCTTTCTTGCCGCCGTCGGTGACGGCGGAGAGGACGACGGTTTCGCCGTAGGACACGACCACGGCGGCCGAGGCCTGCTTCGCGATCCATCCGGTTTCAATCGTGAGGGTGCGGCCGCCGATCTCTCGCGAGACGGAGCGCACGTTGGGGTGCTTCGAAATGGTCATTTCCGCTTGTTTCCTTGAGTGTTGTGCTTGCTGTTCTCTTCCTTGCTACCGCTTGCCGCCATGACCACGGTCCGTACGGACCGCCGCCATGGAGCGCCGCTGTCCGGCGCGGATCGTTTGCGCGTCGGACGCCGCAGAAGTGCGGCGTCCGCGGTGCGCTCGATCAGCCACGCAGTCCCAGGCGATCCGTGATCGCGCGATACTTCGCCGCGTCCGTGCGCTGCAGGTATCGCAGCAGGCGCGCGCGGCGCGAGACCTGACTGAGCAGGCCCCGGCGAGTGCCGTTGTCTTTGGCATGGCTCGCGAGGTGCTTGGCAAGGGTGTTGATGCTCTCGGTGAGCAACGAGACCTGCACTTCGGCGGAGCCGGAGTCGTTCGCCGTGCGGGCGAAGTCTCGGATGATTTCAGCTTTGCGTTCGGTGGGGACGGGCATGCATCCTCCTGATGCCGTCATTCGGAGCCCGAAATGGGCCCGCGAGGCCGATTTCCCAGAACAGGAGATTCCAGGAAAGGGTGCGACAGGATAGCCGGGATCGGTCCCGGCGTCCAATCCTTCCGCCGACGGCGCCCTAGAAGGCCTTGGCCGGGCCGTTCACGGTGCGGGCGAAGCCGTCGCAATCGCGCCGCAGGCTGCTGAAGAAGCAGCCGAGCTCCTGGAAGCCGGCGGGCATGTCGTAGGACTCCACGAAAGCCCTCCAGGAGGCCCCCGGTTGACTGGCGAGCGGCGGCGCGCCGACGGCGGCGGTCGGGCTCTCGCGCAGGGTGGGAAGGGTCACCGAGCCGCTCACTCCGACCGAGGCCGGCACCCAGATCTGCCACGAGTTCGGGATGGGTTCGTTGTCCCGGATGATGATGCGGTAATAGCCGTCCCCCGCCGCGAGGCTGGCGGTGAAGGAGCGCGTGAAGGGATAACTCGCGCCGGTCCACGCGGCGTTGGCCTCGGGGATGCCGGGGAGGGTGAGGGCCACCGTGCCGGGCGCGGCCGCCAGGGCCACCGTCTTGCGCGCGAGGGCGAAATCGCCCTGGTTGTCGGTGGCATGGACCTGAACGATCACCTGGTTGCCGGGCGCCCCTTCGGCGACTGCCGCGCCGTAGAGCTCGAGTTCGATCTCCAACTTGCCGCTCGAGCCGCTCACCGCGCCGGCGCCGATGGCGGCGAGGTGGTCCAGACCGGGGATGCGCGCGAAGCCCACGGCGCCGGCGGAAGCGACCGGCAGGTTGAAGCCGCCGGCCACCGTGACCGTGAGCGGATACTGGTAGTCCGTGGTGCTGAGCAGGGCGTTCGTGCTCTCCCGCAGGGCGAGGGTCGGACTCTGCACCGCGCTTCCCAGCGAAGGCTGGAGGAGAATCTGCGGCTCCAGGGCGAAGAAGCGGAAATAACTGCCGGCAGACGGGAAGCCCTGGACGTCGTGGAAGGCGGCGTACCAGCCGAGGCGCTGCAGGCGGGCGGTGATGCCGCTGCCGAAGAGCTGATCCAGATCCACGGTTTGCAGCAGATCGGCGTCGGCGAGGCCGTCGGCGTTCGCCAGCAAGCTTCCGGAGACCGTGGTGACGCCGGTGGACACACCGCTGATGCCGGGCGAGAGCGAGGCCACGGGATCGCTGGTGAGCGGCAGATTGAGCGAGAGTTCCGTGGCGCCCGCGCCGTACACCGTCACGCTCTGCCGGCCTTCGGCGATCACGGTCACCGTCTGACGCCCGGAGCGCGACGGGAAGTTGACGATGCCGTCGGAGCCGGTGAAGCCGAAGCTTTCGCTGCCGCCGCCGAGGTTCTCGATGTAGACCTTCGCGCCGCTGATGGGGAAGAGGGTCGCCAGGTCGTAGGCGGCCACCCGCACCACCCCGGTGGTGAGGGGCTGCGGCCCGACGAATCCGCGGAACACCGCGCTTGCCACCACCGGGAAGGCGGCCTCGTTGCCGGCGGTGTCGGTCAGCAGCACGTCGAAGGGAAAAGGCGCCGCGGAGACGGCGCCGAGGTCGAAGGCCGGGCCGACGAAGAAGCCGTCCGCGGCCGGCGCGAAGGCGTCGCGCTCGCTGGCGGGACCGCTGGCCGGGAAGCGCACACGCACGCGGCCGACCGGCTCGGTGGCGTCGCCGTAGGTGCGCAGCTCCGGAACGTCGGCCACGAATTGGCTGCCGAACTGGCCCGATGGCGGTCCGAAGGAGAGCAGCGACGGCGCGACGGTGTCCACGGGCACGGTCGTGGGCTCGCCGGCGGCGTCGCGCGCCACCTGCACGGTGCTGCGCAGATCGCCGCGCGCATTGAAGGCCGCCAACACCACCCGACCGGTGGAGCCGAACAAGGTCCCGGGCGCATCCGGATCGCCGAGATCGAGGTGGAAGCGGAGCGTGCCGCTGCTCGCCTTGCGCGTGTTCTGCACGAACTTCGGCCCGCTGGCGTCGTTGGCGGAGAGCACCGCGGAGTCGCTGGCCAGGGCGCTCGAGTCGAGGAAGACGTCCACCTGGAAATCGTCGAAGTTGGCGCCGTTCACCGCCGGCGCGAAGGGATCCGCCGGATCCGGGTCCACGGCGGCGATCCCGGCGGGCCGCGCAAAGGCGAGGCTGCTCCAGGTCGCCGAGTAGGCGTTCTGCAAGGGATGGGGAAAGAAATCCGCGTCGGTGATGCTCGTGTCCACGCGCAGGCGCAGGTTCGCGCCGAGGTCCGACGCGTCGTCGGTGTGCGGGAACTCGAAGACGCGATTGCCGGCGTGACGAAACTCCGCGGCGGCGCTCTTGTCGTAGGCCGCGTCGGCGGAGGTGTCGAGGTTGAGCAACTTCACCGCGCCGCTGATGCCGGTGAAATCCATCGGCTTGGAGAACACCAGGATGGCCGGGTGATCGTTGGCCTGTTGCACGGCGCCGGCCGGCGGGAAGGAGCCGAGCACGCGCGGCGCCAAGCCCGCCGCCTGGCTGGCGGTCTTGAAGGTGAACAGCACGCCGTTGGCGGGCACGCGCAGGCGCGCGCCGTCGAGATCCAGGAGCTCGTCGTTGGCGACGACTTCGTAGCGCGTGTTGGGCGCCAGCGGCAGCGTGGGCTGCAGCACGGCGCAGCGATTGCCCGCCAGCCAGGTGGCGCTGAAGCTCACCTGCGCGCCGCCGACGCTGCCCACGCCTTCGGGCCGGATCACAAGATTCTGCGCGGTGAGCGTGAGCGGCTGCAGGCTCTCGCTGAACCACAGCGCCACCGGCGCGAGCACGTCCACTTGCCCGGCGTTCGCCGCCGGCGCGCTCGCGGTGAGACTGGGCCGACCCGCCAAGAGCAGCGCACCGGCCACCGGCGCCGCATGCGGCCCCGGATCTTTGGGCGGCGGCTTGCCGCCACCGCCGCCGCCGCCGCCGCCCGGGTTGCCGGGGTCGAACACGGTTCCCGGATTGCCGGTGCTGCAGGTGGCGCCGGGCAGGATGAGCGCTCCGCTCAGGACGGCGCACAACATCCAGACGGCGCGGACTGCGGCGGCGCGGGGACGAGGGTTGCTCATGCCTAGGCACCTATAATGACGCAGATGGCAGCCGGTTTCCGCTGCGTTTTCCCGGAGATCGGCAGCTGCGCGGCTGCGCTTCTCCTTGCTGGCGGCGCGTGCGTCGCCCCGCCCGCAGCCGATCCCGCGGAAGACGCGCCTCCGGCCGCGCCCGCGGCGCCGAGTGTCCAGCAGCCGCCCGACGCCCCCAGCCTCGCGGAGTTGCGCGCCGCGGCGGCGGTGGATCCCGGCGCGGCTCTCGCGCAATTCGACGGCGCCGCCGGCGCCTACGCGCGCAGCGCCGAGTTCTGGGAGTGCTACGGCCGCGCCACCCTGGATCTGTTCGAGCGCGGGCAGCGCGCCGGCCGCGCCAACGCCTTTCTCCCGGCCGACGCCTTGAGTTGCTTCGAGACCGCCGTCGCGCTGGAGCCCGGACGCAGTTCCGCGCTCGCCGGCCTGGCGACTGCGCGACAACTCGTCGGCGACTTGGACGGTGCGTGGGCCGCGGCCGAGCAGGCATGGAACGCCGCGGAGCGGTCGACTGCGGCGCCGGCCGCCCTCGCGGAGATCGGCCAGGTGGGATTGGCGCTGACGCAGCAGAGCCTGCGGCGCGGCGCTCCGGCTCCGGCGGCGGCGCGCATCGCCGAGAACGCGCTCGGAGACGCGCTGGCCGGCGGCCTGGACGCCGCGGCGGTTCCGCTCTTCGACCTGCACGCCGCGCAAGGCCAGTGGGAAGCCGCCGCCGCCACCGCGTTGCGCGGCCTTTGCGCCGTCCCCCCCATCGAAGACCTCTACGCGCGCCTGCGCCAGTTCAGCGGCCCCCAGCGCAACCAGCAGGTGGCCGTGCTCGAGGAAGCGCGGCGGCTTCGCCCGCAGGACGGCCTGCTGCTCTGGTACTTGGGCGAAGCCCTGTTCTTTCAGGGCCGCGAAACGCGCACCGGCCTGGACACTCTGAAGGCGCGCGAAGCCTTCGACCGCGCCGACGAAGCCTTCGCTCAGGCGCAGGCGGCGCGTCCGGATTTCGCCGGCTCCTGCCAGGAGTGGCAGCACCTGATTCGCGTGCAGCGCGCCTGGACCTTGCGCGATGAAGGCCGCGAGACGGAGGCCGCCGCCGCCGCGCTGGACGCCTTGCGCGCCGCGCCGGAGCGCCTCGAGACGCGGCCCGATCCCGACAGCCTGCGACTGCTCCTCGAAGCGGTCGTCGCCGACCGGGTGCGCGCCGAGGACCTGGCCGCGGCGCGGGACCTGATGCGCGCCATCTGCCAGCTTCACGACGGCGACGCGAACTGGTTCAACAACCTGGGTTTCTTCAGCCGGGAACTCGGGGTGGCCGCGGCCGCGGCCGGCCGCGCCCAGGAGGCCGCCGGCGACTTCGAGGAATCCTGGACGGCGTATTCGCGCGCCGCCGAGCTGGCGCCGGAGGACGCCCGCATCGTGAATGACCGCGCCCTGATCGCCGTCTACTACCTGGACGAGCACTGGGACCTCGCGGAACGGGAGTTGCATAGGGCCATCGACCTGGGCAGCCGCCAACTGGCCGAGATGCCGGCAGATGTTCCCGAACAGGAACATCGCTACGTGGACGAAGCCGTCGGCGACGCCTGGGAGAACCTCGCCTACTTGCAACTCATCCGGCGGCACCAGACGGATCATGTCGAGGACTACCTCAACGCCAGCGCGCAGCACTATCCGGGCGCGCAGCGCGGGGGCGTGGCGCGCCTGCGCGCCGCTCTGGAAGCAGCCCGCCATCCCTGAACCACGACCCTCCCGATGCTCCTGATCACCGCCATCCTGGCTCTCGCCGCCGCACCGGCGGCGCAAAACCCCGCTCTCGACAAGGCCTTCGCACAGGCGGACGAGTACGCGCGCACGCAGAAGTTCGAGGCTGCGGTCGCCGCCTTGCGCGGCGCCGGCGCGGACACCACCAAGGACGGCGCCGCGCGCACCCGCTACTGCGGCTTCCTGATGCGCTGGACCGAGCAGCGCATCCAGAACGGCGACCGCGAGGTCGCGGGACTGGCCGCGGTGGACGCCTGGTTCGAGGTCGCCGACGCCTTTGAGGCCGCGAGCAAACTCACCGGCGCCAGCGATGCCACCTTTGAGCAGTGGTCCGAAGCCCTGCTCAACGCCAACGACATGCCGGCGGCGATCGAGGCCGTGGATGCCGGCCTGGCGAGCTTCGCCGCGAGCGCGCGGCTGTCGCTGCAGCGTGGCCGCGTCCACATGGCCATGGCGCGCAAGGCCGGAGAACTCGGCGCCCGCGAGGACGAGGCGGCGCGCTACGCCGCCGCGGAGAAGGATTTCCGCGCCGCCATGAGCAAGGCGCCGAAGTCCGCCGCGCCGTGCGAACGGCTCGGCGAACTCAAGGTGAGCCTGTGGGCGGCAGGCGGCGGCACCGACGCCAAGTTGCGGAAGGAGGCCATCGAGATCTGGACCGAGGGCGGTCGCCGCGATCCGGCCGGCCTCAACCTCGCGAACACTTACACCTGGCTGCGAGGCGACGCCGGCGCGCCGCTCTCCGCGGTGCTCGCGCAACAGCCGGAGAACCTGGACGCGCTGTGGTTCCGCGGCCTGTCCGCTTGGGCGCGCAACCCGGTGGACTGGCCGGGCGTGCGCGACGACCTGAGCAAGGTGCTGGAGAAGAAGCCCGACTTCGCCGACGCCAACTTCTACCTGGGCGACGCCGCCTTCCGCCGCGGCAACGACCTGATCGCCGGGCAGAAGACGGAGGACGCGGATCTGGCCTTCGCCGCCGCCGCGAAGTTCTGGGCCGCCTATCTCGCGGCGCGCGGCCAGACCTACGCGGCCGCCCTCCGCCAGGGGGCCGACGGCGTCGCCGAGCTCGCGACGCGCATGACCTGGCTGGCGGGCAAGGCCGTCGGCTACGGCAAGCCGGATCAAGCCGCGGCCATCATGGCTTTCGTGGTGGCGCTCACTCCGGACGACGGCTTCGCGTGGCAGAACCTCGCCTTCTTCCAGCGCGAGTCCGGGGAGTTCGAAGCCGCGCGACGCGCCTACGAGCGCGCCCACGAGTTGCTGCCCGACGACCCGCAAGTGATGAATGATTACGCGGTCATTCACCACTACTACCTGAAGGACGAGGACGAGCTGGCGCTCGGCCTCTACCGGCAGGCGATCGCGCGGGCGCGGGAGATGCTCGACGCCGGCGGCCTCACCGCCGAGGATTCCGAGCGCATCCAGACCGCCCTGCGCGACGCCACCAACAATCTGCGCAAGCTGGAAGCCGGCGACCGGCGCAATTTCTAGGGCGCCTGGCCCCTTCGCCCCGGCCCCCGCTCGGCGCTAGGATGCGCGGCCATGCGGGTCTGCATCGGCGGTGAGGACCACGTCGCCTTCCGGCTGGCGGAGGCGCTGATGGCGGACCACTCGGTGGTCCTGATCCTGCCGGACGACGTGCGCGATCCCGTCCTCGAGCGCCTCGACGTGCACGTCGTCCACGGGGCGGCCACCGCCAGCGACGTGCTGGCCGGCGCCGGGGTCAACAAGGCGGATCTCTTCGTCGCCTGCACCAGCGTGGACGAGCGCAACCTGGTGGCCTGCGTCGAGGCCAAGCGCCTGGGCGCGCGGCTGGTGACCTGCTTCCTGCGCAGCCACAACGCCCAGTCGAACGAATCCGACGCCGTGTCGCTGGCGCGCTCCCTCGGCATCGACTCGGTGATCCTGCCGGCGGCGCGGCTGGC
>CAZDMB010000093.1:0-10069 GCA_964506175.1 uncultured Planctomycetales bacterium | reverse complement strand
GAGCAGAAGGAGGCGGACAAGCTCAAGCAGCGCGAGGACACGAAGTCTTGACTGCGCATTCGCCTGCGTGGCGCGCCTCTCCGCACTGGACCGGCGTGCTGCTCGTCGGGGGCTTGAGTACCCGCATGGGGCAGGACAAATTGCAGATGCGCCTCCCGGGCGGCGACCTGCTGGCGGAACTGCCGGCCGCCGCGCTCACGCGCACCTGCGGCCGTCTGCTCGCCGCCCACCGCTCCGACCGGACGACTTCGGTGCCGGCCGGATTCCAGCCTGTGCCGGATGCGGCGCCCGGCGGCGGCCCGCTCGCGGGCATCGTGGCAGCCATGGCGGTGGCCGAGACTCCCTGGCTGCTCGTCGTCGGCGGGGACATGCCGGAGTTGCGCGCGGATTTCCTGCGCCAGTTCATGTCCATCGCCGAGCAGGATTCCCGCACGGCGCTGGCGCTCGGCCGCGGACGGTGGCTGGAACCGATGCCGATGGCGATTCCGCTGTCGCTGGCGGCCGAAGTCCAATTGCGCTTCGCCCAGGGGGAGCGCGCCGTGCGCCGTGCCGTGCCGGCCGAGCGGCTGCGCGTCGCCGCGACGGAGGAGCTGGCCTTGCGCCCTGGCGAGCGGCCCTGGCTCAGCCTCAACACTCCCGCCGACTGGCAGGAGTACACCGGCGAGGCGGCGCTGGCGCAGGGGTAGGCGGCATGAGCGTTTCGGGTTCTCTGACCGAAAGCCTGCGCGCTGCGGTCCCTCTCGCGGCCGACCTCGCGGGCGTCGAGTCGTGGCTGGCTGCGGAGTTTCACGCCGCGCCCGAGAAGATCGCGCCCTTGCTCGCGCATGTCGCGCGGTTCCGCGGCAAGCGCGTGCGCGCCTTGCAGATCCTGCTGGTGGCGCGGGCGTGCGGTCGTCTGACCGCGGAACACCGCACCCTCGCCGGCGTGATCGAAATGATTCATGCCGCCACCTTGGCGCACGACGACCTTCTCGACGGCGCGGAGGAGCGCCGCGGCGCGCCCAGCCTGCACGCCACCTGGGGAGCCCACAATGCCGTTCTTCTGGGGGATTGGCTGTACGCGCGCGCGTTTCTGCATTGCACCCGCCTGGAGGACCAGGCCGCCGCGCGCGTCCTGGCGCGCGCCACCGCCAAGATGTGCGCCGGCGAGATCCACCAGAATCTCACGCGGCAGGACTTCGAACTCAGCGAAGCCGACTATGTGGCGCAGATCGACGGCAAGACGGCAGCGCTGTTCGAGGCCGCCGGCAGGCTGGCCGCGCACTATGCCGGCGCCACCGGCGCCGCGGAGGACGCCGCCAGCCGCCATGGATTGCTGGCGGGCAGGGCCTTCCAGATGGCCGACGATCTCCTGGACCTCGAGGGTGATCCCGCCTTGGCGGGCAAATCCCTTGGCACGGACTGGGAACGCGGCAAGATGACCCTTCCTCTGATCCGAATGCGCGACAGCGGCGATCGCGAGGTGCGCACGCGCCTCGAGCAGGCCTTTCGCGGCGGCGAGCCGCGCAGCGCTTTGCGCCAGGCGCCCTTGGCCGCCGCCTTTGCGCGCGCGCTCGAGGACAGCCGCGCCAGCGTGCGCGACCATCTGGACGGCGCCTGTGCGGCGCTGGAATCGCTGCCGGGGAGCGAGGCCCGCGAAGATCTCGCCGGACTCACGCGCTGGCTGGGCGCGCGCGCCCGATGACCGCGGCCAAGACGGCGGGCGGCCGCGCCGAAGTGCGTTGGAGTTTTTCGCGGGCCCTGCTCGCGGTGCTCAGCCTGATGGTCTGGGCGGAGCTGACTCTGTCCCTGATGCGCTCCACGCGCAGCGCCGCGAGCGGCGACCGCCTGTTGCACGCCGTCGGCCTGTTCCTGCTGCTCTTGCCTTTCTTCGGCCTGCTCGTCTACCGCGCCCGCGAGGTCTTCGCCTTCTTCCGCTCCGTCACGGTCGGGGTCGTCAACCTCGTTCTGATCGGTCTCGGGGCGATCATCGGGGTGCTGTTCCAGCAGGAAGACCCGAATCAGCCGACGCCCCCGGCCGCGGTCGAATCCCTGGCGGCGCTCGACGGCGCCGCGCCGAGCGCGCCGTTCACGCGCGATCAGCGCCTCGCCTACCAGGATTATCAGTCCTTCCGCACGGCCGAGGCCTTCTTCACCTATCACCTGCTGGACAATCTGCACCTGCGCGGCGCCATGGGATTCCACGGGCCCGCTCCGGGCGAGGCGCCGGCCGACCTCGAGGCCATGTCCAACCTTTCCAAGCGCCTGCCGGACCTGCGGGCGCGCTTCGGCGAAGAATTCGCCGTCGCGATCGAGTCCCAGAGCGCCACCGGCTTGCGCACCCGCGCCAAGAACGCGGAGATCCGCGCGCTCGAGCAGCGCTGGGACGATTTCTGGTGGAGCCTGTTCGTGTGGGCGGATCGCTTGGATCTGCGACGCGCCTACCGCTCCGACTGGTTCGCGGCCTGCTGGACAGTGCTGTTCCTGGGCGTCCTCTCCAACACCTTCCGCGGCGGCTGGCGGCGCCTCCTGCGCCCGCAGATGTGGGGCTTCGTCATCACCCACGTGGGCGTCCTGGCGATCATCGCCGGCGGCTTCTGGGGCCGGCTCACGGAGCAGCGCGGCATCCTCGAACTGAACATCGGACGCAGCGGCGGCAGTTTCACTCTCTACCAAGGGGAGCGGGTCCCCCTGCGCGACCGATCGTTCCTCGGCGACGGCGCGCCCTTCCAGGTGCGCCTCGAGAATTTCCGCGCGGACCATCACGACGTCCTCGACGTCGTGTTCCTCGGGGTAGGACAGGACGGACGCTACTTTCCGGAGTACGAGCTCGCGCAGCAGCCCAAGTTGCGCGTCTTCAGCGGCAAGACCGCCGCCTACGACTGGACGATGCCGGACGGCGAGCCGCGGCTCCGGCTGGAAGTCCTCGAGCACGCCAAGCAGGCCCGCAGCAGCCTGAAATTGCGCGCGGCGCGCGCCGACGAGGCCGGCTTTCCGGTGGCGCGCTTCCGCATCGACGCGCCGGGCGGCGCGCCGGGGGAGGAAGGCTTCCTCGTGGAGTCGCCGATCCCCGACCGTGAACTCGTGCACACCCACGCGCCGAGCGGCACCCGCTTCCGCTTCATGAGCGCGGCGGATCCGGCGGCCGCGCGCGCGCGACTGGAGCAACCCGTGCGCAGCCGCCTCGGAACACTGGAGCTCGCGCCGGACTCGGCCTCCGGCGCCGCGCAGACGATGGACGCGATCCCCGGCGCGACGCAGTCCTTCGCCGCCGCCGGCGGCCCCTTCCAAGTGGAGATTCTTGAAGCCACGCCCGACTTCCGTCTGGAGAGCAACGCCGGCGGCGAACTCAGCGCCGCAGCGCTCGACACGCCGGTGGAGCGCACCGCCCCGCGGAACCCGGCCGTGCGGGTTCGCATCCGCGCACCAGACGGCCAGGAAGAACTGCGCTGGGTGCTCGAAGAGGATTTCCACCGGGAGAATCTGCTGTTCCCGTCCCTGGCGCTGACGTTCCGCTGGGATCCGTGGGGATCGCCGGCGGAACGCCGCGTAGCCTTCTTCGCCTTTCCCGACGGCGGCGTCATGTGCGGCGAGATGGGCCGGCCCGACTCGCTGCAACCCGTCCAAGCCAATTTCTCCCTGGCCCTGGGCGACGGCAGCACCCTGCATGTGCAGGAAGCTTTCGCTCACGGCACCGGCGACATGGACTTCACGGCCGTCCCGGAAGGCGACTTCTTCGACGCGTCGCCGCCGGCCATCCGCCTCAAGGTGAGCACGCCCGGCGAGGAGCGCGTCCTGGTGATGGACGCCGCCGAGCCGCGGCCGGAGATCCTCGCCTACCCCGGCCCGGACGGAACTCCGCGGCGCGTGGCGCTCATCTTCCGCGAAGACCGCGACCAGGGCGAACTTCCGATCGAATGGCGCTCGCGGCTCACGGTGCTCAAGGACGGACCGGACGGGCCGCGTGAAGTGGATCGCGGGGTCATCCGCGTCAATGACTACTTCACTTTCGGCGGCTATCGCTTCTTCCAGACCAACCACGACCCGGCCGACCCGACCTACAGCGGCATCGGCGTGGTCTACGACCCGGGCATCCGCGTGGTGCTCTACGGCCTCTTCTCGGTCATGTTCGGTACCATCGGGGTGTTCCTGATCAAACCGCTGTTCACGCGCCGCCACCGTGGCGCCGATTGATTCATGGAATTCGCCAGCTACCGGGGCTTCCTCCACTTGGGCCAGACCTTGGCCCTGAGCGGCGCCGCCTTCGGCCTGCTCCTGTTCGTGGCGTGGACCTTCGCGCCGTGGCTCGCCGGCGTGCCCGCGACCGCCGGCGCCGCGCCGCGCCGCCCCGGCGTGCTGCGTTCGCTGAGCGGCGCCTCCTGGCTGCTCCTGCTCGTCTGCGCCAGCGGCTTCGCCGTCAGCATCGGCGCGATGGTGCTGCGCTGGAACGAAGTGCGCCACTGGCCGGCGCAGACCATGTACGAGGTGATTCCGCTCGGCGTGACGGCGGGCTACCTCTCCACGCTCACCCTTTACTTCGTCCTCGGGCTCCATCGCCGCCGCGGCCTGACGCGCGCCTTCGGCGACCTGTTCGTCACGCTCATCCTGCTCGGCGGCGGATTCACCCTCGGCTACGTCCTGAGCCTGGACCCGACCGGCAAACCGCTGCCGCCCGCCCTGCAGTCGTACTGGTTCAGCACGCACATCAGCGCCTACATGATCGGCTACTTCACGCTGATGATCGCGGCGCTGGGGGCGTGGCTGTTCTTCTGCTTCCGTTTCTGGCGCGGATTGCTGGATCGCGCGCGCCATCCGCTGCCGCGGCTGACCGTCGCCGCCGTGATCGTCTTCGCCATCGCGCCGGTGCCCTTCGGCCTGCAGGGCGCGCTGCTCGGCCCCGGAGTGCTGGCGCTGGCCGGCGCCGTGACCGCGGTCAGCGTGCGCGCGCCGGGGCGCATGGCCTGGTTCGACGTCTGGGAGCGCGAGGCCGACCGCTTCACCTGGCTGATCTTCGTCGTCGGTTTCCCGTTCCTCACCGCCGGCCTGATGCAAGGCGCCTTGTGGGCGCAGGAAGCCTGGGCGATCTATTGGGGCTGGGACTCGAAGGAGGTCAGCGCGCTGATTTCGTGGATCTTCTACGCGGTCTACCTGCACTTGCGCTACTTGGCGGGTTGGCGCGGCGAGAAGGGCATGCTGCTGTTGTGCGCGGGCGCCCTGTCCATCTACATCACCTTCCAGTTGTTCGGCTTCCTGCCGGACTCCCAGAAGAGCCTGCACCGCTACACGGACATGGAGTTCGTGCCGGCCGAAGGCATGATGGCGCCGCCGGCCGCTCCCGTCCCGGAGTGAGCCAGGGCGCCGCCCTCAGGGGCGCGGCCAGGCCAGGTCCACGGTGTTGCGCAGCAACATCGCGATCGTCATCGGGCCGACGCCGCCCGGCACCGGCGTGATGAACGCGGCGCGTTGCGCGGCGCCGGCGAACTCCACGTCGCCGCAGAGACTGCCGTCGGGCATGCGGTTGATGCCGACGTCGATCACCACCGCGCCCGGCCGAATCCATGCGCCCCGCACCAATTCCGGCGAACCGACGGCCGCCACCACCACCTCGGCGCGGCCGACGACCTCCGCCAGATCGCGCGTGCGCGAGTGGCAGATGGTGACCGTGGCGTGCTCGCGCAGCAGCAGCTGCGCCATCGGCTTGCCGACGATGTTGGAGCGGCCCACGACCACCGCGTGCTTGCCCGCCAAACTCACGCCGGCGGACGCCAGCAGGTGCATCACGCCCCGCGGCGTGCACGGCACCGGCCCGGGACGGCCCTGGAGCAGGGCTCCCTGGCTCAACGGATGGAAGCCGTCGGCGTCCTTGGACGGGGCGATGGCGGCGAGCACTTCGTTCTCGTCGTAATCACCGCCCCGCGGCAGCGGCAGTTGCACCAGGATGCCGTGCACCGCGGCATCGGCGTTCAGGGTGGCCAGCACTTCCAACAGACGCGCCTGGCCGGCGCCGGCCGGCAAGGCATGGTGCACGTTGGCGATGCCAACCTGCTCGCAGGCCCGGCGCTTGTTGCGCACGTAGACCTGGGACGCCGGGTCTTCGCCCACGAGCACCGTGGCGAGGCCCGGGCGGGCGCGGCCGGCGGCGACGCCGCGCGCAACCTCCGCGCGCAGAACCTCGAGCAGATCGCGGGAGGCGGCGCGCCCGTCGAGCAGGCGGGCGGCGGCGGGCGGCGTGGCGGGGGAGTTGGTCACGGCAACTCGCGGCTTACTATCCTGGGAGTTTAGCGGCATGCGAACGCTCGGTCCCGTCACGCGCGCGGTGCTTGCGACTTGGGTGGTCGTATGGGTGGCCTCGTTCCTCACCGGCCTCCGCGGCGCCGGCATCGCCGGAGCGCTGGCCTGGAACGCTCCCGCGCTGCTCCACGGGAGCCTGCTGGCCCTGCCTGGCGCGCTGACGTACACGCTCGCCCACGATCCGTACGGCGTCCTGCATCTGCTGGTCAACTCCCTCATGTTCTTCTGGTTCGCGCCGGAGATGGAGCGGCTCTGGCCCGGCGCGCGCTTCGTGCGCCTGCTGCTCTACGCCGCGGGGGCCGGCGCCGGCGCCCACCTGGTGTTGGCGGCGCTGCTGCCGGGCTCGTTTCCCGGGCTGGTGCTCGGCGGCTCCGGCCTCGTCAGCGCCGTCCTGGCGGCGAGCGCGGCGATCTATCCGGATCGTGAAGTCAGCCTGATTTTCTTCCGCTGCCGCCTCGTGCACTTCTTCCTGGGGTTGCTCGCGCTCGACCTGCTGTGGCTGATCGCCGATCTCGCCGGCCGCGGCGGCGGCGTCGCGCACGACGTGCACCTCGCTGGCGCGGCCGTCGGCTGGGTGTGGGCAGGAGGCTTCTGGCGGCGCGGGTTCGCGCCGCCGGGCGCGGCGTGGCTGCGCGGCTGGCGCGCCCGACGCGCGGCCGGCCGGCTGCGGCGGGAGGCGGCGGAGGAGGCCGAACTGGATCGCATCCTGGCCAAGATCGGCCGCGAAGGTCTGACGGCGCTCACCGCGGGAGAACGCGCGTTCCTGGAGCGCCGATCGAAGCGGTCGCGCCGGTAGAATCGGGTTCCATGCGCACCGCATCGCTCGCGCTGGCCGTTCTTCCCCTTCTCGCGCCCGCCGCACCTTCGCAGGAGCCTTCGCGGTCGGCCGAATTCATGAGCGCGTGGAAGGCCGCGGAGGACGTCGGCGACGTGGCGCAGCAGGAGAAGCTGCTGCAGCGCTACCGGCAGGAGAGCCTGGCCATCTTTCTGCAGAAAGTGGAGGCGCGCGCCACCCATCCCGAGGACGAGGCGCTCAACGTCTTCTGCGACCGCTTCATCGAGGTCTGGACCAAGACCACCAACTCCGGCTTCGCGCGCATCTTCGACCGCTACCTGCAGCGCCTCAGCAGCGAAGGCCGCGCGGCGCGGGATCGCTACGTCAACCAGGAACTTCCGGTCGTCAACCGCATGCACATCGCGGCCCTCCAGAAGTCCGAGGACGTGGATCTGCGCCTCCTGCGCGAGCGCTGCGACCTGCTGGTGGCGAACATCGAGAATCTGGGCGACCTCTATTACATCGCCTTCGTGCGCAACATCCAGGGCAACTTGTGGAACCCGCGGGTGCTGGAGGAGGACGCCGATGGCCCCAAGGCGTTGGCGGCCTACGCCCGCGCGCTCGAAGCGCGCAAGCAATTGGAGCTGACCAACGACCAGGACTACGCCAGCACCGAGCGCATGTGGAAGGAGTTGAAGTTCGCCCTCGGCATCGTGGATCCGGGCGAGGAAGCGGAAGCCGCCGCCGCGACCTACAACCCCGAAGAAATGAAGCCCGCCGAGGGCGTCACCTGGACCCAGGCGCCGCTCGTCTTCGGTTCCGAGAAGAAGCCGGGCGCGATCGTCCACGCCAACGACTTGTGCGACGACGCCTACCACGCCTGGATGCGTCTCGGCGTGCCCAAGGTCGGCGAGCAGAAGGAGATCCCGGGCCTGGCCAGCAGCGTCCACATTTTCATCGAGCACGTCGCCACTGATCGCGTGCGCCTGATCGCCGGCGGCGCGCCGGGCAAGGAGGTGCGCCTGGGCAGCAAGCCGGTGGAGGCGGAGGTCGAGATCGTGACGCCGGAGGGCGTCAAGCGCCCCTTCCGCCTGATGCTGGCCGCAGGCGGCTCGACCGACATGATCCAAGGGGTCCAAATGAACCTGCAGATGCAGGACGAGGGCGGCACCGTGTTCTTCCGTTCGCCTTCCGTGTACACCGCGGCCACGCCCTTCGGCGAGCTCACGGTCTACGACACCAACTGCGACGGCTGGTTCGGCTACGCCGAGATGGTCCTCGACTGGACCGACGGCCTGCTGCCGGACACCTGGTTCTACAGTCCGGATGCCTACACCCTCGGGGCGATGAAGCACAGCCAGCCCTTCTCGCGCTTCATCCGCGACGAGGCCGGGCAGTGGTACGAGGTGCGTCTCGACAACGTCGAAAATCCGCAGCAGGTCGAGGTGCAGCCGGTGGCGGCCAACCTGGGCAAACTGCGCGTCAACTTGAACGGCCTGAAGAAACTACAGCTCACCAGCCTGCTGTTCGCCAGCGAGTCCAGCGCCACCAAGGGACTGGTGGTGGATCTCGCGGCGTGGAAGGGCCCGGAGTACGCGCTGCCGCTCGGCCGCTACATCTTCCGCCAAGCGCGCTTCACCGACGGCAAGGGCGGCGAGATGCTGGTTCTGCCGCATCCGACCCTGCCCATGTCCGTGGACGTCACGGCCAAGGATCCGGCGCTCTTCGAACTCGGCGAGCCCTTCTCCCTGGTGACGACCGCCGCCCTGGATGGCGCCACGCTCACGGTCAGCGGCCGCGCCTTGCACGTCGAAGGCAAGGCCGGCGAGCGTTACGTGCGCTTCTGGGGCGCGCCGCTCTACGGCACCGAGGTCAGCGTCAAGGGCGCCAAGGGCGCCGAGCTGGTGATGCCCACCGCAGACGAGGCGAATTCGGACTGGGAGCGCCTCTTCTATCCGATGGACGCCACCATCGAGCTCAAGAAGGCCGACAAGCCCGTGGTCGAACTCCTCTTGAAGAAGCACCCCTGGTTCGGGAAACTGAGCGGCTCGCTGCGGCTCTGATCCGGAGCAGCCGCGCGCATTCATGCTGGACCCGCGCTGGGTAAGGGACAACGCCGACGTCGTGCGGGAAGCCGCGCGCCGCAAGCGTTTGGACGCCGGCAGCGTGGACGCCTTCCTCGCCAAGGACCGCGAGCACCGCGCCGCCCTCACCGAAGCCGAATCCCTGCGCGCCGAGCTCAAGGAAGCCGCCAAGCGCCTCGGCGCGATGAGCGCGGGCGAGCGCGAAGGCGCCTTGGGCGAGCAGAAGGCGAAGAAGGCGCGCCTGCGCGACCTGGAGCCGCGCGAGGCGGCGCTGGCGGCCGAGGTCCGGGCCCTGGCCTTGCGTCTTCCCATGCCGCCCGCGCCGGAAGTGCCCGACGGCGCCAGCGACGCGGACAACGTCGAGATCCGGCGCAGCGCCGAGCCGCCGCAATTCGCCTTCGAGCCTCGCGGCCACGTCGAATTGGGCGAGGCGCTCGGCATCCTCGACATCCCGCGCGGCGTGCAGCTCGCCGGCACGCGCAACTACCTGCTGCTCGGCGATGGCGCGCGGCTCGAGCGCGCCGTCCTGCAATTCGCGCTCGACCACAGGTTGGCCCGCGGCGTCTCCCCGGGGTCGGTTCCGACCCTGGTCAAGCCTTGGTGCCTCGAGGGCACGGGCTATTTCCCGGGCGGCGAAGAGCAGGCCTATCTGGTGGAGCGCGACGGCATGGCGCTCGTGGGAACCGCGGAGGTGCCCTTGACCTCGATGCACGCCGGCGAGACCTTCGAGGAGAGCGCGCTGCCGCTGCGGCGCGTCGCGGTGTCGCCCTGCTATCGGCGCGAGGCCGGCACCTACGGCAAGGACACCAAGGGCCTCTATCGCGTGCACCAGTTCTGGAAAGTCGAGCAGGTGGTGATCGGCCCGGCGGATCCCGAGTGGTCCCGCCAGGAGCACGAGCGCATGCTCGGCCATGCCACGGACCTGATGGACGCCTTGTCC
>CAZDMB010000092.1:0-10137 GCA_964506175.1 uncultured Planctomycetales bacterium | reverse complement strand
GCCACCACGGCGGCGGCGAGAACGGCGGCGGCGAACACGCACTGCCGGCGCACGGCCGCGGCCGGCACGCCGCGCGCGCGCGCCATGTCGTCGTCGAAGGCGAGATGATCGAGCGCGTCGGCGCGCCAAGCGAGGACTGCACCCGCCGTCGCGAGCCACGGCAGCATTCCGAGCAGGGGTGCGAAGCCGACGACGTCGAGCGTTCCCATCATCCAGCGATCCATCGCCGCGAGGTCGAAGGGACTGGCGAGATGGCGCAGGATCACGATGCCGGCGCCGAACAGGAAGCTCAGCGTGACGCCGGCCAGGATCAGGCCGTCGCTGCGCGCGCTGCGCCGCGCCAGGGCGAGGACGAGCGCGGTCTCGCCGAGTGCGAATCCCAAGGCCGCGACGCGCGCGCCCTGGCCGCCGAGAGCCGCGGCGCCCGCGCCGAAGAGCGCCGCCGCCAAGAAGGCGCCGAAGGCTCCGGCGGCGGACACCCCGAGGGTGTAGGCCTCGGCCAGCGGATTCCGCAGCAGGGTCTGGAACGTCGCGCCGGCCGCCGCCAGCGCCGCGCCGCAGGCGAAGCCGAACAGGACGCGCGGCAGGCGCAACGCGAGGATGCGCGCGTCCGCCGACCACGCGCCCCCAGGCTGGCCGAGGTACTCGCGCCAGGCGCGTCCCGCAGCCATCGGCTCCGCGCCGAGGAAGGGTCCGAGCGCGAGGGCGGCGACGGCGAGGCCGACGCAGACCAGCAGGCAGGCGGAGCCGCGGCTCATGCGCGCGGCAGCACGGCAGGGCGTCCGGCCCCGTCCTCGACCAGATCGAACTCGCCGCCGAATGCGGAGCGCAGCGCCGGGTCGCGCAGCACGGCGTCGGGCGCGCCGTCGGCCGTGACCCGGCCGGCGTCGAGCAGAACGAGGCGGTCGGCGAAGCGCGCCGCGAGGTTGAGGTCGTGCGTCGCACAGAGGATGCCTAGGCCTTCGTCGGCGAGGCGGCGCAACTGGCGGAAGAGTCCAGCCTGATGGTGCAGGTCGAGCATGGCCGCCGGCTCGTCCAGCAGCAGCCACCGCGGCGCCTGCGCCAGCACGCTGGCGACGAGCACGCGGCGCCGTTCGCCGCCGGACAGAGTGCCGAGGCGGCGCTCGCCGCGGTGGCCGGCGGCCACGGCGGCGAGCGCGCGCTCGCGCGTCGGCTTGCCGGCGACCCGCTCGCCGAGGGCGACCGCTTCATTGACGGTGAAGGAGAATGCCGGCGCGACTTCCTGCGGCAGGAAGCCGAGCACCCGCGCGCGCGCGGCCAGCGGCCAGTGCGCAATCGGCCGGCCCGCCAGCAGCGCCTCGCCGGCCGCCGGTGCGATCAGTCCGGCCAAAGCGCGCAGCAGGGTGGATTTGCCCGCTCCGTTGGGCCCGATGAGCGCGGCGAAGCAGCCCGGCTCGAGGCGCAAGGACACGCCGCGCACGACTTCGCCCACGCCGGGCCAGGCGGCGGAGAGCGCACGGGACTCGAGCGGCATGGGCGATCCCATGATCGCCCCTGCTAGGATGCCGCGCCACATGCCGGAGGGCCGCCAACTCGTCCGCCAGCGCCTCCGCGAGGCGCAGGCCACCTACGCGGCGCTCGACGCCGGCTTTGCCGACGTCGTCGCCCAAGCGGCGGCCCTGGCCGTGGCGGCACTGCGGCGTCCGGGCGGCGGCGTCTACCTCGCCGGCAACGGCGGCAGCGCGGCCGACGCGCAGCATTGGGCCGCCGAGCTCGTCGGACGCTACCTGGCGGAGCGTGCGCCGCTCAACGTGCACGCGCTGACGGTCAACTCTTCCACCTTCACCGCCCTGGTGAACGACTATCCGCCGGAGGAAGTGTTCGAGAGGCAAGTGCGGGCGCACGTGCGCGAGCACGACCTGTTCGTCGCCATCAGCACGAGCGGCAACAGCGGCAACATCCTGCGCGCGGCGTCCGCGGCGCGCGCCCGCGGCGCGCGCGTGCTCGGCGTGACGGGCCGCGGCGGCGGCAAGCTGCCGCCGCTCTGCGACCTCGTCTTCATTGCGCCGAGCGCGGATACGCCGCGCATCCAGGAGGCGCACCTGCTATTCGGTCACTGCTTCTGCGAACTCATCGAGCGCGCCTTCATTCCGCCTGCGCCAGAATGAGGGCGAAGCCCAGGACGTAGCGGCCGTCCTGGCGCCAATCGGTGAAGCGCTCATCCGCGCGCGTGCGCGCGGCCTCGGCGTTCGGGTGCCAGGGGTGCGCGTCCGCCCACTCGCGCACGCGGTCGCGCACGCAGGTTTCGTAGGACTCCCAGGCCTCCGGCGGCGAGGCGGTCCAGTGCCGCACGCGAAAGCCGCATTCGCGCGCCTGCAGAAACGTCGCGCCGAGTCCGAGCATGGCGCCGCGCGAGAAGCCGCTGCGGCGCAGAAAGGAGCCTCGCGGCGGCAGTCGCCAGTAGCCCGTGCCGAGCAGCAGCATGCCGCCCGGGCGCAGCACCTCGCGGGCGGCGACGAAGTGGTCGTAGACGGTCGCGTCCGGCTGCGGCGCGCCCAGATCCAGCACGGCATCGTAGGGCGCGTAGCCGGCGACCCAGGCATGCTGCCCTGCCAGCCAGCTGCGCGGCTCGCAGACCGTGATGGCGCAGTCCCAGCGGCCTGCCACCTTGCCGGCCCAAGCGGCATCGCCGGTGCCGGCGTCGAGCACGCGCGCGGCCGGCGGAAGATGCAAGGTTTCGACGCACTCCGTCGCGGCCTGCTCGGTCACGGGACCGAGGAAGCGCAGCGTGCGATGCACGATGGCGGCGCGCGGGAGGTGGAGCATCCGGAGGGCGTCCAGTCCTAACGCAGCGCCGCGGCCATCGCACGCGCGATGGCGGGCATGCGCGGCCCGGGAATGAGCGCGTCGGGATCGCCGATGACGGCGACGCGCCCGTCGCGCGCGGCCGCGAGGCGCGGAAAGGAGCGGCGCCAGACTTCCAGTGGAGCGGGCTGCGGCGCGCCCTCCGGCCAGAATTCGAGAATGACCTCGGGATCGAGGCGGACGAGAGTTTCCTCGTTCAGGTCCACGTAGGCTCGGCCTCCGGCTGGCACGACGTTGCGGCCGCCAGCGACCGTGAGCAATTCGGAAAGGAAGCTGGGGAGGCCGGCAGCGAGAATCCCCGAGGCCTCCTCGGCGCGCCGGGACACGACCAGGAGCACCCGCGGCGGGGCTTGCGAGCCATGGGAGGCGATGGCGGCAAGTTCGGCATCCGTGGCGAGGATCATGGCCCTAGATTCGTCAATTAAGCCGAATTTGTCCCCGAGCCACTGAACTTCTTGGCGCCAACTCGGCAACGAATCCGTCGGGAATGCATGAAAGTCGACGCCCGCGCTCCGGCACCACTGCTCCAAAGCAGGATGCTGCCCTTGAACCAGCACGAGGTCCGGTTGCAGCGCCGCGAGCCGCTCCAGGTTGGGCTGAAATTGTCCGCCGATGCGCGGAAGGGCGCGCGCCTCCGGCACGGTGCAGTAGTCCGACACCGCGGCGATGCGCGGACCGAGACCCAGCGCGAACAAAGTCGCCTCCGTTCCCGGGCCGATCACCGCCACTCGCTGGGGATTGGCGGCAACGCGCGCGTGCATCGCCGGTCCGCAGGCGGCAAGGACCGCCCCGAGAGCCGCGAGTAGACCTTCTGCGCGCATGGAAACGGGCGTCCTAGGATAAGGGCCTCCCTTGGTTCGCACCGATAGAGTGCGACGCGATGAATCTTGAAGCTGTGCTGGTTCTGTGCCTGACGGCGGCCACTCTTTGGCTGCTGTTCACGGAGAAGGCATCGCTGGACGCCATCGGCCTGGGGATCCTCATCGTCCTGGTCGGCACCGGGGAGATCCTGCGGGCCATCAACCCCGGCTACAACCCGGCCACCTCCCTGCTGGGCGCCCGCCAGGCCCTCGAGAACTTCGGCAATAACGCGATCGTCACCGTCGCCGGCCTCTACGTGCTCGGCGAAGGGCTGGCGCGCACCGGAGCGGTCGAGTTCCTGGCCCGCAGCGTGATCAACGCCAGCGGCGGGAAAGAACGGCGCATCGTGCTCGTGCTCGCCCTGGTGGCGGGCATCGTCTCCGCATTCCTCGCCAACACCGCGGTGGTCCTGATTTTCATTCCGGTGATCTTCGACATGGCGACGAAGACCGGGATCGCAGCCTCGCGCCTGTTTCTGCCGCTGGTCTACGCCACCATCATGGGCGGCATGTGCACCTTGGTCGGCACGAGCACCAACCTGCTCGTCAGCGGAGTCGCCGAACTGGAGGGTTTCGAGCCGATCGGCATGTTCGAACTCGCGCGCGTCGGCGTGCCGGTGCTGATCGGCGGCTGCCTGTTCATGGCATTCTTCGCGCGCCGCCTCTTCCCGGTGCGCCATTCCCTGACCAGCACCATGGCCGGGACCGGCAGCAACCGCGAGTACGTCACGGAGCTGACCATCGGCGCGAAATCGCCCCTGATCGGCAAGCGCTACGCCGACGCCTTCGCCGGAGCGCGAGCCGAGTTGCTGTTCTTCGTGCGCGGCGAGGAAATGCACTGGGCGCCGTTCTTCGACGAATCGGTCGCGCCCGGCGACGCGGTGATGCTGCGCGGCAACGTGGACGCCATCGCCGGCTTGCAGGATTCGCTCGGCCTGAGCCTCTTCAATGAGACCAAGGTCGATCCGAAATCAATGCAGTTCTTCGAGCTCGCCGTCGCGCCGCACTCGCGCATGCTCGGGCGCGAGATCGGCGAGCTCCACCTGTATCGCGACTACGGCGTGATCCCGATGGCGGTGATGCGCGGCGGGCACCACATCCGCGAGCGCGCCTCGCGCCTGCGTCTGCAACCGGGCGACCTGCTCCTCGGCGTCGGCGACTCGCAGGCGCGGGCGCGCATCCGCTCGAGCGCCGAGTTCTACCTGCTCACCGGCGCGCACAATTGGGTGGTCCTGCGCAACAAGGCCAAGATCGCGCTCGCGATCTCGCTGGCGGTCATGGCCTGCTTCACGGCCGCCTCCATGTTCCACGCCGGGCGCTTGCTGCCTTGGGCTTCGTTGGCCGGCGCCGGCGCCATCGTCGCGACCGGCTGCCTGACCACGCGGCGCGCTTATCGCGCGGTGGACTGGCCCATTCTGGTGTTCATCGTCGGCACCATCGGCCTGGGCCAAGCGCTGAGCAACACGGGCCTGGCGAACACCGCCGCCAACGGGCTGGTGCGGGCGCTGGACGGTTTCGGCCCCGTGGCGGTGCTGGCAGGCCTCGCGCTGCTCGGCGGAGCCCTGACGAACGTCGTCTCCAACAACGCGGTGGGGGTGCTGCTGACGCCGATCGCCATTCGCGCCGCCCAGCGGCTTGCGGACCTCCACCCGGGCATCGACCGCGCGAATCTCATCCGCGCCTTCATCCTGACCGTCGCCTTCAGCGCCTCGCTGTCTTTCGCCACGCACTGGGGGCATCAGGTCAACCTGATGGTGTACGGCCCTGGCGGCTACAAGCCCTCCGACTACGTGCGCGCGGGCCTTCCGCTCAGCCTGCTTGCCTGGGTCGCCATCAGCATCGGCGTGCCCTTGACGATGGGGCTCTGGTAGCGGCGGCGCCTCAGCGCTCCGCCTGCCACTGCAGGAAGCCGCGCTCGACCGCGCGCGCGCGGCGATCCACCGCGTTGTCCTCGTGCCAGCCGACCTCCGGATTCAGGCCGAGCAAACTGTAGTTCAGCCAGTAATCGAGGGAGCCGCGCGCCTGCATCTCGCGCATGATGGTCGCCTGGCGAAGCAGCGCCGCGGCCATCGCCGGGGGATCGAGCAGCAGGAAGGAGGAGTCCGCCGTGCCGTCGCCGGTCGCGCTGGTTCCGGTATTCCGCGCCGCGAGGAAGCCGTTGTCGCCGGAATGAAAGCCGTCGCCGATCGCGGTGCGGTGGTCCGCCCATCCTGGCGAGCTGATGCGCAGCATCCAGATCCCTTCGTTGCGCAGGGTCAGCAAGATGTCGGAGTGATCCAGCGAGAAGCGCGCCGCCTCGGCCGGAAAACCGCGCGCGGCGGGAGCCGTGGCGAGAAATTCATTGGCCAGGGCGACCGCCTCCTCGAGGCGGTCATAGGCCGCGCGCTCGCTGCTGCCGGCGGCCGCCTCGCGCAGCTCGTAGAGCCGGACCGGCTGGGTTTGGCAGGCGCCGAGCGCCGTCAAGCCGGCGGCCAGGCCGCCGAGGCGGAGAAACACGGACGTCAGCGGCGCGCGCATGGGCGCCCGCCATTCTGCGGGCGGGGGACTGGATGGGCAAGACGCCCGTAACGGAACTCCCGGCTCGGCCCGGGGTTCCACGGGCGCCGATCCGCCGTGTGGCACACTGTGCCGGGAACGCCTCCATGAAGACCCCCATCCAACTCCTCCTCCTCTTCGTCGTCGGATTGGCCGGCGGTTTGCTCGGCGCCTCCCTTTTCGGCGGCGGCGCCGGCAACGCCGCCCTCGCAGAAGGGCTGGATGGCGGCGAGGTCTCCACCGCAAGCCTGCTGCGCGCCCTCGAGAGCCGCGTGATGCTGTTGGAGCGCGAGGCCGAGGCCAACAACCTGGCCGTCAGCGAACTGGACGCCCGCGTGCAGGCCGCCACGCGGCACGAGGTTCCGGCCGCCAGCGCGGCAGCCATCGCCAGCGGCGAGGGCGCCGCGTCTGGAGCCCTGGACTTGGCTTCGACCCCGACGGGTCCGGGATTCGATGCGGCGGTGGAAGCGGCGATCGTGCGCCGGGAAGAAGCACAGCGCCAGGAGCGCGAGGCCGAGCGAGCGCAGCGCCGGGACGAGCGCGTGCAGCGCACCGTGGACGATCTCGCGGTGGAACTCGGCCTGGACGCCGGACAGAAGAACTCTCTGTTCGCCGCGATGAAGGAGGCCTCGATCGCGCGCGAGAACTTCTTCATGACCATGCGCGACGGCGGCAATTTCGATCGCGAGGCGGCGCGCAAGACGATCACGGAGATTCGCGACGCGGAACTGGCCAAGGCGAGCGCGGTGCTGAACGCGCAGCAATTGCAGCGCTACACCGAGGTCTCCGACGCCGGCCGCGACTTCGGGCGCGGCGGTCCGGGGGGCGGCGGCCAGGGCGGCCGCAACCAGGGCGGCCGGAACGGCGGCTAGTCGTGATGGGCGGCGGCCAGTTGTCCGCGCACGCGTGAGCCGAGCCGCGGCGCCGCGCCACTGCGTACGGCCAGGCTCTCCGCCTCCGGCGGCAGCAAGCCCTGATCGAGCGCGGTCATGAGCGCCCACAGCGCTCCGGCGCGCGAGCCGCTGCTGCAATGCAGGAGAACGTCGCCGGCGGGCGCCTCGGCCAGCGCCTGGCGCAGCGCCGCGGCGTCCGCCAGATCCAGGTTGGAGCCGGAGACCGGCAGCGGAATCCAGAGCAGGCCGGCGGCCTCGGCTGCGGCGCGTTCCGCGTCGTAGCCTTTTTCGCTCGGCTGGCGGAGATCCACGATCGCGGCATAGCCGCGCGCGGACATCAGCGGGATCTCGGCGAGAGCCGGCGGGCCGGAGCCGGCCACGCCCGGACCGAGCACCACGAAGTTGGGCGCGTCGACGAAGGCCGGCAACTGCACCGCCATGGAGTCCGCGGCGCAGGCGCAGGGCGCGTCGCCGCAGTCGGCGCAGGGCGCGGGAGCGGAGGCGCAGCCGGCGAGCAGCAACAGCGCGAGACCGGGGACGAGGCGGTGCGGCGAGCGAAGACGCATGGGCGCGATTCTACGCGCCGGCGGCGGGAGCCAGCGCGGCATACAGGGCGGCGACGCGGCGCTGGCTCTCCGCGGCGAGGGCCTTGCGGTCGGCCATGGCGGGCACGGGCTCGCCGAAGCGCACCGTCACGCGCATGCGCGGCGCGCGCAACATGCGCGCCATGTGCGCGCCCATGGAGCCCTCCGTCCAGGCGGCGCCCGCGCCGGAATAGCGCAGCGCGACCGGCACCGTGGGCAGCCCGAGCTGCGCGGGGACGGCGAAAAGCGGCGCTTTGAAGGGAGCGATCGTGAGACCGTCGCCGCAGGTGCCTTCGGGAAAGAGCACCACCGCGGAGCCGCGCTGCAGGTAGCGGCGCATCTTTTCCGCCACCGCCGGCGTTTCGGCGCGGGCGCTGCGATCCACGTAGATGGTGCCGGCGAGCAGGGCCAGCCAGCCGAACACCGGCCAGCGCGCGATTTCCGCCTTGGCGACGAACTGCAGCGGAAAGCGCGAGGCCAGCACCGGGATGTCGAAGTGCGTGAGGTGATTGCTGGCGAGAAAGGCGGCGCCGCGCGGCCGTTGGCCTTCGGTGCGCACGCGAATGCCGAACATCCAGCAGAGCACGCTGGCCCACACGAAGTGCACGCGCGCGCCGTTGCGCGCCAGGCGTCCCTTGCTGCCGACCGCCAGCAGCGCGGACAGCACCACCACCGGCGCGATGAGGATGAGCCACACGGCCGCGCCCGCGATGCGCAGGATCGCCCGCGTCCAGCCGATCATCCGGCCTTCAACTCCTTCAGCACTTCCTCGAGGAAGGCCTTGCCGTCGCCGAAGCACATCAAGGTGTTGTCACGCTCGAACAGCGGATTCTTGATGCCGGCGTAGCCGGGGGAGAGCGAGCGTTTGACCACCAGGACCGTGCGGGCTTCGTGGGCCAGCAGGATCGGCATGCCGGCGATCGGGCTGGCCGGGTCGTCGATGGCCGCAGGGTTGACGACGTCGTTGGCGCCGATGACCACCACGGCGTCCGTGTTCTTGAACTCGCCGTTGATGGCGTCCATCTCGACGAGCTGTTCGTAGGGCACGTCGGCCTCCGCGAGCAGCACGTTCATGTGGCCGGGCATGCGGCCGGCGACCGGGTGGATCGCGTAGCGCACTTGCGCCCCGCGCTTCTCCAGGGTCTTGCCGAGCTCCTTCACGACGTGCTGCGCCTGCGCCACGGCCATGCCGTAGCCCGGCACGAAGATCACGCTGGTGGCGTCGCCCAGGAGCATCGCCGCCTCCTCGGGCGAGGTGGACTTGACGTTGACGTACTCGCTCTTGCCGCCGCCGCCGCTCGGCGCGCCGCCAAAGCCGCCGACCAGCACGTTCAGGAGCGAGCGGTTCATAGCCTTGCACATCAGCTGCGTCAGGATGATGCCGCTGGCGCCGACCAGCGCGCCGGCCGCGATCAGCAGGGAGTTGTTGATCACGAAGCCGGCCATGGAGGCGGCGATGCCCGAGTAGGAATTGAGCAGCGACACCACCACCGGCATGTCGGCGCCGCCGATCGGGATCACGGCCAGCACGCCGATGACGCAGGACAAACCGGTGACCACCAGCAGGGCGGTCGCGGCGGCGCCGCCGCTCAACTCCCAGCCCGCGATTCCGCCGATGGCCAGCGTGGCGAGCAGCAGGAAGCCGAGGATGGAATGGCGGCCGGGCAGCAGGATGGGCGTGCCCGGAATCTTCTCGGACAGCTTGCCCATGGCGATCAGGCTGCCGGTGAGCGTGACGCCGCCCACCAGCACGGAGGCCAGAATCGCCGTCATCCACACGGGATTGCCGAGCTCCGACAGCGCGGCGCCGCCGTCGCTGCCGGGAGCGAAGGCGAAGCCCTTCTCCACGTAATCGCCCCAGAAGGTCGAGAGCGCCACCAGCAGGGAGGCGCCGCCGCCGAGGCCGTTCAGCAGCGCCACCATCTCCGGCATGCCGGTCATCTTGACCACGCGCGCCAGCAAGGCGCCGAGCACCGTGCCGAGGGCGAGCCCGCCCAGCAGCCAGCGCCAGTCGAGGCTCACGCCGGCGCCGGGCGAAGACACGACCGCGACGATGGCGAGCAGCATGCCGAGCGCCGAGAGCGCGTTGCCGCTGCGCGCCGTCTTGACTTTCGACAGGCGCTTGATGCCCCAGATGAAGCAAAGCGTGGCAACGAGGTAGAGGAGTTCGACGAGGTTCATCCCCTACTTCCTCTGCTTGTCCTTGCTGCCGAACATGCCGAGCATGCGATCGGTGACGAGGAAGCCGCCGACGACGTTCACCATCGCGAAAGTGACGGCGAGGAAGCCCAGCACCTTCGCCAGCAGCGGATACTCCGAGTGGGCGCACAGGATGGCGCCGACCACGGTGATGCCGGAAATGGCGTTGGCGCCGGACATCAGCGGCGTGTGCAGGGTCGGCGGCACCTTGGTGATGATTTCGAAGCCCGCGATGATGGC
>CAZDMB010000091.1:9644-10225 GCA_964506175.1 uncultured Planctomycetales bacterium | reverse complement strand
CGGGTGGTCTTCGACGGCACCGCCCGCGAGCTGGACGCGCTGGCGCCCGGCAGCGTCACGCGCAGCCGCCTGGATCACGTCTTCCGCTCGCTGACGACGGCGGACACCGCGGTGCAGGCCGCGGCGGGGGCCCGCTGATGCGCGCCCTCCGCACCGTCTTCCGCCGCGAGTTCGCGTCTTATTTCGCCACGCCGCTCGCCGCCGTCTTCCTGGTGATCTTCCTGCTGCTCTGCGGCATCTTCACCTTCAACTTCGGCGGCCTCTTCGAACGCGGCCGGGCCGACCTGCAGCCCTTCTTCATGTACCACCCCTGGCTGTACCTGTTCCTGGTGCCCGCCATCGCCATGCGCATGTGGGCCGAGGAGCGGCGCCTCGGCACGGTGGAGCTGCTCATGACATTGCCGGTGCGCATGCGCGACCTCGTGCTCGGCAAATTCCTGGCCGCCTGGGCCTTCTGCGGGCTGGCGCTTTTGTGCACCGTGCCCCTCTGGCTGACGGTGTCCTACCTCGGCAACCCCGACCAGGGCGTCATCGTCACCTCCTACCTCGGCAGCCTGCTGATGGCCGGCGCCTTCCTGGCG
>CAZDMB010000091.1:0-9634 GCA_964506175.1 uncultured Planctomycetales bacterium | reverse complement strand
GCTGCTGCTCGTGGGCTACCCGGTGTTCCTGTCCTTCCTGACGGGCTGGGCGCCGGAGTTCCTGGTGAACGCCGTCGCTTCGTGGAGTTTCCTGACGCACTTCGAAGCCCTGTCCAAGGGCGTCGTGGACCTGCGCGACGTGCTGTTCTTCGGCTCCGTGATCACCGCGTTCCTCTTCATGAACGCGCTCATCCTCGACTGGAAGAAGGCCGCCTAGGAGATTGCCATGGACAAGAAGAGCACCGCACTCACCGGCATCGGCATCGCGCTGGTCGGCTTCCTCGCCTTCAACGCGCTGGCCGGTCGCGCGCTGCGCGGCGCGCGCCTCGACGTCACCGAGGACCGCCTCTACACCCTTTCGCCCGGCGCGCGCGAAATCCTCGCCGGCCTGCAGGAGCCGCTGCGCCTGGATTTCTACTACACCGAGGAAACCGGCCGCCGCGTGCCCATGATCCACACCTACGCGCAGCACGTGCGCGAGTTCCTGGACGAGATCGCCGCGCTCTCCGGCGGCAAGCTGCAAGTGCGCGACCTCAACCCCGAGCCCTACTCGGAGGCGGAGGACGCGGCGCGCGCGGCCGGGCTCACCAATCTGCGCGCCGACGAGTCGGGCGGCTCCATCACCCTCGGCCTGATCGGCTCCAACTCGGTGGATCACCAGGAGACGATCAAGTTCCTCGATCCGCAGAAGGAGTCCTTCCTCGAGTACGACGTGCTGCGCTTGGTGCAGGCGCTCGGCACCGCCGCCAAGCCCAAGATCGCGCTGCTGTCGGGCTTGCCGATGGAAGCGCGCTTCGATCCGAGCAATCCCACCCGCCCCAGCCAGGGCTGGCTGATCCTCGACATGTTGCGCCAGGTCTTCGACGTCGAAACGGTGCAGCCCGACGCCGCCGCCCTGCCGGAAGGCGTGAACGTGCTGTTCATCGCCCACCCCAAGGGCCTCGCCGAGCCGCTCTTGCGCGCGATCGACGCCTACGCGGTCGGCGGCGGCAACCTGCTCGTGTTGCTCGATCCGTGGTGCGAATCCGACCCCACCGGCGGCGGCCAGCAGAATCCCTTCGCGCCGCAGCAGGGCAGCCCCACCTACAGCGACCTCGGCCCGCTGCTCGCCGCCTGGGGCGTGGACTTCAAGCACGAGAACTTCGCCGCCGACCGCGGCGCGGCGGTGCGCGTGCCCACGCGCGGCGACGGGCGCGGCCCGCAGAGCGTCGAGTACGTCGCCTATCAGCAGGTCAGCGCCGAGAAAGGCCAGTTCGCCGCGGACGATCCGCTGGTCCAGGGCCTGGACGCGGTGCTGCTCGCCGTGCCCGGCACGCTGGAATCGGCGCCGGGCGCCAGCACGCGCCTCGTGCCGCTCTTGCGCACCACCAAGGACTCCATGCTGATGCCCACCAGCAAGCTGGAGTTCATGCCCGATCCCGCCGGCCTCCTGCGCGAGTTCGCGCCCGACCAGCGCGAGCGCGTGCTCGCCGCGCGCCTCGAGGGCACGCTCAAGAGCGCCTTCCCGGACGCCGAGGGCAAGACGCGGGAAGGCCCGGCCGGCGGCGTCGTGCTGATCGCCGACGCCGACTTCCTCGCCGATCCCTTCTGGGTGGACGCGCGCTACGTGCCGATGGGCCGCCCGCCGGTGGCGGTGATGGACAACGGCTTCCTGGTGCAGAACGTGCTCGAGGCGCTGGCCGGCAGCGACGCGCTGATGAGCCTGCGCGGGCGCGGCAAGCACACGCGGCCCTTCGAGCGCGTGGAGGAATTGCGGCGCGAGGCCGACGACCGCTACCTCAAGGAGCAGGAGGCGCTGCAGGCCGAGATCAGCGCGAGCGAGCAGGAGATCAATCGCCTGCAGGGCGAAGGCGGCGGCGACATGATCTTGACGCCGGAAGTGGAGCAGGAGCTCGCCCGGCTGGAGGGCCAGATCTTGGAGGCGCGCAAGAAGCTGCGCGCCGTCGAGTACAACCTCCGCAAGGACATCGACGGCCTCGGCCGCGACGTGATGCTGCTCAACACCGCGGGCGTGCCGCTGGCGGTCGCCCTGCTGGTGCTGGGCTGGACCTTCTACCGCAACCGCAAACGTTGAAGCCATGCGCACCAGCACCATGAAGATCCTTGGCGCCCTGGTTCTCGCGGCGCTCGCCGCGGCCTGGTGGCTCGCCCGCAAGCCGGAGGCGCCGGCGGCCGCCGCGGGAGCGGACACGGCCTTCCTGGCCGGATTCCGCGAGCAGGTGAACCAAGTCACGAAGATCGAGATCGACGACGGCAAGGAGCCGCTGATCGTGGAGAAGAGCGGCGCCGGCTGGGTCGATCCGCAACGCGGCAACTACCCGGTCAAGGCCGACGAGGTCAAGCGCCTGCTGCTGGCGCTCAACGGCCTGCAGAAGAAGGAGGCCAAGACCAGCAATCCGCAGCTCCACGGCCAGCTGCAGCTCGCGCTCGACGGCGGCGACGAGCAGCGCGGCAAGCTGCTGCGCCTGTGGACGGGCGGCGCCGAGCCCGCCTGGGAAATCGTCGCCGGCATGCCGAAGTGGTCGCCGGTGCGCGGCCTGTACGCGCGCCTCAAGAGCGACGACCAATGCTGGTTCATCAGCGGCGAGCTGCAACTGCCGTACGCGGCCACGGCCTGGCTGGACAAGGAAATGATGAACGTCAACCAGCAGGACGTGGCGCGCGTCGTGCTGGTGCGTGGCGCGGAAACCTTCACCATCGCGCGGCCGGACGGAAACTCGCCCTGGACCCTGGCGGAGCTGCCGGAAGGGCGCGCGTTGAAGGATCCCTCGCCCTTCGGCACTCTCGCCAATTCGCTGGGCTACCTCAACTTCGACGACGTGGCGCGCGCCGACGATGCGCGCTTCGCGCGCGATCCCGACCTCGCCGCCGAGTTCACCTGCTTCAACGGCGCGCAGTTGCGCCTGACGGGCTGGCGCGAAGGCGAGGCCACCTGGGTGCGCTGCGAGGCCACGCCGCCGCCGGCCACCGCTGATCCGGCCGAGCCCGCCGATCCGGCCGCGCCCGCCGAGCGCGGCCCGAGCGCCGCCACCGTGCAGCAGTGGAGCGCGAAGTGGCAAGGCTGGATCTACCAGTTGCCGGACTGGAAATCCGAAGGTTTGCAGCAGGGGCTGGAGAATTGGCTGGCGCCGCTGCCCGCGCCGCCGGCCGCGGACGCGCCGCCCGCAGACGAGGCGCCGCCCGCGGGGGATGCGCCGCCGCCGCCGGAGGGCGGCGAGGCTCCTCCCGACGGCGGCGGCCAATGACGGCCGCGGGCTACTGGGAAGCGCGGTGGCGGGAAGGCCGCATCGGCTTCCACGAGGGCAAGGTCAACGCGGCGCTGCAGCGCGCCTGGCCCGGCCTGCGCCTGCCCGCCGGCTCGGCGGTCCTCGTGCCGCTGTGCGGCAAGGCGCACGACCTCGCCTGGCTGGCGGAGCGCGGGCACCGCGTCGTCGGCGCCGAGCTCTCCGCCATCGCCGTGGCCGATTTCTTCCGCGAGCAAGGCCTCGAGCCGGTGCGCCGCCGCATCGGCGCGATCGAATGCTGGAGCGATCAGCGCCTCGCGCTCCTGTGCGGCGACTTCTTCGCCCTCGACGCCGAGTTGCTTGCCTGCGCGGCCGGCGGGGGCGCCTGCGCCGGCTGGTGGGATCGCGCCGCGCTCATCGCCCTGCCGCCGGAGCAGCGGCCGGCCTACGTCGCGCACCTGGCGGCCCTTCTGCCCGCGGGCGCGCGCGGCCTCTTGCTCACCTACGAGTTGCCGCAGCCGCCGGAATCCGGTCCGCCGTACACCGTGACCGAGGCCGAGGTGCGCCGGCTGTTCGCACCGCCGTCCTGGCGTCCCGCGGAACTGATCGAGCGCACGGACGTCACCGCCGACCTCCGGGCGCGCGGCCTCGAGTGCACGAGCGCCCATGAGGCGCTCTACGCGCTCGCGCGGGTCTGAGCGCGGCGCGGCGTCTATCCTTCCTTCGTGGCGGGACCGCGCTGGACACCTTCAGACTGGCGGCTGCTCGAGGAGAGCTTCGAGTGCGCCCGCGCCCTCACGCCGGCGGAACGCGCCCGCTTCTTGGACGAACTGCGCGACTGGCCGGCGCCGCTGCGCGCCGAGTTGGACGCCTTGCTCGGCGCGGACGCGGCCACGGCCGCCGGCGCGGACCTCGAGCGCCCGGCGGTGCAGAACCTCGGCTTTGCGCTGCCCGGCGGCGGCGGTCCCGAGGACTGGATCGGGCAAGTGCTCGGCGGCCGCTGGCGGATCGAGGCGCTGATCGCGAGCGGCGGCATGGGCGACGTGCTGCGCGCGCGCCGCGTCGGCGGCGACTACGAGCAAATCGTCGCCGTCAAACTCCTGCGCGAGGGCTGGCAACACGGCTCGCTGGCCGCGCGTTTCGTCGCCGAACGGCGCGCGCTGGCCGCGCTCAACCATCCGCACATCGCGCGCCTGCTCGACGGCGGTGAGACCGAAGCCGGCATCCCCTGGCTGGTGATGGAGTTCGTCGCCGGCGTGACCCTTCTGGAAGCCGCGGACCGCTTGCGCCTCGATCTGCGCGCGCGCGTCCGCCTGATGCTGCCGGTGTGCGCGGCGCTCCATCACGCCCACCAGCGCCTGATCGTCCACCGCGACCTGAAGCCCGGCAACGTGCTCGTGCGCGAGGACGGCCAGCCGGTGTTGCTCGACTTCGGCATCGCCAAGCTGCTCGATCCGGAGCAGAGCGGGCCGGACCTGACGCAGCCCGCGGCCAGCCTGATGACGCCCGACTACGCCAGCCCGGAGCAGGCGCGCGGCGAGCCGGTCGGCACCGCGAGCGATCTCTTCTCCCTGGGCGTCGTGATGTACCGCCTCTTCGGCGGCGGCCTGCGTCCCTACGATTTCGGCCCGGTGAGCCGCTTCGAACTCGCGCAGCGGCTCGGCGAGCTGCGCGCGCCGCCGTTGCGCGCGCGCGTGCGCGGCTTTCCGCGCGACCTCGACGCGATCCTCGGCATGTGCCTGCGGCCCGAAGCCGAGCGCCGCTATCCCTCGGCCGAGGCGCTGCGCGAAGACTTGCAGCGCTTCCTGCGCGGCCTGCCGGTGGCGGCGCATCCGGATTCCTTCGCCTATCGCGCGCAGCGTTTCCTGCGGCGCAATTGGGCGGCGAGCGTGCTCGGCGCGGCGGCGCTGGCGGCGGCGGGGGCGGGCGCCGTCGGCGTTGTGTGGCAGCGCGACATCGCGGTCGAGCGCGCGCTCACCGCGCAGCGCGTGACCGACTTCCTGCTCGGCCTGTTCCAGGCGCCGGATCCGTGGGCCGAGGACCTCGGCCAGCAGTCGCTCGGCCCCATCCTCGCCGCCGGCCGCGCCGGACTGGTGGACGGATTGCGCGACGAGCCGCGCATCCGCAGCGAGTTGCTCGCCGCGCTCGGTCAGGTGTATCGCAATCTTGGCGCCGAGGCCGACGCGGTCGGCATCCTGCAGGAGGCATTGGCCGCGGATCCGGAACTCGAGCGCCGCGATCCGGGGCGTTGGGCGGACGTCGCCTTCTTGCTCGGCGTGGCGCAGTTGCGCAGCGGCGACGCCGCCGGCGCCGAGGCCACGCTCCGCGACGTGCTCGCGGCGCGCGCGCGCGCGCGGGACGGCGAGGACAAGCGCGCCTCCGCGCTCAACACCCTGGGCGCGGCCATCTGGCGGCAGGCCGGGCGGGAAGACGAAGCGGAGGCGCTCTACCGCGAGGCCCTCGGCATCCGCGAGCGCCTCTTCGGCCCGGAGAACAAGGACGTGGCCACGACGGTGCAGAATCTGGCGGCCCTGGATCTCGCGCGCGGGCGGCAGGCGCCGGCGCTCGCGGGCTTCGAGCGCGCCGCCGCCATCCTGGCGCGCGCCTACCCCGAGGGACATCCCGATCGCGCGACCGAACTCAACAATTGGGGCATGGCCCTGTTCGACGCGGACCGGCTGACGGAAGCGGAGGACAAGTTGCGCGCCGGCCTGGCGATGCGCGAGCGCATCCTGCCGCCGGATCATCCGCACCTCGCGATCAGCCGCAACAACCTCGGGGAGTTGCTCGCCGCGACCGGCCGGAGGCCGGAGGCCGAGGCGCTGTGGCGCACGGCACTCGACGGCATCGCCGCGCGCGCGCGCGCCGACAATCCGCTGCGCTTGCGCCTCGAGGAGAACCTGCGCGCCGCCGCCGGCGCGCCGGAGTCCGGCTAAGGCGCGTCGCCCTAGAACTCGTTCTCGTGGTGGTGCGTGACGCCGACGCCCATGTCGCGCCACAGGCCGTCCGCGCACCACAAGCCCTGGCCGGTGAAGCGCGGGCGCACCAGCGTGAAACTGGCGGCACCGCCGGCCGGCACCGGCAGGCCGAAGGCGTAGGTCTGCTCCGCCCACGGACCGGCGGCGTGATGGGCCGGATCCAGCCACGGCGTGCCGTTCGCCGGCGAGAGCCACAGGAAGGGCTCGAAATCCGGCGTCGTCGGGATCAGGTCGCCGCCGGCGGCTTCCGGGTTGCGCATCCAGTCCGGAAAGAGGAGCGCGTCGTTGACGAGGTCGCCGTCGGTGTCGGCGTTCAGATAGCCGTCCGGATGGAAGTCCGCCAGGTTGCCGTAGGGCATCTTGGCCACGCCGAAACCGGGCGTGGTGGCGCCGATGCGCAGGCCATTGGGCACGCCGCTCTCCGCGTAGCGGCCGCTCGTGCCGAGCCACGCGGCCGACGGCACGACGATGAAGTCGTTGCCGCGCAAGTCCGCCGGCCAGGACCAGCCGAGGCGCGCGCCGCCGAAGGGGTCGGTGAAGCCGGTGAGCAGGCCCAGGTCTTCCGGCCGCGGGAACATGTCGTAGGGCTCGAGGTAGCCGAGCCGGCTGCGCACGCCGTAGGCGGCGCGCCATTGCAGCTCGTGGATCTTGGGCGCGCCGAAGATCGGCTTGTGGTTGAAGATCTCGAGGCTGTGGCTGCCGCCGGGCGCGTTCGAGCAGGTGCCGATGTCGTCGTGCAGCGGCGGGCCGTAGTCCTCGGCCTGCAGGTAGTGCGTCGCCGCGTCGTGATTGAACACCTTCACCACGATGCGCGCGCCCTGGTCGTCGCTCGGCTGCGGAATCGGCCGGCCGGTGAGCGGATCGCGCACGACGGCGTCGTCGGCCACGACGTAGAGCTCGTGGTTGGCCCAAGCCATCACCACGTCGTAGGGGCCGAAGGGGTCGGCCATGCCGGGAGTGATGCCCTCTTGCGCCAGCGCCAGCCAGGTTTCCGGCGGCAGCGCGTCCTTGGTCTTGAGCGTCTCCGCCCAGTCGTGCCAGGTGCCGAGCGGCCCGGACTGCGGGTTGTTGAGCATCTGCTGCACCGCCGCCGGCGAGGCGCCGCCGAACACCGCCTGCGCCACCGTCATGATCTTCTTTTCGGGCGCCGCGTCGCCGACCGCGTCGGGCCCGAGGCCGCGCCGCAGTTCCATGGCGGCGGTTCCGCGCGCGTCGCGAAGGAGCGCGCCGCTCGCCGGGCTCAGGTGCTCGAACACCGGCTGCACGAAGATCGCGCAGGGGCGCGCCGGGCGCCAGCGCCAGGCCTGGATGCCGCGCAAGTCGCCGATCAGGCCCATGTCCACCGCCACCTTGGTCTGTTCGCCGGCGTTCACGATCACCCAGGTGGCGTCGTAGGACTTCGACGGCAGCTTGCCTTCGCCGAAGGGCGCGAAGTCCTCGAGCAGGGTGGTGGGAATGAAATTGTCGCCCTCGGAGGAGTAGATCGTCCACTGCACGACCAGGCGGTCAGTGGGTTGCGCCTGCCGCGGGATCAGCAAGAACGCGGTGTCGCAGTCCATCTCGTCGTCGTACATCAGCACGTTCGCCTCGACGGTCCACAGCACCTGGGTGCGCCCGCCCGGTCCCGTGGCGCGGCGGCCGCTGTCGTAGGCCCGTTTCGTCAAGTACTCGCCGGCCACGTGATCCGCGCGCCAGGCGCCCCGGTCCTGCTGCAGCATCGGGAAGCCGTCGTAGATGCGGCCCTGCGTGGTGCCGTTCAGGATGGCCGCGGCCTCGGCCGCCCAACTCTGCATCGCCGCCACGTTGCCGGCGGCGCTGGCGCGATCGAGCTCGTCGAGCGCGGTGCGCAGGTCGCGGTTGGGGCTTTCCTGGCCGTTCGCGCCGATGGTGGCGCCGGCGGCGCTGGTTGCTCCGGTGGCCGGGCGGCGGCGCGTGCCGCCGATGATGTTCACCAACTCGGAAGGCGGCAGGACTTGGTCGGAGCCGCTGAGGCGCACCCCGGCGTGGAGATAGTGCTCGACCACCGGGTCGAGGATGCCGGGAGAGTTCGGATCCTGGGCGGGAAGGAGGAAGAGGAGGAGGGCGGCGGAAAGCATGGGAGAGCCCCTCAAGAGCCTACTGGGAGAAGCGTCCCGGCGGCCGCTTTTCCCTCGCCGCGGTGCTCAGGCCGGTTCTGGGCCGAGTTGGCGCAGCAGAAAGGCCTTGGCGAAGGCCCAATCGCGCTCCGCCGTGGCGTGGCCGATCTCCAGCGCGGCGGCCGCCTCGTCAATGGTGAGGCCGCCGAAGAAGCGCATCTCCACCAGCTGCGCCTTGCGCGGATCTTGCTGCGCCAGGACTTCCAGGGCCTCGTGCAGCTCGAGAATGCGCGCTTCGTCCCAGGTGCCGACCCGGTCCAGCGCCGATTGCGTCTGCATCAGCGGCGCCGCGCCGCGCTTGAGCGCGAGTTTCTTGCGCGCGTGATCCACCAGCAGATTGCGCATCGCCCGCGCCGCCAGGCGGAAGAAGTGGGCGCGGTCCTGCACCTGCAGGCCGTCGGCGTTCACCAGGCGGACGTAGGCCTCGTGCACCAGCGCGGTCGGCTGCAGCGTGTGCCCCGGGCGCTCGCGCCGCAGGTAGGACTCGGCCAGCCGGCGCAGATCTTCATAGATGAGCGGAAACAGCAGATCCGCCGCCGCCGCGTCCCCGGCCGCAAGGCTGTGGAGGAGGCGCGTGGCTTCGGCGCGTTGGTCCATGACCACGCGTCCAGTCTAGCGACGATTCCGCGAGGGGCGCATGAGGGGAAGGCGCGCGCGGGGCCGCTCCTCCTGCTGACGGGGACAAGGCTCGATGCCGCGATCTCCGCCGCACTCACCCTCATCCACGCATCCAGCAACATCCATGAAACACTTCGTCAAAGTCCTCATGCTCGCCCTCGTCGGGGCCGGCACCTGGGTGGCGACCGCCGATCAAGGCAACGCCATGTTGGCCAACAACGACAAGATCTGGGACGCCTTCAGCTCCCAGGGCAACCTGACGCTCAAGGGCAAGTACAAGGAGTCGCCGCAGAACGGCCGCGTCGAGCAGTCGCTCGAGGTCGAACTCCAGCACATCGCGCCCGGCACCGTGGTCGCCGTCACGATCGACGGCCTCAACGTGCGCAGCATGACCGCCGACAGCCTGGGCGTCGCCCGCCTGCACATCCGCAAAGTGGTGCCGGCCGGCCCCGACGGCCGCCCGACGGGCCCGCGCGTCAACGACGGCAGCATCCTCACCGCGACCTGGGCCGGACAGTCCATGTCCGCGACCTTCATCCCGCGCCCGTAACGGCGAGGGAATGCCTCAAGGGGGGACCGGGAGCCGGCGACGGCTCCCGGTCGTTTTTTTTCGCCGCGCCGCCGCGCCGCGCGCCCCCGCGCGTATCCAGCGGCGCAAGTCCGTTCCGCGCCTCCTTCG
>CAZDMB010000090.1:0-10261 GCA_964506175.1 uncultured Planctomycetales bacterium | reverse complement strand
ACGTCCAGCAGGGAGACTTCGTTGCGGCCGTCGCGATCCGGATCCACCAGCAGATGGCCGCGCTCGCCGACGCGGAAGTAACCCTGGCCCCAGCCGGCGACGCCGTACAAGCGCGCAGCGTCTTCCGCGAGCCAGGCGGCGTCCGGCGCGGCCAGCGCGCCACTGCCGTTGGCGTTCGCCTTGCCGGCGGGAGTGACGGCGGCGGCGGCAGGCGCGCTCGGCACGCCGGATTGCACCGCAGCCTCGCCGCTGATGGCGGCGCTTCCGGCAGAGGCGCCCGTCCCGGGGATGGAACGATGCGGGGCAGGATTCACGTCGGGGGGATTGCTGGGTCTTTGCCGGCGCGGGTGGCGGCGTGGCGCGCATGATATTCCGTGCAACGCCGCGCGCCGGAACTTTTTTCGCGACGGACGCGCCTTCCGCCGCGCCGACTTGCCCGCCTGCGCGGGCGGCGGGATCCTGTGCCGATGACCGGTTCCCGCACGCGCGCCCGCGGCGCCCTTTTCGCGCTCTGCCTGCTGGCGGCTGGTTGCGATCGCGCCGCGGAGACGCCGGCGTCGACCGCCACGCCCTTCCTTTGGCGGGTGAGCGGCACGGGCGGCGGCGGCTGGCTCTACGGCACGATGCACGTCAGCGATCCGCGCGCCACCCGGCTGCCCGCCGCGGTGCTCGCCGCCTTCGAAGCCGCGGGCAGCCTGCACACCGAGATCGAGTCCGGACTCGCTGCCACGGGCTTCCTGAACGAGGCCGGCAACCTGCCGCCTACGGAGCGCCTGCGGGATCACCTGCCGCCCGCCCTGCACCAGCGCCTGGTCGGCTATCTCGAGGCGCGGCGCTTTCGCGCCGACGAGTTCGAGCACTTCCGCCCCTGGTTCGCCACCCTCATGCTCGGCCAGCTCGACGCCATCGAATTCTTGCGCGCCGGGCCGCCGCTGGACGACCTGCTGCGCCAGATGGCGCTGGCGCGCGGCATGCGCTTCGAACCCGTGGAGACGATTCAGGAGCAGGTGGCGGCGCTGGCGGCGGGCAGCGAAGCGGACCACGTCCATCTGCTCGACGTGGCGCTCGCCCGCCAGGAGGAGGACCTGGCGGCGCACCGCAACCGGCTGCGCGAGCTGCTGGAGGCCTGGCTGCGCGGCGACGAACGCGCGGTGCTGCGCCTGCGGGATGAAGGCCTGGATTTGACGGATCCGGCGCAGGCCGCCTGGTGGGACGCGGTGCTGGTGCAGCGCAACCTGCGCATGGCGGAGCGTGTCGACCGCCTCTTGCGCGCCGGCGGCGACCGCCCGCCCTTCATCGCCTTCGGCGCCCTGCACTTCGTCGGCGCCGGCAGCGTCGTGGACCTGCTGCGGGCGCGCGGCTGGACCGTCGAGCGTGCGCGCTAGGCCATGCTGCGGAGCGCGTGCAGCAACTTCTCGTAGTCCTCGCGCGCGTTGTAGAGGTGGCAGGAAATGCGCACCATCTCTCCCACCGGCTCCTTCCAGCCGATGGTCGGGACCTCGATCTTCCAGCGGTCCACGAGCTCGCCGAAGAGGCTCACGCTCCGTTCCTTGAGGCGGCGGTGCAGGTCGGCGGGCAGGCGGATGCTGGCCATGGTGCCGATCATGTCCGGCGGGCACACCGGCTCGGTGCCGAGCCCGGCGCACAGCAGGTCGCGCGCCTCGAGGGCGAGGGCGTGATTGCGGCGCCGGATCTCCGGCCAGCCGCCCGGGACCAGCTTCTCCAGAAAATCGAGGACGTCGGGGATGCAGGCCCACGGCGTCGGATCGAAGGTGCCCTCCCAGTCGAACTCCTGATGGAAGCGCGAACGCTGGCTGGTGTCGGCGTTCGCACCGTGGCTGATGACGGTCGGCCGGATGGCCTCGCGGTGGGCTGCCGCGACGTACAGCACGGCCGAGCCCTTCGGCGCGCACGGCCACTTGTGCAGGTTGCCGGTCCAGAAGTCCGGCGCCAGCGCGTTCAGGTCCACGGCGACTTGGCCGGGCGCGTGCGCCCCGTCCACGAGCACCCGCACGCCGCGCCGGCGCATCTCCGGGATGATCCGCTCGACCGGCAGCACGAGCGCCGTCGGGCTGGTGATGTGGTCCACCAGGCAGAGCGTGGTGCGGGCGCTCACCCCCGCGAGCAGCACGTCCACCACTTCCTGCGCGGACTTCAGCGGGAACGGGATCGTGGCTACCACCACCTTGGCGCCCCAGCGCCGCGCCACGAAATCCAGGGCGTTGCGGCAGGCGTTGTACTCGTGGTCGGTGACGAGCAGCTCTTCGCCGGGTTCGAAACGCAGGCTGCGCAGCACGGCGTTGACGCCGTGCGTGGCGTTCGCCACGAGCGCCAACCCGGCCGGGTCGGCGTTGAGGTAGTTGGCGAGCGCGCTGCGGGCGGCGTCGATCTGCTGATGCAGCTGGATGCGCATGTAGCGCACCGGCTCCCGTTCCAACTCCTTCCGCCACATCTCCTGGCGCTCCTGGATGACCGCCGGCACTGCCCCGTACGATCCGTGATTGAGGAAAACGATCTCGGGGTCGAGCGTCCAGTGCTGGAGGTAGGAGCTGGGCATGGCGGACGATTTCCCCTTATCCTAGGGCCATGCAACTCCGCATCCTCCTCGCGGCCGCGCCTTTCCTCGCCCTGGGCTCCTGCGCCCAGCAGGAAGCCGCCGCCGCTTCCTCCTCCGAGGCGCCGCACCAGTCCGTGCGCATCGGCATCTCCGGCATGACCTGAGCCGTGTCGTGAACGGCCAAAGTCAACAAGGCTTTGGCCGCTCTACCGTGGGTAGAGGAACACGACGTGGATTTCGCCAGCAAGACCGCCACCATCAAGGTGAATGCCAAGTACGACCAGGCGGCGACGCTCAAGGCGATCACCGATCTTGGTTTCGGCGCTGAGATCCGCTGAACCGCCCGGAGACATCAACCGCCGTAGCCGCCGCCGGAGCCTTCTCCGGCGGCGGCTTTCATGAAGGCCATGAACACGGCCGCGGCCACCGGCAGGAGGGTGACGAAGCCGAGCGCCCCCACCAAGGTCCAAACGCTGCGCGACCGCAGTTGCAGCAGACCGGCGGCCGGCGCCAGCAGCACCAGGAGCGCCGCGGCGATCCAGATGAGGTCGGCCTGCAAGAGTCCGTAGAGAAGCTCCGAATAAAGCGCGCCCGCGACCGGCGCAGCCAAGACTTCGGCGCTGCGCGCTCGCCCGCGCGCAAGCGCCAGCAAGAAGACCGGGCCGAGCACCCCGCAGAAGACGCCGCCGAACTCCGCGCCCTTGACGGTATGGCCGAACTTCAAGCTCAGGCTCGCACCGAGGCCGATCACCAGCCAAGCGACGAGCGCGCCGGGAGCCGGATGCTTGCGCGCCATCGCGCGATGCAGCGCCGCCGAGAAGCCGCCGGCCATGGCCGCCGCTGTCAGCACCGCGGCGAAGGCCAGCGGACCCCAACCGTAGTACTCCCGCACCGGCGCCGCGGTCAGCCACGCCAGAGCGGCGGCGGACGGCAGGTAGACGATGGCATCGCGCCATAGGCGCTGGAGGCCGGCCTCGGGTCCAGGGATGCGCAGCAGCGCGGAGAGGGCGAAGGCCGCCGCCTCCAACGGCAGGCCGTCATCCGCGATCCGCGGCGGCAGGACGATGGCGTAGTTCGGGCTGAGGGCGAGAGCGATCGCCAGCGCGGCCGCGAAGGCGATGCCGCTCCAGAGCGGCCAGCGATCGCGGCCCGCGAGGTGCACGAGCAGCCCGACGCCCATGCCGCACGCCAGGGGCGCGAGCAGAACGTAGAGCAGCAGATGATCGAGCACGCGCTAGGCTTTCTTGCCCGCCTCGATCGCCACGGTCAACGCCACGTCCTCGCCGAGGGCGCCCGGGTAGATCGAGATGCCGAACTCGCTGCGCTTGATCGAAAAGCTCGCTTCGAAGCCCGCGACTTCGCCGCCCTGCATGTTCTTGCCCGTGCCGACGGCGACGGCCGAGACCGTGATCTCCTTCTCCTTGCCGTTGAGCTTCAACTTGCCGGTCACTTGGTAGCGATCCTTCGCCTCACGGGTGATTTTCGTGCTCTCGAAACTGATCTTCGGATTCACCTTGGCGTTGAAGAAATCAGGGCCGCGGAGGTGGTCGTCCCGGTCCTTGCTGTTGGTGTTGATGCTGGCCGTCTCCACGCTGAACTGCACGGACGAGGCCTCCAATTTGTCCGGATCGAGCACGATGACCCCGCTGACGGCGTCGAAGCGGCCATAGAGGTAGGAGGCGTCCAAGTGCTTGATGCGGAACTGGACGCTGCTGTGCACCGGATCCACCACCCAGGTGGCGGCGGCGTCCGGGACGGCGGGGCGGGGAATGCCGGCAGTCCCGGCGGCCGAGGCCGGCAGGGCGACCAGGAGTCCGGCTGCAAGCAGAACGGAGGACGAAAGGAGGGCGGTTTTCATGCGATTCGGGGTTCGCTCCTAGGAGCCGGGCGTGACAGATTCCGCGGCGCCGGCGTGGTGCAGCAGCCGGTCCGCCAGGTGGATGAGATCCGGCGCGGCCGACTCCGGATTCATGACCGTGAGGCGCAGCCAGGTCTGGCCGCCGAGGACGGCCTGGCTCAGGTAGGCGGAGCCCTCGGCCAGCACCCGCCGCCGCAACTCCGATTGGTCCGCCCCGGCGGGGCCGACACGGAAACAGAGGATGTTGGACTCCGGCTCGGCCAGGCAGGTGATGCCGGGCCGGGCGCTCAGCAGGCGGTGGAACTCCCGCGCGCGGGCGTAAAGAGCCTCGACCCGACGGCCGAGCCCGCCCTCGCCGAAGGCCGCCAGGTTGAGAAAGAGTTTCAGGGCGAGGACCGGTCGGGTGCACTCGATGGTGCGACGCCAGGGATCGGCGTCGCCGGCGCCTTGCGCCGGGTCGCCGAGGTACGGCGCCTCGGCCTGGAACGCAGCGTCCAAGCCGCCCCGTGCGCGCACCAGCACCGCGGCGCAGAGCGAGGACGTGTGCAGCATCTTGTGCGCATCCCATACCAGCGAGTCCGCGAGTTCGAGGCCGCGCAAGCGCCCGCGCAAGGCCGGGGAGAGCAGGGCGCTCGCGCCGTGCGCGCCGTCCACGTGAAACCACAGGCCGTGCTCGCGGCAGAACTCGCCGGCGGCGTCGAGCGGGTCGTGCATGCCGGCGGCCGTGCTGCCGGCGCTGGCTACGAGAATGCGCGGCTCACGGCCGGCCGCGCGGGCGCGCGTCAGCGCCGCCGGCAGATCGGACGGATTAAGGCGGCCGCAGGCGTCGGTGGCGACCGGAATCAGGGCGCGCGCGCCGAAGCCGAGGATGCCGAGCGCGCGGGTGACGCTGTAGTGGGCGGAGGCCGGCGCCAGCACCGCCGTGCCTCCGGCGCCGCCTTGCTCCCAGGCGGCGGGCGCCACGCGCGCGCGCGCCGCCAGCAGCGCCGTGAGATTGGCGATCGAGCCGCCGCTGACGAGCACGCCGTCGCCGGCCGCGGGATCCCAGCCGGCTTTCGCCAGCATCCAGGCGATCACCGCGCGTTCGAGCGCGACCCCGGGCGGGGCCATCTCGCGGATCGCGGTGCCGTTGTTCGTGAGGCCGTTGACGAGGTCGGCGATCGCCGCCGGCGCCGGAGGCACGGCGACCTGGTGTCCCATGCAGGCCGGGTGGTGCAGCCGGGTGACGCGCGCGAGATAGGCGTCGAGCCAGGTGCGGAAGGCGCGCTCGTCCATGCCGCCCGCGCGGATCCAATGCTCGACCTCCAGTTCCCGCGCGAGCTCCGCGCTCGGCCGCAGCGCGATGACCGGTCCGGTGCGCTCGGCGCAGGCGCGCTGATAAGCGGCGAGCGCATCAAGAGCCTGGGCGCCCCAAGCTTCGAGCTGGCGAGCCGCGTCCACGGGGCGCGATTCTAGGGCGACGCCGGCGGCGCGCGCGCGCCCGAGTTCTCGCGGCTATCCTGCGACGGCGCATGCGGCGCGCGCTCCTCCTCTCGTTGCTGACGGGTCTCGGCGCCTGCGTGGCCCAGGCCTATCCGCCCGCCGCTCCGGCGGAAGCCGTGCCGGTCTACCTCCTGCACCAAGGCGCCCACACTGGGGTGATCCTGCCGGCGGCCGCGGACGCGGAGGGCGCCTGGGTGGAATATGCCTTCGGCAACTGGGCGTGGTACGGCGAGCAGCGCGGCGGAACCATCAACGGCCTTTACGCGCTGACGGTGCCGAACGACGCCGCGCTGGGCCGCCGTTACGCCGACGAGGCGCCGGAGAACGATCCGATGCTGCGCGCGCGCGGCGCCAGCGTGGAGTCGTTTCAGGCGGAGCGCGCGCGCGTCGAGGCGCTGCGCCGCGCGCTCGACGCCGAGTTCGCGGCCTCCCCCATCGAGCCGCGCCTGCTGGAGCGCAACGGCCTGTGGATCGCCAAGGCGCAGACGCCGTACGCGCTGGATTCCAATTGCGCGGACACGACGGTCGCCTGGCTGCGCGCCCTCGGCTGCGAAGTGATCACTGCGGGCATCACGCGCGGCATCGAACTCCACCAGCCGCGCGAGTGAGCCGTGCCGCGCCGGTTCCGGCCGCGCGCCTGCGGCTCCTGCGCGACGCCGCCCCGCGCGCGGGCGGCGATTTCGTGCTCTATTGGATGACCGCCTTCCGGCGGCATCACGACAACTTCGCGCTCGACCGGGCTCTCGAATGGTGCGCCGAACTCGACCGCCCGCTCGTGATTCTGGAGGCGCTGCGCTGCGGTCACCGCTGGGCGAGCGACCGCTTCCACGCGTTCGTGGCCGACGGCATGGCGGAGCGCGCGGCCGCGCTCGCCAACCGGCCGGTGCTCTATCACCCTTACGTCGAGCCCGCGGCCGGCGCGGGCCGCGGTCTGCTGGCCGCGCTGGCGGAGCGCGCCTGCGTCGTCGTGGCCGACGACTGGCCCGGATTCTTCCATCCGCGCATGCTCGCGGCGGCCGCGCGGCAGGTCGGCTGCCGCCTCGAGGCGGTGGACGCCAATGGCCTGCTGCCGCTTGCGGCCGCGCCGCGGCCGTTCGCGCGCGCGGTGGATTTGCGTCGCCATCTGCAGCGCGAACTCGGGCCCTGGCTGTCCCTGGCGCCGCGCAAGGATCCGCTGGCGCGGGCTGCGCTGCCTCCACCGCCGCCGCTGCCCCGCGCGCTGGCGGCGCGCTGGCCTGCTGCCGACGCCGCCTGGCTGGCGGACCCGCAGCGCTCCTACGCCGAGCTGCCCTTGGATCACGGCGTGACGCCGGTCGCGGCGCGCGGCGGGGAAGGCGCCGCAGCGGCGGCGCTGGAATCATTCATTACGGAGCGCCTGCCGCGCTACGCGGAGCGGCGCAACGATCCGTGTGCCGACGCCGCGAGCGGCCTTTCGCCCTGGCTGCACTTCGGCATGCTCGCCACCCATCGCGTGCTGGCGGAGATCGCGGCGCGCGAGGACTGGGAGGCGGCGCGGTTCGGCCGCGTGCGCAACGGCGCAAAGGAGGGCACCTGGGGCATGCGTCCGGAGGCGGAGGCCTTCCTCGACCAGCTCGTGACCTGGCGCGAACTCGGCCACATCTTCGCCCGTCATCACCCGACGGCTGCCGAGGATTACGACTCTCTGCCCGCGTGGGCGCGCGCCACTCTCGAGCAGCACGCGGGCGATGCGCGGCCGAGCTGCTACTCCCTGGAGCAACTCGAAGCTGCCGCCACGCACGACGAGCTGTGGAATGCCGCGCAGCGCCAGTTGATGCGCGACGGGATCATCCACAACTACCTGCGCATGCTGTGGGGCAAGAAGATCTTGGAGTGGTCCGCCACGCCGCGCGCGGCGCTGGCCGCCATGATCCAGTTGAACCAGAAATACGCGCTCGACGGCCGGGACCCCAACTCGGACAGCGGCATTTTCTGGTGCCTGGGCCGCTTCGATCGGCCGTGGGCGCCGCAGCGTCCGGTGTTCGGCTGCATCCGCTACATGTCGAGCGACAGCGCGCGCCGCAAACTGCGCCTGGGACCGTATCTCGCGCGCTACGCCGCTACCACGTCACCCGGATGAAGCGCGGGCGGTAGATGTCGGCGTAGCTGAAGTGATCCCAGAAGTTGACGGCGTTGACGTTGTAGGAGATCAGCAACTCGCGCGGACCCGAGAGATGCGGGTGCGCCTTGGCGTTGTACGACCACACCTGCGGATTGGAGGGCAGCGGGCATTCGTAGAGTTCGATCTGCGGATCGAAGGGGCCCACGGGCGAGGCCGCGATCTTGGCCGCGACGTACTTGCTGATGGTGTCCGCCTGGTACACCAGGACGAAACGCCCGTCCGGGAGCGGAGTCATCGAGAGCTCGCTCGAAACGCGGCCGGTGAGCACGGCGCTGCGCTCCGAATCCGCGTTCCAGGCGGCGCCGTCCCAGAAGCGCCACGCGGCGAAGTTGGGCAAGTCGGCGGGCAGCACGCGCGCGCACAGCAGCTTCTTGACTGCCGGATCCTCGCGAATGCCATAGACGTACAAGTAGCCGTCAGGGAACGGCGCGCCGGCGGCGGCGGTGTTCGCCAGGATTCCGACGCCGAAGACCATTTCTTCGCGCTGGCCGTTGGCCGGCAGGTAGAAGGGACAATCGCGCTGCACCGCGTTGGCGAAAGGCGGCTGCGAGCCGGGCGGCAGCTCGAGCAGCGCCAAGCCGACCCGGCGGAAGCCGAGCCCGCCGGCGGCGCGCTCGAAGCGCTGCGCGAAGAGCCACGTGGTGCCTCCGAGGTTGATGCCGTCGTGCGGCCAATACCACTCGCCCGGGAGCGCTTGGGGCGTGTTGGGCAAGAACACCGCTTGCGGCTGGGCGAGGGTGCCGGCGTACCAGAAGCGCATGCCGCCGGGGAAGCCGTTGCGCGGCAGCAGCCCGACCGTGTTGTTGATCAAGCTGGTGTTCTGCCGCGTGCCGTTCGGCAGCACTTCGCCGATGAAAGTGTCGCTGAAGACGAAGAGCGTGTCGGTGCGGGCAATGCCATCGGGCGCGTCGTTGCCGTCCAGCGGGATGGAGAAGATGCCGTCGGCGCCGGTCCACCCGCTGGCGCGGTCGAAGAGGGCGTCCCATTCGGGCGCGGGCGCGACGGTGAATTGGGCGGCCAGCAGCAGAACCGCGCAGCAGGAGGTCAGCACCACTTCAGGATAGCCCCGGTCACGCGCCGCCGGTCAGAGCCTGCAGGCAACCGAGGAGCAGCGCGCGCAGGTCGCGGGCCTCGCGCGGGGCGTCCGTGTTGATCGTGACGCACGCCGCCAGGCCGAGTTGCGCGAACCAGGCGGTTTCGGTGCGGTATCCCGGAAACCACCCCCCGTGGCCTGCCGCCGGTCCAAGCGCGCTGGGCCAGAGCTGCACGCCGAGCCCGTAGCGCTCCTCCGCTCCGGGACGCACCGGCACGCCGCGCAGCCGCTCGGCGCGCAGCGACGGCGAAAGCACGTCGCCGGCATGCAGAAGCATGGTCCAGCGCGCCAAGGCCTCGGGGGCGCCGTACATGCCGCCGCCGCCGTGCTCCATCTGCGGATTGATGAAGAATTCGCCGTCCTTCAGCGTGCGCGACGGCAGGCGCCACTCCGCAGCCAGCAGCACCGGATGGCCCTGCACGAGGCCGGGCAGCCGGCGGGCGTCGGACGGCGCGGCGTCCTCGAGCCGCCAGCGCGTCAGCAGCCGCTCGCGCACCTGCGCGAACAAGGGCTTGCCCGCCACGCGTTCGAGCACCGCGCCGAGGAGGATGAAGTTGGTGTCGGCGTAGTCCCAGCGCTCGCCCGCGGGCGCGAGCGGCGGATCGTCGAGCGCCCAGGCGAGCAACTCCTCCGTGGCCCAGACGCGGTCCGGATCCTGCGCGAGCGCCGTCCAGAACTCGGGCTTGCGCACGTGGTCCGGGATGCCGCTCGTGTGCGTCATGAGCTGGCGGATGGTGAGAGCGGCGGCGTTGGGCAGGCGCGCGAACCAGGGACGATCGCCCAGATGGGACGACACCAGGTCGTCCAACCCGAGCTTGCCCTCCCCGATCAACTGCAAGGCGACGGCGGCGACGAAGGTCTTGCCGACGCTGCCCCACAGCATGCGATCGGTCGCCAGCAGCGGCTCCGCGCCGCCGCGCTCGCGGACCCCCACCGCCACTGCGCCGTGCTCCGCCGCGCGCGCGTCGGCGCCGGCCCAGGCGAATTGCGCGCCCGGAAAACCTTGCGCGGCGCGGCGCTCCTCCAGGAAGGTTCGCGCCGCATCCGGATGAAGCGTGGGCGCCTGCGCGAGCAGAAGGACGAGGAGGGTGATCATTGGGCGGTGCGGTTTGCGTTCTCGAGGCGCGCGTA
>CAZDMB010000089.1:0-10381 GCA_964506175.1 uncultured Planctomycetales bacterium | reverse complement strand
CCGCCAGGATGAAGACCCCGGAGAAGAGGTTGGCGAGGGTTTCCTGCGCGGCGAAACCCAACGCGATGCCCAGGATGCCGGCCGAAGCCAGCCACCCGGTGGTGTCCAGCCCCCAGACGGAGATGAGGGTCCAGGCGCCGACGAAGTAGACGACGAGCCGCGCGGCGTTGTCGAAGAGCGGGAAAGCGGGTCCGTGCAGGACGACGAAGCGCGTCGGATGTCGAGCGGCGGCGCGCAGCAACAGGCCGCAAGTGCGGACGCCGAAAATCAACCAAACCAGCACCGTCACCGTCAGAAGAACGTGCTCGGTGAAGGAGGCGCCGCCATCGTTCGGAATGACCAGGCGGCCGGCCACGGCGAAGCCGAGGACGGTGATGCTCCAGATCAGCGGCGCATGCGCGAAGGCGAGGATCTGGTCATCCAACTCCGTGCGGGTGCGCCGCGTGAAGGCCCGCACGCCGATCGTGACCGCCCAGTCCGCCAGCTTGGCGATCACGAGGGCGCCCAGCACGGCGGCGAGCGCCTGCAACCAGGGATTGATGGTGAGCGGCTCCAGCCAGATGCGCACCCGGCCGGCCAGCCAAGTGGGCATTTCCGGATCCCAGCCCGAGCTGGCTGCTTGCGGCGTTTCCTGCATCATGCGTCGCGGAGAAATCGTAGGCGGTCGCGCACGATCCGCACAGCCTCGGGCGTCAACGGCTGCCGCAGCAGGCCGACGAGCACCGCCTCGGCGTCCGGCCGGCGGCCGAGGTCCTGCAGGATGCCGGCCAACAGCAAGCCCGCGGGCAGGTCCGCGGGCTCGAGTTCGAGCGCGCGGCGCAGGGCGGTCTCGGCGCCGGCAAGGTCGCCGGAGGAGGCGAGATTCTCCCCCAGCATGCGGTGGGCGCGCTCGTGTTGCGGATCGAGCAGCACCACCTCCTGCAACAGGCTGCGGGCGCGGGCGCGCTCCTCGGCGCCGCCGCCGGTTTGCGCCGCGGCGTGCGTCGCCTCCGCCAATTGCGCCAGCAGCGCGGGTTCCGGCGAGCCCTCGCTCGCGAGCAGTTCCAACTGGGGCAACGCGGCCGCCGCCTGGCCGGAGTCGAGCCCCGTGCGCGCGCAGGCGCGCAACAACACCGGATTCATGGGATCGGCGGCCAGCGCCCGTTGATAACTGGCAAAGGCGGCCGCCGGCTGGTGGTCCAACTCCAGGGCCACGGCCAGCGCATAGTTCAGGGAGGGCGAGCCGGCGCCGAAGGAGGCGAGTCCGGCGCGCGCCGTGCGCGCGGCGTCGGCGAGGGAGGCCGCTTCGCACAGCGTCCAGGCGTGCAGCGCCGTGACCTCGGGACCGGCATCCGGTTCGGCGCGCGCCTGCTGCAGCAGGACGGCCGCGCGAACCATCTCCCCGGCCTCCACGAAATCGACCGCGGCGCGCAAGACGGCGGAGCGCGCCAGGTCGGTCGCCGGCGGACGCACCCACTCCGGGATCCGCCGCATTGCCGGCAGCGTCGCAGCCGGCGGCGGCTCCAGCGCCGGGGCGGAGCTGCGCTCGCCGAAGATCGCGGAGCAGGAACACGCCGCGAACGCCGCCGCCAGCGCCAGGATCGCGCGCGATCCTTGTTCCATTGTCGCGCATTGTATCGCTACAATCCGCGGGCCAACGCCATGGTGCGCTTGCAAATCCGCGCGGTGTTCCTCGACGCGGGCGGCACGCTCTTCACCGAGCGCCGCCCGCGCCACGCGATCTACGCCACCGTCGCGCGCGCGCACGGCTCCAAAGCAACGGACGAGGAAATGGAGCAGATTCTGTGCGCCGCGCACGCCGAGATGCCGTCCTCGCTCGAGGGCTGCTACCGCTACAGCCTCGCGTGGTTCCAGGCGTTCAACGGGCGGGTGCTGGAGGCGGCGGGCGTCGGCGCGCGGCGCGTCGCGAAGGCCCACGTCGCCTTGTTGAGCCGCTTCCAGGACCCGAAGACCTACCGCCTCTTTCCCGAGGTCATGGAGACGCTGGCCGCGCTCTCCGCGCGCGGCATTCTCGTCGGCATCGTCTCCAACTGGTCCGAGAACCTGCCGGATTTGTGCAAGAGCCTCGGGCTGGCGGATCACGCGCGCTTCGTGCTGGCCAGCGCGGAGGTGCGGGCCTCCAAGCCGGAGCGCGCCATCTTCGAGCGCGCGCTGTTCCGCGCCGGCATGCCGGCCGAGGAGACGCTGCACGTCGGCGACCATCTGGAGCGCGACGTCTACGGCGCCTTGGATGCGGGCCTGCGCGCCGCCTGGCTGGATCGCGCCGGCGCCGCCGCGCCGCCGCCGCGGGAAGGCCTGGCGGTCATGCGCGACTTGAGCGGCGTCGTCCCGCTGCTGGAGGCCGCGGCCTGCCAGGAAACGGCGGCAGCGCCGGCCCGCTGAGTCATGGATTGCCGCGTCGCCGCATGCCAGATGCGACCGAAGCTCGGCGCCCTGGACGACAACTTCGCGGCGCATCACGCCTGGCTCGACCGCGCCGCCGCCGAGGACGCGCAACTCGCGGTGTTTCCGGAGCTCTCGCTCTGCGGCTACTTCCTGCGCGACTTGACGCAGGACGTCGCGCTGCGCCTCGATGATCGGCGCGTGCGCGAGCTGGTGGCGCGCTCGCGCGAGCGCAGCATCGTGTTCGGGCTGGTGGAAGAGTCGGAGGATCATCGCTTCTTCAACTCCGCGGTTTTCGCCGAGGACGGCGAAATCCTTCACGTCCATCGCAAGGTGCACCTCTGCGATTACGGCATCTTCGAGGAGAAGCGCTACTTCGCCGCCGGCGACCGGATCGAGCCGGTGCCGAGCCGGCACGGGAGGTTCGGCCTGCTGGTGTGCGAGGACGCGTGGCACCTGCCGTCATCCTGGATTCACTTCTTGAACGGCGCCGACGCGCTCATCATCCCTTCGGCCAGCCCCGCGCGCGGTTTCGACGCGCCCGAGGCCGCCGAACTTTCCTCGCAGGCCGCATGGCGGGCCCTGTGCACCGCCGTCGCGCGCTTCCTGCAGACCTGGGTGGTGTACGCCAACCGCACCGGCTACGAGGAAGGCGCGCTGTTCTGGGGCGGCTCGATGATGGTTTCGCCCTTCGGCTTCGCCGTCGCCGAGGCGCCGGGGCAGGACGACGCCCTGCTGCTCCATCGCCTGGAGGACGAATCCCTGCGGCGCGCGCGGATCGCCACGCCGCTGCGGCGCGACGCCCGCCCGGATCTGGTGCGGCTGCACCTCGCGCGCCTGCTGGCGGATCCGGACGCCCTGCGCGCCACGCCCAACGAGGCATGAGCCTGCCCCCGGCGCCCGGCCTGAACGTCGGCCTCGCCGAGCAGGTCCTGGTCGGGTTCCTGCGCGAGGAGACGCTGCGTACGGGCCTGCGCAAGGCCGTCCTCGGGCTCTCTGGCGGGGTGGATTCCGCCCTGGTCGTCGAGCTGGCGGCGCGCGCGCTCGGCGCGGAGAACGTCCTGGCGATCGCCATGCCTTATCGCGCGAGCTCGGCTGACAGCGTGGCCTTGGCGCGCGCCAGCGCCGCGCACGCCGGCACGCGCCTCGAGCATGCGGACATCAGCCCGGCCGCGGATGCGCTCTTCGCCGCGATGGGCGGCGGGGATCCGCACGACCCCGGCCAACGCGTGCGCCGCGGCAACGTGCTCGCGCGCCTGCGCATGATCACGCTCTACGATCGCAGCGCGCGCGAGGGCGCGCTCGTGCTGGGCACCTCCAACAAGACCGAACTCCTGCTCGGCTACGGGACGCAGCACGGCGACATGGCGAGCGCCCTCAACCCCATCGGCGACCTCTACAAGTCGCAGGTCTTCGCCCTCTCCAGCCACCTCGGCGTGCCGGCGGAGATCCTGCGGCGCGCCCCCAGCGCCGACCTCTGGGAGGGACAGACCGACGAGCAGGACCTGGGCGCGACCTACGAGGCCCTCGACGCCTTGTTGCACCGCATGGTGGACCGGCGTTACTCGCGCGCCAAACTGCTGGAGTTGGGATTCGAGGCGAGTTTCGTGGACGGCATCGCGGAGCGCGTGCGCCGCAATCACTACAAGCGCCGGCCGCCGGTGATCGCCAAACTCGCCAACCGCACCATCAATCTTGACTGGCGCTACGCTCGGGATTGGGGGACATGAGCGTCGAGAGCGGCCAGTCCCGCCGCGGAGTGGGCGGCGGCACGAGCCGTCCGGCCGCGAGCCCCGGCCCGGACAACCAAGCGTGCAGGATGGCGCCGGCTTCTTCGCAGGCGAACTCCGGCCCCGGGCAGCGGGCCAGCAGGCAGGCGCACAAGGTGGCGTAGGCGCAGCCGGTGCCGTGCACCGCGGTGGCAGCCGGCAGGCGCGGGCGCCGAAACTCCCGCGGCGCCTCGAGGAAAGTGGTCAGACGATCCACCACTTCCTCGCCGTCGGCGTGCCCGCCTTTGCGCAGGACGGCGCGGCAGTTCTCGTAGGCCTCTCCCGTGCCGTACTCGAGCAGATTCGGCGTCACCAGCAGGGTGAGCGGGAACAACCGCTCGCGCATCACGGCGACGCCCGCCGGGGTGTTGAGCGCCACGCCGGGGCGCGCCACCCTGCTCGCCTGCGCCACCGGATCCAGCACGATCGGCAGGTCGCCGGCCCACGGTTCCAGCGCCTCCGCCAGCGCCGCCGCGAGATCTTCGTTGCCGAGCGCCCCGATCTTGACCGCGTCCACCCCGTCGCTCAGGGCGCGCACCACGTCGCGGACCACCAGGTCCGGCGCGCGCGCGCTGACGGACTCGAGGCCGCGCGCGCTCTGCACCGTGTCGATCGTCACCACCACCACGGGCTCGAAGCCCAGGGCATGGCACACGGCCGCGTCCATCTGCACGCCAGCGCCCATCTGCGGGTCGCTGCCGCCGACGCACAGCACGCGGAAGGTCGGCTCTCCCTCCACGCCGCGATTGTAGCCGCGAATTCGGCGGCGGCGTCCCTAGGAATTCGCTTCGCGCGTCACGAAGTCGGCCATGATGTTGTAGCCGCAGTCCACGTACAGCACGTGGCCGGTCACGCCGCTCGCGAGCTCGCTCACCAGGAACAGGCCGGCGCGCCCGACGTCTTCGCCGGTGACGTTGCGCCGCAGCGGCGCCGCTTCCTGCTGCAGATCCACCTTGTCCTTGAAGCCCTTGACGATCGAGGCGGAGAGAGTCTTCACCGGGCCGGCGCTGATCGCGTTCACGCGCACGCCTGCCGGGCCGAAGTCGTTGGCGAGATAGCGCATCGCCGACTCGAGCGCCGCCTTGGCCACGCCCATGACGTTGTACGAGGGCACCGCGCGCACGGCCCCGAGATACGTCAAGGTCAGGATGGAGGAGCCGGGCACGAACAGCGGTTCGCAGGCCTTGGCCAGGGCCACGAGCGAGTAGGTGCTGACGTCGTGCGCCAGGGCGAATCCTTCGCGCGAAGTATCGAGGAAGCGGCCCTGCAGCTCCTCGCGCTTGGCGGTGGCGATCGCATGCACCAGGAAGTCCACCCGGTCGGTCATGCCGGCGATCTCGCCGAAGGCGCGAGCGATGTCCTCGTCCTTGCCGACGTCGCAGATGACCGGCGGCGGCGCGCCCAGTTCCTCGGCCATCGGCGCGACGCGCTTCAAGAATCGCTCACTGGCGACGCTCAGGATGAGCTCGGCGCCTTCCGCCCGCGCCTGCTTGGCGATGTGCCAGGCCAGCGAGAACTCGTTGGCGACGCCGAAGATCAGGCCCTTCTTGCCCTGCAGCAGCATGCGCGCAGATCCTAGCGCCGCCGCAGATAGCGCGCGCGGAAGAGGGCGCGCGCGGCCGCGCCGGCGACCAGCGCGAAGCCGAGCAAGACCGCCGTCTTGCGCAGCATCGCCGCATCGTTCCAGGCCAGCCCGCTCCAAAAGATTCCCTGGTACCCGCTGACGGCCCAATGGGTCAGCGTGCATTTCATCGCCAGTTCCACGGGGGGCGACAAGGGAAAGGCCTGCAGGGGAAACCAGGCGCCGCCGAGGCAGGACATCACCAGGATGACCAGCGTGCTCACGCCCTCGGCCTGTTTGGCGGTGCGCGCCCAGGCGGCCACCAGCACGCCGAAGGCGGTGACGGCGGCGGCGACCGCGATGCTGTGAATGACGAGCGTCAACGGATCGCGCAGCAGGCCGATGCCGAACACCGCCTCGCCGATGCCGAACAGGAACAGCAGTTGGGTCAACCCGACGCAGAAGGCGAACAGGAACTTGCCGAGCAGCAGGGCGTCGGGCGGAAACGGGGCCACCAGCAGGCGCCGCAGGGTGCCGCCGTCGCGCTCCTGCAGCAGGGTGGCGCCGCAGGCGGTGAGGCCGAACATCAGCATCATCACGGCGATGCCGCCGACGGATTGGGCCTGCATGAAATCGGCGCGGGCGTCGCGGCCGGGCGGCTGCACGTCCTCCACCTGCAGCGGCACCATGCGCAGCATGGCCGCGCCGAGATCGAAGCCCGCGCCGGCGTCGTCCGCGCCGGCGTCGCTCTCCGGCGCCGCTTCCAGCTGCCCGCGAATCATCGCGTACTGCTGCTCGCTGAGGGCGCGCAGGGCGTCGCGCGCGGCCGCCGGCATGCCTTCGTCCGCCATCATGCGATCCACCATCGCGATCCAGCCGCGCCCCTGCGTGCGCTTCATCCACGCCCCCACCAGGCCGACGCGCACCAGCTGATCCTCCATCGCGCGGCCCGGATCGCGCAGCAGCGTGAGCGGCGGATCCGTGCCGGCGGCCAGGGCCGCGCCGAAACCGGCGCCCAGCACCAGCGCGTGGTGGGCGTCGCCGTCGGCGATGTCGGCGCGCAGCGCCGCGAGTTCCGGCGCTTCCTCCGCGGGCGCGCCGTCCTCGCCCAGGCGCGGCCGCACGCTCAAGGTCGCCGCGGCGCGCAGATCGGCGACGAACGCGCGGCTCTCCTCCGTCCCGTCGAGGTCGCTGACCCACAGTTCGGCGCGTCCCATGCCGCCGTCTTGCCCGAACATGACGGTCATCAGGAAGCCGAACACGAGCACCAAGGCGGCCGGCAAGGCGAAGCCCAGCAACAAACCGACGCGGTCGCGCGCGTAGACGCGCAGGTCCTTGGCGGCGATGGCCCGCGTGGCGCGCCACAGTCTCATGCCGCCGCCTCGTCGCGCAAGGCGCGTCCCGTCAACTGCAGGAACACCTGCTCGAGCCGGGCTCCCGGGATGCCGGCCACCTCCGCGAGTTCCGCCGCCGTGCCGGCCGGAGCCGCGGCGCGGCCGTCGTTGAGGATCAGGATGCGGTCGCAGAGGCGCTCCACCTCCTCCATCGAGTGCGTGGTGTAGAGGATGGTGGTGCCGCCGGCCTTGAGCGCGAGCAGCGCCTCGAAGAGGTGGTTGCGCGACTGCGGATCCACGCCCGCCGTCGGCTCGTCGAGCAGCAGGATCGCGGGCTCATGCAGCAGCGCCACGGCCAGGTTGATGCGCCGCTTCATGCCGCCGGAGAAGCCCTCCACGCGGTCGCGCGCGCGCTCGGTCAGGCCGGCGACGTCCAAGGCCCGCGCGCACGCGGCGGCGAGCGCCGCGCCGCGCAAGCCGGCCATGCGGCCGAAGAAGGCCAGGTTCTCGCGCGCCGAGAGTTCGCCGTACAAGGCGATTTCCTGCGGCACGTACCCGAACCGCGCGCGCACCCCGGGCTCACGGGCGGGCCGCACGGAGCGGCCGTCGAGCAGGATGTCGCCTTCCCAGCCGTCCAGCAGGCCGATCAGGCAGGAGAGCGCCGTGGTCTTGCCGGCGCCATTGGGGCCGAGGAAGCCGAACACCTCGCCGCGACGCACGGCGAAGCTCAGCCCGTCGAGGGCGCGCCGTGCGCCGTAGGCGAAAGCCAGGCGGCGGACCTCGAGCACGGGTTCGGCTGCTGCCGGCACGGGAGGGATCATAGAATCCGCGGGTCGGATGACGCCGGCGCCGCATCCTCTGCGCCGCTTGGAGGAAACCCTCGGCCACCGATTCCGCCGCCCGGAATTGCTGGAGGAAGCGCTGACGCACGCCTCCGTGGCCGTGGACCACAACGAACGGCTGGAACATCTCGGTGATGCGGTGCTGAACCTCATCGCCGCGGAGATGCTTTTTGCGCGCCATCCCGAGGCGCGCGAGGGCGCGCTGACGCAGGCCAAATCGCTGCTCGTCTCGCGCGACAACCTCGCCCGCTTGGGGGAACGCCTGGGCCTGGCGGAGTGGCTGCGCGTCGGCGGCGGCTTGGGAAGGGACGGCGCGCTGCCGCGTTCGCTGCTCGGCAACGCCGTCGAGTCGCTGGTCGGCGCGGTGTATCTCGATGCCGGCGGCGGCGAGGGGGGCGGTTTCGCCGCGAGCCGCCGCCTCGTGACCGCATGGCTCCAGCCGGAACTCGAGGGCCTGCCGCAGCGCCACGCGCGCGCGCACGCCAAGATGCTGCTGCAGGATTGGGCGCAGGCGCGCGGCCTGCCGCCGCCCGCCTATGCCGTCACTGAAGTGCACGAGCACCCGGACACGCGCGCCTTCCGCGTGATCGCCGCAGTCGGCGGACGCTCCTTCCCCGGCGCCTGGGCCGCGTCCAAGCACGAAGCCGAACGTCTCGCCGCCTGGGAGGCGGTGCTGCTGCTGCGCGCCGCGGGCGAGGAGGTCGGAGCGGATGCCCTCGCCTGAGGCGCGCCCGGAGACGCCGGTCGAACGCTTGCGGACGGCGCCCGGCTGGAGCGCGCTGGCCCGCGCGTGGTCCGTGCCCGCGCCAAGCCTGCGCCATTGGGGCGGCTTCTGGGGTTCCTCGAAGGCGCTCGTCACGGCGGCGCTCGCGCGCGGCGCGGACGCGCCGCTCCTGGTGGTCACCGCCGACGCCGCCGCGGCGGAACTCGCGCTCGAGGACCTGCAGGCCTTCGGCTGCGGCGCGGCGCTCTTTCCCGCGCGCGAGTCCTCGCTCGGCGCCGAGGCCGGGGTGCTGCGCGGGCGCCATCACGCGCTCGCCCTGCTGGAGAGGCCGGGCTTCACCGGCACGGTGGTCGCGCCGGTCGCTGCGCTGATCCAGCCGGTGGCGCGCGCCGCGGATCCGATGGCGGCGCTGGCGCTCACCGCGGGCATGCGCCTCGATCCTGACGAGTTGGCCCGGCGCTTCCTCGAGGCCGGTTTCGAGCGCGTCCCGGCAATCTCCGATCCGGGAGAGTTCGCGCGCCGCGGGGACATCCTCGATTTCTTCGCGCCGGCTCTGGGTGAACCGCTGCGCTGCGAATTCTTCGGCGACGAACTCGAGAGCGTGCGCGTCTTCGACCTCGCGACGCAGCGGACGCGCCACGTGTTGAAGCACGTCGAGGTGCCCTTCGGCCAGGACCTGCCCGAGGCCGCGCGTCCCGGCGACGCCATGCCGCTGGAGCGCATGCCCGCCGCGCTGCGCCTCATCGCTTGGGAGCCGGCGGCCGTCGCCGATGCGCGCGACCGTCTCAAGTTCCTCGGACCGGACGCGATCGCCGCCCTTGCGCGGCTCGAGGCGCAACTGGCGGCGCGCGCGCGGCTGGAGCTGGCCACGCTGCCCGGGCAGGACGGCACCTTCACCATGCTGTCCGTCGAGGAGTACTGCCGCGGCGTGGCGCCCGGGGCCGAACTGCTGGCGCAGCGCGCGGCGAGCGGCGAGCGGGTGGTGGTGTTCTGCGCCACCACCGCCGAGGCCGACCGCCTGCGCCAGATCCTGCGCGACGCCGGTCAGCCGGAGGATTGCCTCGAGTTGCGCGAAGGCGGGCTCGAGCGCGGCTTCCGCGCGCCGGAAGCGCGCCTCACCGTGCTGCATCACCGCGAACTCGTGCCCGGCCACGGGGCGCAACGGCCGCGCGCGCGCCACCGGCGGGAGCATGCCAGCGAGCCGCTGCAGAGCGCGCTGGCGCTCAAGCCCGGCGATCTGGTGGTGCACGCCGTGCAGGGTTTGGCGCGCTTCCGCGGCATGGACGCGGCCGCCGCCGGCGGCGCGCAGGACGTCCTGGTGCTCGAATTCGCGGACGGCGCGCTGTTGCAGGTCCCGGCCTCGCGCGTGGATCTGGTCGAGCGCTACGTCGGCGCTGGCGGCGCGCCGCCCGAGCTCGACCGGCTCGGCGGCGGCTCCTTCCTGCGCCGGCGCAAGAAGGTCGAGGAGGCCGTGGAAGACCTCGCCGCCGACATGCTGGAGGTGCAAGCCGCGCGCGAGGCCATGCCCGGGCATGCGCTGCCGCTCGCCGGCCGCGCGCAGGAGGAGTTCGAGGACGCCTTCCCGTGGGACGACACTCCCGACCAGGCGCAGGGCACGCGCGAGATTCACGGCGACCTGTCCTTGCCGCGGGCGATGGACCGCCTGTTGTGCGGCGACGTCGGCTTCGGCAAGACCGAAGTCGCCGCGCGCGCCGCCTTCCGCGCGATCCACGCCGGCAAACAGGTGGCGTTCCTCGGGCCCACCACCG
>CAZDMB010000088.1:3984-10385 GCA_964506175.1 uncultured Planctomycetales bacterium | reverse complement strand
AGTCCGCCCACCCCGGCCCAGGCCGCGACGCGCGTCGAAACGGACGCGATGGGCGCGGTGCAGGTGCCGGCCGATCGTTCCTGGGGCGCGCAGACGCAGCGTTCGCTGGAGCACTTCCGCATCGGGGTGGATCGCTTCCGTTGGCCGCGCGCCGTCATTCGCGCCTTCGGCCTCGTCAAGCAGGCCGCAGCGCAGGCCAACCAGGAGTTGGGCGTCCTGCCGCCGGCGCTCGCGGCGCTGATCCAACAAGCGGCGCGAGAAGTGGCGGACGGCCGCCTGGACGCGGAGTTCCCGCTGGTGGTGTTTCAGACCGGCTCGGGCACGCAGAGCAACATGAACGCCAACGAGGTCATCGCGAATCGCGCGATCGAACTGGCCGGCGGCCGCCGCGGGTCCAAGCAGCCCGTGCATCCCAACGATCACGTCAACTGCAGCCAGTCCTCCAACGACGTCTTTCCCGCGGTGATGCACGTGGCCGCGCTGCAGGAACTCCACGCCCGCCTCCTGCCCGCCGCCGAGCGGCTGCGCGCCACCCTGGCGGCCAAGGCGGCGGCGCACGCCCACCTCGTCAAATCCGGGCGGACGCATCTGCAGGACGCGGCCCCGCTCACCCTCGGCCAGGAGATCGGCGCGTGGTGCGCGCAGATCGAGTTCGGCATGGCGGCCATCCGCGCGGCCGCAACCGGCCTCGAGGAGCTCGCGCTCGGCGCCACCGCGGTGGGCACCGGCCTGAACGCGCCGCCGGCCTTCGGCGCGCGCGCCGCGGCGTACCTCGCCGCGCTCACCGGCCTGCCTTTCCGCACCGCCCCCGACAAATTCTTCGCGCTGGCGGCGCACGACGCTCTGGTGCAGACCTCGGCGGCGCTGCGCACCCTGGCCGGCGGCCTGATGAAGATGGCCAACGACGTTCGTTGGCTGGCGAGCGGCCCGCGTTGCGGCATCGGCGAATTGCTGCTCCCCGAGAACGAGCCGGGCTCCTCGATCATGCCGGGCAAGGTCAATCCGACCCAGTGCGAAGCCCTCACCATGGTGTGCGTGCAGGTGTTCGGCAACGACGCGGCGGTGGCCTTCGCCGGGAGCCAGGGCAATTTCCAGTTGAACGTCTACAAGCCGGTGATGCTGCACAACGTGCTGGAGAGCATCGGCCTGCTGGCCGACGGCTGCGCTTCCTTCGAAGAGTTCTGCGCGCGCGGCCTCGAAGCCAATCGGCCGCGCATCCAGGAGAACCTGGAGCGCAACCTGATGCTCGTCACCGCGCTCAATCGCCACATCGGCTACGACCAGGCGGCGCAGATCGCCAAGCACGCCCAGCAGGAGGGCCTGACGTTGCGCGCTGCCGCGCTGGCCTCCGGCCTCGTCAGCGCCGCGCAATTCGACGCCTGGGTGCGCCCGCTCGACATGACGCGGCCGGGCGCGGACTGATTCGACGTCTTCGCGGCGTCAGCGTTTCGGCGGCCGCGCCGCCAGCAGGCGCTCCAGTTCCCGCGAGGTCAGCAGCGTCGCCGCGCTCTTCTCCTTCGCGTCCACGAAGATGCCGTGCCAATCGCCGTGCAGCAGCAATGCGTCGCCGCGGCCGGGGCGCGTGTAGCTGTCCTTGCCGCCGCCAAGATCCAGCAGCGCGCCGATCGCCTGCATCTGGTGGTAGGAGGAGTCGCCGCTGCCGCCCTGGGAATCGGCTCCGCCGCCGCCGCCGTAACGATCGTCGCCGCCCCCGTCCACCAGCACCGCGACGGCGGTATTGGCGGTGCCGCCCAAAGCCAGGCCGCCGACCTCGTAGCGATCGTCGCCGCCCTCGTCGAGCAGCCAGCCGACGCCCTCGTCCCAAGCCGCGCCGCAGTTGGCGGCGCATTGCGTGAAGTAGCTGTCGTTGCCGCCCGCGTCCCAGCGCATGCCCGCCGCCTGATGCACGCCGAAGCCCTGGGAATAGCGGTAGCCGTGGTTCTCGTCGTCGCCGCCGCCGTCGAACATCAGGCCGAAGCCGAAAAAGTAGGCTCCGCCCTGGCTGAAGTTGCCGGAGTCGTAGAAATCCTCGCCATCGCCGAAATCGGCGAGCACCGCGAGTCCGCCGGGCAGCAACACCTCGCCGTCGCGGAAGCCGAAGGAATAACCCTGCGAGGCGCCATGGTGGCTGTCGGGCCCGGAGTCGCCGTAGACGTCCGGCCAGTGGCCGTTGGCGAGATAGCGGTCGTTGCCGGCGCCGTCGGCCAGGGCCGAGAAGCCGTTGCCGTTGCCGGCTCCCTGCGCGTAGGCCCACGCCGCGTAGTCGTCGTCGCCGGCGCGGTCCAGCAGCAGTCCGACGCCGGCGAAGGCATAGCCCTGCGCGAAATCCTCCGCCGCGTAGTGGTCATCGCCCTCCAGGTCGAGCAAACAGGCGCAGCCGAGCGCCGCCGCGGCTTGGCCGAGACGCCCGCTCTGGTAGGCGTCGTTGCCGCGGGCGTCCACCAGCAGGGCGACACCGCCAGCGGCGAAGGCCGGCCCCGGTCCGCTCGCCGCGTAGCGGTCGTTGCCGCCCAACTCGAGCACGACGCTGACGAGCGCATCCGTCTCCGTCGCCACGGCGGCGCGCTCCCAGAAGTCGTTGCCGCCCAGGTCGATCACCAAGGCGGCCCGTCCGCGGACGGAAGTCTTGCCGCGGCCGAGCAACACGGTGCGCGCCGCTTCACGGTCGCCGCAAACCGCCACCACGTCGCCGGTGAAGCCGTCGAGCGCGGCGCCGCTGCGCGCGCACCCGGCAAGGCGCTTGGGCAGGCCGGCGAGAAAGAACGGATCGGCCAAGCGCGCGACGCGCGCGGCCACCGCGAGCAGGCAGGCGCGGTCCGTCTTGGCGACGAGGCCCTTGTAGCGCTCGATCGCGGCCGCTTGCTCGGGAGAGAGTTGCGCCTGCGGGTCGTGCACCCGCGCGAAGGCCTCGCACCACGCGGGGAAGCCCGCGCGCAGGAGGACCTGCTCGTCCGCGCTCATCGCGGCGGCCAGCGGTGCGAGGGCGGCGTGGCCGGCGGCGACGTAGGCGGAGAGTTCGGCCAGCAGGGCTTCGTTCACGGGTTGCGATGCCGCCTCGGCCGGCGCGATGCGGCTCCACACGGCGTCCATCGCGGCGAGAGCGTCGCTCGCGGGCGCCAGCGGGCTCTCCGGCGCGTCCAGCCAGGCGGCGGCGTCCGCCAACAGCGGCGCGAGCAGCACGCCGCTGCGCGCGCCGACCGCGCGGCCGAGGCCGTCGCGCAACTCGCGGGCGAGCGCCGGCACGCTCCAGGGCTCCGCCAGGCACCTCGTGACCCGCCGCAGGCGCGTCGCTCCCAGCGACGGGTCGTATTCCTTCACCATGGCGGCGAGGTGCGCCGGCACCGCATCGAATTCGGCGCGAAATCCGCGCGCGTCGGCGATGCGCTCGAGCAGAAGCCACTCCGCCGGCTTGGCGGCCTCCTGGGCGGCGGCGCCGCCTTCCGCGGCGGTCAGCATCGCGGCAAGGCCGGCGGCGGCCAGGATGCGGCCCATGTGCGCGCCATCCTAGCCGCGAAGCGGAGGATCAGCGCGCGGGGACGGAGGCGGGATTCCGCAGTTCGACGCAGGCCGAGAACTCGGAGGTGCTGCCGGCGGCGTCCGTGGCCGTGGACGAGATCGCCGTCCCGGCCCCGGCGGGAACCGTCAGCAGCAGCGAGAAGCGCGCGTCTCCGGCGGCGTCGGTCAGCACTTGCGCGGAGCCGAGGAACACGGCGCCCTCGCCGTGGCCGCTCGGATCGCTCGCCGCATTGGCGTAGAAGTCGAGGACGTAGACGGCGTGCGGCGCGCTGTTCAAGCGGCCCGAGATCCGCGCTTGCGCCTGGCCGAGGCCGAGCGTGCGGACGGCGGTGGCGGATCCGAGCACCGGATAGTTCTGCAGGCCGTTGCCGCCGGCGTCGGCGTCGAGCGGATCGTTGGCGGTGACGCCGGTGCCGCCGGCGCCCAGCAGATCGATGCCGAGAGCCCCGTTGTCGTGGATGGAGTTGGCGCGGATGGTCACGCCGCTGGCCGCGCCGCCGACGCGGATGCCCTCCAATTCGTGGAAGGCGAGCAGGTTCGCCAGCGCCGGAGCGCCGCCGATCTGCACCGCGCTCGGCACGCCGTTGGGGTCGGACAGCACGACGATGCCCGCCACGCTCGGAATGGGGCTGACGCCGTCGGCGGCGACGCCGAGCCAATTGTTCGTCAGGATCGTCTGCGTCGCCGAGGCGGCGATGGCGATGCCGGTGCCGAAGCGCTGACCCTGGTAGTGGTTGGAGCCGATCATCAGCAAGCCGGAGATCAGATTGCCGCGCAGGGTCGTGCGCAGCGCGCCGATGCCGATGCCGATGCCGCCGGCGCCGCTGTAGCCGGAAGGCTTGGCCATGCCGTCCGGAGTGGTGCCGACGAAGTTTCCCTCGATCCGCGTGTCCTGCGCGTGGAAGACCTCCAACTGCGTGCCCTGAGGCAGGCCCTCCTGGCCGTAGTAGCCGTGGCCGGCGAGGACGTTGCGCTCCGCGGCCGTGGGGCCGCCGACGCGATTGCGGTCGCAGGTGCCCCAGAAGGTGTCGCCGCTGATGCGCAGGCCCCAGTGGAATTGGTTGCCGATCAGCACGTTGTCGTTCGCCCGCGACAGCACGTTCACGCCTTCGCTGAAGACGTTGCCTTCGCCGGGAGCGGCGCCGCCGATCACGTTGAAGGCGCCGCCGCCGTAGTCGCCGCGGATGGTCAGGCCGTTCGTGGTGCAGCCGATCACGCGGTTCCGATTGCCCGTCACCCAGAGGGTGTTGCCGAAATTGTTGCCGAAGCCGACGTCGAGACCGCGCACCGTGCAGTCGTCGGCCGCCAGCCACAGGCTGGGGATTCCCGCGGGCGGCCCGGCGTACTGCAGGCCCACCTCGTTGCCGTTGGGATTCGTGTCGCCGGTGAAGGCGGTCTGCGAGGCGAAGTCGATCACGGTGCCGGCGTCCGCGACGAAGAGCAGGTTCTCCAGCCGGATGATGGCGCGGTCGCTGTAGAAGATGGACCACTCGCTGAACGGAATGGCGAACTGGATCAGCTGCGGCCCGGGGGTGTTGTTGGCCGCGTCTACGGCTTCGCGCAGGGTGACGTGGCCGTCGGGCCCCGGGAGGTCGGCGACGGTGTGCGCGCCGCCGAAATCGGTGAAGTCGTCGAGGGCGAGGTCGACGGTGATGGTCTGGGCGGCGAAGAGCGGGGTCGCCGCCCCCAGGGTCAGCGCCAGCAGGGAGGCGGTGCGTTTCATGGCCAAAGAGAGGAGCGCCGCGCCCTTGGGATTCCCCTCAATTGCGATTTTTGCCGTACCATGGCCGCGTGGGGCCGCCAGAGCGTCCCCGGCCCCCGTTTCCCCTCATCCCTCCCGAATACCCACCATGCAAGTTCATCGCACCCTCTTCGTGATCGGCGCCACCGCGCTGCTCGCCGCCGCCGCCGGCGCCCAGGTGCTCCCGAGCCGCGCCGCCATGCACAGCCGCGCCAACGTCAGCACCACCCTCGAAGATTTCGAATCCTACGCCGTCGCCTTCGGCGGCGCCGAAAACACCAACACGCTCTCGATGGACGAGAACACGATCGCCAACGGCCAAGGCCCCGGCTTGGTGGCGGACGGCTGCGTCTACGCCACGAACAGCAACACGCTGCAATGGAACGGCGCCGGCTACTTCGGCATGCCGAGCAAGAATTTCCTGGCGAACACCTTCGACGGCCAGCTGATCATGAAGTACGACACGCCCGTGCAGGTGATCGGCTTCGACATGTACGCCTTCCAGGGCTACGCCGACACCACCGTCGTCAGCGTCTTCGACGGCAACGGCGTGCTGATCTACACCTCCGCACCGATCGCCGTGCCCGGCCCGAGCCCGGTGTTCTTCGGCTACCAGGCGGCTTCGATCGGCGCCGTGATCGTGGACAGCCAGGTGTGGTCCTGGAGCACGATGATCGACGACAATGAGTACGGCGGCAGCGGTCCCAGCCTCGACGTCCTCGGCTCTTGTCCCGGCACCGTCACGGTGACCGCCACCGGCTTCACGCCCAACGGCAACGTGGCCATCGGCTTCTCGCCGAGCACGGGTTCCTTCACGATTCCGGGCGGCTTCGTCTGCGCCGGCACCGTGCTCGGACTCGGCGGTACGCCCGCCCTGGTGGCCGTCCTGCACGCGAACGCCAGCGGCACCGCCACTTTCAGCGGCAACCTGCCGCCGGGCGTGTGCGGCGGCCACATCCAGGCCGTGGATCTGACCACCTGCGCGACCTCGAACGTGGAAACCCTCTAGGCGCGATCCGCGTATCATCTGGGCCGGGCGGAGTTTGCTCTCCGTCCGGCCTTCTTCATGCCCGGCTACTACGATCGTCAACATCTGCAGGATTTCGCCAAGATCGCGGAGTCCAGCCCGGACCTCGGCCGGAAA
>CAZDMB010000088.1:0-3974 GCA_964506175.1 uncultured Planctomycetales bacterium | reverse complement strand
GGCGGTCTTCGCCGACGGCGCCCTGAGCGCGCGCGAGAAGAGCCTGATCGCGCTGGCCGTGGCCCACGCCGTCCAGTGCCCCTACTGCATCGATGTCTACACCAAGGACTGCCAGCAGAAGGGCGCCGATCTCGAGCAGATGAGCGAGGCGTTGCACGTCGCCGTCGCCATCCGCGGCGGCGCCTCGCTGGTGCACGGCATGCAGATGCGCGAGCACGCCCACCAGACGGGAATGTAGCCTTGCTCGGCGCGTCCCTGCACCGCCGCCGCGACCCGCTGGCCGCGCCCGCGGAACAATTGCGCCGCCTGGCCGAGCTGCCGCTGCAACGGGACGGCCGCAGGGTCGAGTTCGCGGAGTTCGCCGGTCCGAGCCTCGTTCCCGGCAGGCTCGAGATCTTCCAGGTGAATCTCGGCAAGTTGTGCAACATGAGTTGCCGGCACTGCCACGTGGACGCCGGCCCGGATCGCACCGACGCGATGATGAGCGACGAAGTGGTCGAGCAGGTCATCCGCGCCGTGCAGCGCTCGAGCGCGCACACGGTGGATCTCACGGGCGGCGCGCCCGAGTTGCATCCGCGCTTCCGCGACCTGGTCGACGCGGCCGTCGCCACCGGCAAGCACGTGATGGACCGCTGCAACCTGACCGTGCTGCTGCTGCCCCGGCACGAGGACCTGGTCGACTGGCTCGCCGAGCGCGGCGTGGAGGTGGTCGCCTCGCTGCCCCACTACCGCAAGCCGAACACCGACGCGCAGCGCGGCGACGGCACCTTCGAGCGTTCCCTCGAGGCGTTGCGGCGCTTGAATGCCGCCGGCTACGGGCGCGGCGATCCGCGCCGCCGCCTGACGCTCGTCTCCAATCCAGCCGGCGCTTTCCTCGGCGCCAGTCAGGCCTCGCTGGAGCGCGAGTGGAAGGAGGCCTTGCAGCGCAATTTCGGCCTGGCCTTCGACCGCCTCTTCGTCATCAACAACATGCCGATCTCCCGCTTCCTCGACTGGCTGGAGCGCAGCGGCAACCTGCAGTCCTATCTCGAGCTGCTGGTGCAGGCCTTCAATCCCGGGGCGGTCGCGGGCCTGATGTGCCGCAACACGCTGTCGGTCGGCTGGGACGGCCGCCTCTACGACTGCGACTTCAACCAGATGTTGGAGCTCGAGCTGCGCCTGCCGGGCGCCGCGCACATCGCCGACTTCGACGAGACGGCCTGGGCGGCGCGGTCGATCGTCACCGCACGTCACTGCTTCGGCTGCACCGCCGGCGCCGGCAGTTCCTGCGGCGGCCAGACCTCCTGAGCGCCGCGGCGCCAGCGGGCGCCGCCGTCAGGTGTGCAGCCAGGCCACCAACAAGGTCTGGACGATGCGCAGCGAGTCCCGCACCGGCTGATAATGCGAGGAGCGGTTGCCGTCGAAGTAGAGCGTCGGAATCGGCAGTTCGGCGACGCGCTGGCGCCCGCGCAGGGCCAACAGCAAGATCCGCAACTCCGTCTCGTAGCGATGCCCCGGAATGCGCCGGACGATCGCCTCGATCAGGGCGCGGCGATGCGCGCGGAAACCGGATTGCGTGTCCTGCGGACATCCCGGCAGAGCACGGCGCAGGATCCAGCTGGTCAAGGTGTTGCCGAAGCGGCTGCGCAGCGGCATCTTCGCGAACTCCTGGCGTCCGCCGACCACCAGGGAGGCGCCGGCGCGCGCCGCCGCGGCGAGCGCCGGAATGTCCTGCGGCCGGTGCTGGCCGTCGCCGTCGAGAGTGACGAGAACGTCGAAGTCTTCCTCAGCCAGCGCCAGGCGGAAGGCCGCCAACAGCGCCGCGCCTTTCCCGCGATTGACCGGCAGGCGCAGCAGGCGCATGCGCCCCGCGCTGCCCGCCACCTCTTCCGCGAGGACTTCCGCGGTGCCGTCCGTGGAGCCGTCGTCCACCACCAGCACGCGGTCGGCGAACTCCAGCGCGCGGCGCACGACGGGACGGCACAAGGCGGCCACGTTGAAGCAGGGAATGACGGCGAGCGTGATGGCGCGGGCCGGGACCGCTGCGGGCGGCGCGGGCACGACGCCCGCGGGCGGAATCTGCAGCCACCCGGCCTGATCGAAGAAGCCGCGCGCGCGCTCGACCTTGACGTGCAGACTGTCGTGGGGCGGGAGATCCGCGGCGTCGAGGCGGATCTCGCCGCCGTGCCCGCGGCGGCGCAGCGGCCGGCGAAGACACCAGCGCTGCCGCCCCGCCTGCGCTCCCAGGAGCAGCAGTGCGGCGGGGCCATGAGAGCCGAGACGCGCGCGCAAGCGAATCGTCAGGCGCAACTGCCCATCCTCCCAGCTTGCCTGCTCGATGGCGTGGCCGGGAGCGCCGCCCTGCGGCCCCGGCGCCGGCGCGAAGTCCTCCGCCACGCTCTGGAAGGCGAGGAAATGCTTGCGATGCACCGACAGTTGCGAAGCGTAGGCGGAGATCGCCTGGCGCTTGCAGGCGCTCTCCTCCGGAGTCAGCCAGCGGGAACGTGCGGCGGTCGGCGGCGGGCCCGGCAGGCGATGGATGAGGAAAGTTTCCCGGCGCGGGCGCGCGTCCGGCGCCAGGCGCTCGCAGGCAAGGTCGAGGAGCACGCTCAGCGCGCTGTGATCCGGGTGCAGATCCTGCGCGGAGGGCGCGAGGACCAGGCGTGGACGCACGCTCTCCAGCAGCGCCTGCAGTTGATCCACCGGCGTCTCGTCGCCGCCGAGCAGGGCGGGCGTGATTCCCTGATCCGGCCAGTGCAGGAACCGCGCGGCGTCCGGCGGCAGCCCGAGCGCCGCCAGCGCGCGCGCCGCCTCCACGCGGCGCAAGGCGCCGAAACGCGCCCGATCCTGCGGTCCGATGCGCCAACGCCGCTCGAACACCCGCTGGATCCAGGGCGCGTTGTCGCCGTCCGTCATGAAGGCGACGACCACGCCGATGCCGGCGCGGTGCGCGCGCTGCATCAGACCCGCCGCCGCCAGGCACTCGTCGTCCGGGTGCGGCGCGAGAACCAGCAGCGTCTCGCCCGGGCGCGGCAGTTCGAAGGGGCCCCCTTCAGGATCGGACACCGCGGCATTCTAGGAAGGTGCGGCCGGCAGGACGCCCCGCTACGATTTCGCCGCGCCGTGCGCGCCCAGGCGCTCCGCCTCCCTCCGTCATGACCCAAGCGCCCGGATCGGCAGGCTCCGCAGGGGAGGCGCCGCGCCCCGCTTGGCGGGAGGCGCTCCTGCTGCTGCTGCTGTGCGCCGCCAGCTTCTGGTTCCTGCTCGGCAAGCTCGGCCTGATGGATCCGGACGAGCCGTTCTACGCGCAGACCGCGCGCGAGATGAACGAACGGGGTGATTGGTCGACGCCCTACATCTTCGGCGCGCCGCAGTTCGAAAAGCCCATCCTCTTCTACTGGCTCGAGGCCGGCAGTTTCCGCCTCCTCGGCGAGACGGAATTCGCCGCGCGCGTCCCGCCGGCGCTCGCCGGCACCTTGCTCGTGCTGCTGGTGTGGGCCTTGGGCCGGCGCATGTTCCCCGGTCGCGCCGGCCTGTGGGCCGGCATGGTGCTGGCGACCGCGCTCATGCCGATGGCCATGACGCGCATCGTGCTCACGGACGTGGTCTTCGCGCTGTTCTCCACCGCGGCCATCGCGGCCTTCTGGATGGCCGGCCGGCAGCCTGAGCGGGCGACGCTGTGGACGCTCGCGCACTTCGCCGCCAGCGCCCTGGCGGTCCTGGTCAAGGGGCCGCTGGGAACCCTCGTGCCGCTCTTCACCGCGCTCGCGTGGTGGCGCTGGGGCAGTTTCCGCCCGCCGCTCCGCCCGCGCGCCCTCGCCGCCGGGGTGGCGCTCTACGCTCTCATCGCCGCTCCCTGGTTCGCGCTGATGCTCAGCCGCTTCGGCGGGGAGTACTTTCGCGCTTTCTTCGTGCACGAGAACTGGGACCGATTGATCCGGGCCGAGCATCCGGCGACCAATCCTTGGTGGTACTACCCGGCGGTGCTGCTCGTG
>CAZDMB010000087.1:0-10393 GCA_964506175.1 uncultured Planctomycetales bacterium | reverse complement strand
GGTGCACTTCTCCATCACGCCGCGGCTGCGCACCGTGACCTCCGGATTGGCGGCCATGCGCAGAACCTCGTCGCCCGGCTGCCACGCGTCCTTGCGGAAGTTCAGGAAGTTGAAGCGCCGCACTTTGTAGGGGCAGTTGTTGGAGCAGTAGCGCGTGACGATGCAGCGGTTGTAGACCATGTCGTTCAGGCCCTCGCTGCTGTGCACGGTGGCGGCCACCGGGCACACGCTCTCGCACGGCGCCAGTTCGCACTGCTGGCAGTTCACCGGCTGGTGCACCGCCAGCGGGTTCGCCGGGTCGCCCTGGAAGTAGCGGTCCATGCGGATCCAGTGCATTTCGCGGCCCTTGAGCACCTGCTCGCGGCCCACCACCGGCACGTTGTTCTCCGCTTGGCAGGCGATGGTGCAGGCGCCGCAGCCGGTGCAGGTGGACAGGTCGATCGCCATGCCCCAGCGATGCTGGCCTTCGCCGTGCACCTCGGCGAACAGCGACGCCTCCTTGCCCCAGAAATCCGGCGCGCGTTTGGCGAAGTTCTTGTCGGCTTCGTAGGTGCCGACCGTGCCCTCGCGCACGAGGTCGTTGACGCGGTCGGCGCGGCCCTTGAGGCCGACCTCGTCGATCATGTGGTGGTCCTGCGTCGTGGCGATCGGATAGCGCACGCCCGTGCCGCTGACGCGCGCGCCGGCCGCGCTCCACAGCGCGCCGCTGGCGCGCAGGCGGTAACTGTCGAATCCCGCCGTCTCCACCGCGTCGTCGTTGAGGCCCGCGACGTGGCCGGCGCGCGTGCGCCCGTAACCGAGCCACATCGTCAATTGGCCGTCGGCGGCGCCCGGCATGGTGCAGGCGACGATCTCCAGGCTGCGCCCGCCCAGCTCCACGCGGATCAGCTCCTCGTTCTTGATCCCGAGTTCGTCCGCGGTCTTGTACGAGAGGAAGGCGGCGTTGCCCCAGGTGACGTTGGCCAACTGGTCCGGCAACTCCTGCAGCCAGCCGTTGTTGGCGTAGCGCCCGTCCCACACCTTCGGGCAAGGCGCGAAGTTGACCTCGAGGGCGCCGTTCGCCGGCGCCGGCGCCAACACGGCCTCGTCGAAGGTCGCGGCCGGCAGATTCTGCGCCGTCACGCTCGCGCCCGCCGCGGCGCTGCCGGCGACGAAGCCGTCGTGCACCGCCTTGCGCCAAGCCGATTCGCCGCCGGCGACGCCGCGAGCCACCAGGCCCATGCCCGCCTGCGCGTTGCCCATCATCAGCGTCAGAAGTTCGGCGGGAGTGCGCCCGCCCCAGATCGGCTCGACCATCGGCTGGCCGATCACGTGCGAGCCGTCGGCCGCGAGGCCGTCGCTCCAGGATTCCAGCGCGTGCGCCAGGGGCGCGTGCCAATCGCACAGTTCCGCGGTCTCATCGCGGTAGAGGCCGCAGTGGATCTTCGTCTGCGCCTTGGACATGGCGGCGGCGAAGCCGAGATCCGCCGGCGCGTCGTACACCGGATTGCCGCCGAGCACCAACAGCGTGCTGATCTTGCCCTCATTCAGGCGCTTGGCCAGTTCCGGGAGCGGCACCGCGTCGGCGTCCGGCGCCGCGGCCGGCAGGTACGCCACCGTCGCGCCGGCGGCGCCGAGCAGGGCGTTGAGGCGATGCGCGCGCGCGTGCACCTCGGCGGGCTGCGCCAGGCCGGCGGTGATCACGCTGGCGCCGCGATGCGCCAGCAGGTCGTCGGCCAGGGCGTCGAGAATCTTGTCCAGCCCGGGCACCTCCAGGCGGGGCGCGGCGTTGCGCACCGCTTCGGCCTGCGGGTGCGCCAGGCCCTTCTCCACCAGTTTCGCCTCGAGCTTCGCCAGCGCGGCGCCGATCTGCGCGCGGCGCAGCGGGAGCCGGTGATCGGCGGAGGCGCCGGTGAGCGTGAAGGAAGGCTCGAACACGTAGAGCCGGTTCATCCAGCCCTGCTCGGGCTTGCGGTGCGCGGCGAAATCGCGCGTGAGCCGCAGCGAATCCGGGCGGGCGTAGAGCAGGTCGTCGTCGAGGGCGACGATGACGCGCGCCGCGGCGAGCTGCAGGTGCGGACGCACGGACTGGTTGAAGGCGCCGCGGCAGCCGGCGAGTTCGGCGTCGGCGCCGACGGGCTCCCACGTCGTCCAGGCGGCGCGCGGGAAGAACTTGCGGAAGTCCGCGATCACGCGCTGCAGGCTCGGCGACTGGCTGTCGCCCGCCACGACCGCCAGACCATCTCCCTGGCGCGACTTCAGCTCGCGGAAGTGGGTCTTGACGAAATCCTCGAAGGCGGCCCAGTTGGACTCGGTCTCCGCGCCGGCGGCGTACTGCGCGACGCCGCGGCTGCGATCCGGGTCGTAGAGGCCGAGGATCGCGGCCTGCGCCCACACGCTGGAGGCGCCGAGGCTCTCCGGATGCTCGGCGTTGCCGTCGATCTTGGTCGGACGGCCGTCGTAGCAGGCGGCGACGATCGGCTGCGCGAAGCCGCCGAAGGCGAAGGCGCCGGCATAGAATTTCGGCCGGCCCGGAACGCGGTTCTCGTCGCGCTCCTTGAGCGGCAGGATGTGCTCCTCCTTGAAGCGGCAGGAGGCGGCGGTGCCGAGCGCCAGCGAGGCGCCCATCACTTGCAGGAAGCGCCGGCGGCTGGTGGTGGTCCAGTTCTCCTCGGGACCGCCCGGGAATTCCTTCAACAACAGATCCTGGAACTCCGGAGTCTTCTCCAGGTCGTTCAGGCTGCGCCAGTAGCGCTGCGTGCTCGCGGAACGGTTCATCGGTGGCAGGTCGAGCAATCCGTGCGGGGGTTCACGCCGTATTCCTGGCGGAGGCGGGCGCCGAGCGCGTTGCGGTCCTCGTCTGTGGTCCAGCCGAGGTCGAACACCTTCTCGCGGGGGCGGAGACGCGGGTCCGGGTTGCGGTGGCAGTCGAGGCACCACCCCATGGACAGCGGCGCGACGGTCTGCACGCGCTCCATCCGGTCCACGCGGCCGTGGCACTCCACGCAGGACACGCCCGCATTGAGGTGCGGCGCGTGCGAGAAGTAGGCGAACTGCGGCAGGTCGTGCACCTTGGTCCAGGCGAGGGTCTGGCCGCCTTCCCAAGCCTCACGCAGCGGCTTGAGCTTGGGGGAATTCGGATGGATCTTGCCGCCGTGGCAGTTCATGCACGTGGCAAGCGGCGGGATGGCCGCGTGATCCGCGCCTTCGACCGTGTTGTGGCAGTAGCGGCAGTCCATGCCGAGCTTGCCCGCGTGGACCGCATGGCTGAAAGGAATCGGCTGCTCCGGGGCGTAGCCGATCTGCAGGGTGTCCGCGGACGCGCCGTAGACGAAGAGCGCCACGATGTAGGTGGGCGTCAGCACCGCGGCAATGCCCAGCAAGGTGCGGAGTCCGTCCGTCCATCTGGGAATCTGGAACAGCGTCATGGAGGGTCCTGGGCCAACGACCTGGGTCTCGTTAGACCTCCCCCCACCGCTTTCGTGGGTCGGGGAGCCAGACGAGAAGCGGCAAAAGGATAAGAACGCGCCGCACCTGCGCCTAGTGGAAAGTGCCTGCGAGAAAGGCACCAAATCGGTCCCGATTTCGCGCGCCGAACGCGCGTGCATTCATGAGACTGAGACTCAATATGGGGCCGATTCAGAGCGGAAATTTGCCCTCGATCGCGGCCGCTTCGCCGTGTTCCTCGCGCAGCCGCAGGGCCTCGACCACTTGCCGCGTGAGGTGCCGCGGCGGCGCGGCGTAAACGTCCTCGACCAGCGTCTCCAAGGGCGGCGGACCGGCCGCTTCGGCGCGTTCCACGGCGGCCGCGATCTCCGCGCCGATCTCCGCGTTCGCGTGCGCGCGCTCCGCGGCCGACAGCAGGCCCTGCGCCGCGAGGAAAGCCTCGGCGCGCGCCAGCGGATCGCGCTGCGCCCAGTACTCCACCTCGGCGGCGTCGCGGTAGCGCGTCGGATCGTCGGAGGAGGAGTGGCCGCCCATGCGATAGGAGCGCAGGCACAAAAGCGTGGGCCCCTCCCCCGCGCGCGCGCGCGCCACGGCGCCGCGCGCCGCTTCGAACACGGCGAGAAAGTCGTTGCCGTCTACGTCAACGCCGGGCACGCCGTACGCGCGGCCCTTGGCGGCGTAGGAGCGCGCCGCCGTCTGTTTGGCGCTGGGCACGGAAATCGCCCAGCCGTTGTCGATCACGGCGAAAACCACGGGGGCTTTGGCCACGCCGGCGAAATTGAGCGCGCTGTGGAAGCCGGTCGAGGACGTGGCGCCGTCGCCGGCATAGCCGCACACGACGCGCGCCTCGCCGCGGCGGGCGAAGGCCAGCGCCGCGCCGGTCGCGTGCGGCAGTTGCGTGCCGATCACGCTCGACCAGGACACGAAATTCGCGGCGCGGCACTGGAAGTGGTTGGGCATCTGGCGCCCTTTGGCGGTGTCCTCGCGGTTGCCGAACATGTGCGCCATGTACTCGGCGACGGACATGCCGCGCTGCACCGCGACCCCGCCCTCGCGCAGCCCGCTGAAGATCCAGTCCTCGGGGCCGAACGCCGCCGCCGTGGCGTGGATTGCCGCCTCGAGTCCCGTGGCGGTGCCGACGAAGGCCACGCGGCCCTGCCGCTGCAGTTTCATCAGCCGCTCGTCGAGCAGCCGCGTGGTCAGCATGGCGCGCCAGATGCCGCGCAGCGTCGCCGCCGCGGGCAGCGGCGCCTTCCATTCCGGGCGCAGCGCCCCGCCGTCCTCGCTCAGGGCGCGGAGCAGCGGGACGCCGGGCAGCTCGAGGGTGCGCATTGCCGGCACGCGCGGCAGGATACCTGCGTCGGCGGCGCGTCCGTCGGCGATTCAGGAGGCGCGGTAGCGGCCGGATGCGCCGCTGCCGTTGCCGGGGTTGGCGTCACGCACCTTCACGCTCTGGCCGACCTTGACCTGCAGGATGGCGGTCTGCCCTTTCTTCACTTTGGTGACCTTGTCCGGCGGCCCGATGACGACCTCGATGTCGTCCGGGCCGTTGTTGCTCACGTTGACGGTGAGGTTGTTCTGAGCCTGGCCGATCAAGGTCTTCTCGCCGCGGTCGTTGATGGACCACGTGCCGCCCTGGCCGGCGAAGGCGGCGAAGCCGGCGGCGGGCGCCGCGGCCGGCGAGGAGGCGAGGAGGATGCCCGCGCCGAAGGCGCTGGCGAGCATGAGGAGCGACAGCTTGCGCATGGGGATCAAGGAGCGGGCGCCCGCGCCGGAGTGGCGGAGCCGAGCGGCTCGCGACGGGCGGCTCGACCCGACGCTACCCCTTCCGGAACGGCGCCTCGCACCGGCCGCGCCCGCCGTCTCAGGGAAGGATTTCCTTGCGTCCTCCCAACCCCCAATAGGGAAAGAATTTAGGAAGCGGCACGCAATTTGCCGTAGTGGGGCGCGGCCGCCGCAGGAATTCTTTCCACATTCCGCGCGCCGGTCCGCAGGGACGGCGAACGCGCGTTCGATCCCCGCGCGGGTCAGGGAAGCTTCGCGCGGAACTGCTCGGGATTCGCCCAGAACTCCTTCGGGCAGTTCGGGCAGCAGAAGCCGATCACGCGGCCTTCGAAGACCACGGAGTACTTCGGATCCACCGGCTTGCCGCTCACCGGGCACACGGAGTTGATCGGCGTGAGGCTGACGACCGCGGCGGGCGGCGGCGCATCCACCGACGGCGCGTCGCTGGTGAACTTGAGCTCGCCCTCGGTTTCGAGCGGCGCGGCTTCGACGACTTCGCCGGCGTCCACCAGCAGGTGCGGGCGCGCCGCGCGCAGCGCCGCAACGCCTTCCGCGCCCACGCCCGAACTCCACAGCCAGACCTTCTGCAGCGCCGGCAGCTTGGCCAGCGCGGCGGCGGCCGCGTCCGTCAGCTGAGTCTGCACCAGGGCGAGTTCGGCCAGGGTTTCGTGTCCCTCGAGCGCGGCGACGCCGGCGACGGTGATCGCGGTGGAACGCAACTCCAGGCGCCGCAGGCGCGGCATCTGCGCGACCTTCTTCATGATCGCGTCCGTGACCTGCGTGCGCGAGAGATTGAGTTCCGCCACGTGATCGGTCAACGGGCCAAGCAGTGCCGCCACGTCGGCGTCGCCGATGCCGGCGGCGGGCGCGGCGAAATCCACCCACAATTCCGGCGATCCGGCCGACACCGCCTGCACGTGAACCAGGCGGGCGCGCAGGGCTGCGAGCGCCGCCTCGGGCGGCGCTTCCAACACCTCCGGGCCGGCGGTCGCGGGCGGCGGCGCCGGCAAGGCCAAGCCGCTGGGAAGTTCGAAGGGCGAGTCGAAGGAGGCTCCCGCCGCGATCCAAGCCTCCAGCAGCGCGATCTCCGCCTCCGCCGGCTGCTTCTTGTGCTCCGGCGGCATGTGATCGTCGTCCTCGAGCGGCAGGCGCAGACGCGTCAACAGTTCGCTGTCGGCAGGGGCGCCAGGAACCAGGGCGTCGCCGCCCTTGCCGCCCTTCTGGATCCATTCGGGCGCGTCCAGGCGCAGGCCGCCCTTCTTCTTCTTCTCGCCGTGACAACTGACGCAGCGGGCCGCGAGGATGGGCGCGACGTGCTCGCGGTAGCTGACCATGGTGGCGGTGGCGGCCGCCGGCCCGGGCGCCGGCGGCGCGGGCAGGACGGGTTCCGGCGGCGCGTCCTCGCCGCGCAGCGGCGCGGTCAAGAAGCCCTCGCCGTGCGTCATCTGCGCTCCGAAGTGCCCGGCGGGCGCGAGCAGCGCCAGGGTCACGACCAGCCCGGCGCGGTAGAGACGCGGTTTCTGCGCGAGGCGCAGCGCCAGCACAACCACGCTGGCGATCGCGGTGGCGATGCCGAGGCGCTCGTGCCACTCGAGAGTGGAGCCGGAGTAGTCCGGCTCCTCGTGCAGCACCCAGCCGGTGAGGGCGGCAAGCACCGCGCCCGCCGCCGCGCAGCCGACCAACAGGCGCGGCGCCGGCGCCTCGCGCCGCGCATGGGCGACGCCCTCGTAGACCGCCAAGCCGGCGAGGAGGCCCACCGGCAGGTGGAGCACCAGCGGATGGAGACGGCCGAAGACTTCGAGCCAGGCGTGCACGGTCGGGTTCAAGTCAGGAGTTCATGGACGACGCGGCCGGAGACGTCGGTCAGCCGGAAGTCGCGTCCTTGGTGGCGGAAAGTCAGGCGGCGGTGATCCACGCCGAGAAGGTGCAGCATGGTGGCGTGCAGGTCGTGGACGTGCACCCCCTGCCGCTCGGGGTCCAGGATGTTGTACCCGAACGCGTCGGTTTCGCCGAAGGAGAATCCCGGCTTCACCCCGGCGCCCGCCAGCCAGACGCTGAAACAACGCGGGTGATGGTCGCGCCCGTAGTTGTCCTCGGTCAACTTGCCCTGCGAGTAATTCGTGCGGCCGAATTCGCCGCCCCAGGCCACCAGGGTGTCGTCGAGCAGGCCGCGCCGCTTGAGGTCGATCACCAGCGCGGCGGAAGCGCGGTCGGTCTCGAGGCACTGGCCGCGGATGCCGGCCGGCAGGTCGCCGTGCTGGTCCCATCCCGGATGGAACAACTGCACGAAGCGCACGCCGCGCTCGAGCAGGCGGCGCGCCAGCACGCAATTGGCGGCGTAGGTGCCCGGCACGCGCGCCTCGGCGCCGTAGAGCTCGAAGGTCTCCTCCGGCTCGCCGGCGAGGTCGGTGACTTCGGGCACGCTGGTTTGCATGCGCCAAGCGAGTTCCGCCTGCGCGATGCGCGACAGGATTTCCGGATCGGCTTCGCGCGCGTGCTGCTCGCCGTTGAGCGCGGCCAGCGCGTCGAAGGTGCGGCGGCGCGCCGCCGGTGAGATGCCGTCCGGATTGGCCAGGTAAAGCACCGGCTCCGCGCCGGCGCGGAACTGCACGCCCTGGTGCTTGCTCGGCAGGAAGCCGCTGCCCCACAACCGCGCGTACAGCGGCTGATCTGCGGCCTTGTTGGTGCAGAGCACGACGAAGGCCGGCAGGTTGCGGTTGACGCTGCCGAGGCCGTAAGAGAGCCATGCTCCCAGCGACGGCCGGCCCGCCATCTCCGCGCCGGTGCAGAGGAAGGTGATCGCGGGGTCGTGATTGATCGCCTCCGTGTGCATCGATTTGACGATGCAGATCTCGTCCGCGATCTTGGCCGTGTGCGGCAGCAGCGCGCTCATCCAGGCGCCGCAACGCCCGTGGCGCGCGAAGGGGAAGATCGAGCGCGCCAGCGGCAGCGAGGCCTGGTTGCCGCTCATGCCCGTCAGGCGCTGGCCCATGCGCACGGACTCCGGCAGTTGCTCGCCGTGGCGCGCCGCCAGTTCCGGCTTCCAGTCGAAGGTTTCCAGCTGCGAAGGCCCGCCCGACTGGAACAGGTAGACCATGCGGCGCGCGCGCGGCGCCGGTCCCGCGGCGGCCGCTTCCTGGCGCGCCGGCAGCAGTTCGCGGAGCGCGGCGACGCCGACCCCGGCCAGCGCGCCGCGCAGCAGGCTGCGGCGCGTCAGGCCCAGGGGATCGGCGTGGGGAATGATTTTCATCGCAACACGAGCGCGGAATCGGCGGCGAACAGCACGGAACATGCCACGGCGCAGGCGGCGAGGTCCGCCGGATCCGCGTCGGCGGGGTTCGGCGCGGCGCCGGTGGCCAGCAGCGCGGCGGCCGCCGCCGGGTCCGCGCGATACTCGGCGAGTTGGGCGTCGAATACGCCGCGCAGCGCCGCCGCTTCCGACGGCGACGGCGGGCGCGCGCACACCCGCAGGAAAGCGCGCGCCAGGCGCGCGTCCGGATCATTTCCCGACTCGCGCGCCGCGCGCGCGGCCAAGGCCCGCGCGCACTCGACCAGTTGCGGATCGTTGAGCAGCGCCAGGGCCTGCAGCGGCGTGTTCGTCTCCTGCCGGCGCGCCACGCACACGTCGCGCTTGGCGGCGTCGAACAGGATCATGTTTGGCGGCGGCACGGTGCGCCGCCAGAAGGTGTAGAGGCTGCGGCGCCAGCGTCCTTCGCCGGGATCGGTCTGGTACTCGCCGCCCCAGCCGATGCTCCACAGGCCCGCGGGCTGCCACGGTTTGACGCTCGGGCCGCCGAGTTTGGCCACTAGCAGGCCGCTCGCCGCCAGCGCCTGGTCGCGCAACTGCTCGGCGCTGAGGCGCCGCGGCGGGAAGCGTCCGAGCAGCCGGTCGCCCGGATCGGCGCGCGCCAAGTCCTCGCGCCCGCGCGAGGATTGGCGATAGGCGGCCGAGAGCACGAAGCGGCGCAGCATCGCCTTCACGTCCCAGCCGCTGCGGATGAAATCGGCGGCGAGCGTGTCCAGCAGTTCCGGATGCGAGGGCGCCTCGCCCTGCGCGCCGAAGTTCTCGCGCGTCAACACCAAGCCGCGGCCGAAGGCCTGCGCCCACAGGCGGTTGACCTCGACGCGCGCGGTCAGCGGGTGATCCGGGCTGGTCAGCCAGCGCGCCAGGCCGAGGCGGTTCGCCGGCGCGCCGGCCGGAAGCGGCGGCAACGCCGCCGGCGTGCCGGCCGTGACCGGCTGCGCGGGATCCGGATTGTCGTAGCGGCCGCGCCGCAGCACGTAGGCGGGACGCGGCGTCGGCGTCTCCTCCATCGCCATGATCTCCTCGAAGCCCGCGAGGACCTCCGCGCGCGCGCGCCGCGCCGCGCGCAACTCCTCGTCGGCCGCGCGGTACGCCGCGTCATGCGCTCCCAGCCAGGCGTCGAAGGCAGCGTCGTCCTTGCCGCCGTCGTCCGCCGCCGGCGAACGCAGCGCCGCCACTTCCAGCGGCGCGAGGCGGCGGTTGAAGATGCGCAGTTCGTCGATGGCGCCGCCGGCGAAGCCGGCGTCGCGGAAGCGCTCGGCCAGGGTCAAGGGACCGGGGTCGCCGCCGGTGATCGGCTTCCACAAATGGTCGCGCACCACCTCGGTCGCCGCCGGCGCGCCGTCGAGATAGATGCTCAACCCGGCGGCGCTGCCGCTGCCGTCATGCGTCACCGCCACCTCGACCCAGCGCCCGAGCGGCAGTTCGGCGCGGGTGCGCACGCTCGCGGCATTGCCCGGCCAGAAGTGGATCAAGGACCAGGACAGCCGCCCGTCCTCGATCAAAAGTTGGTAGCCCTGGCTACCGGCGTCGGTCCAGGCGCGCGAGCGCTTGAGCAGCACGGCGCGCTCCTGGCGTTGCGGCGCGCGCACCCACAGCGCGAAGGAGAAAGGGTCCCAATGCGCGAACTCGGCGACCCCGGGGAAGACGGCGTTGTTGTCGCCGCTGAAGCTCAAGGCGCCGCCGACCGCGCCCGCCGTCGTCTGCACCGCATCGCCGGCGGCGCCGGGGCGCGCCGGATCGGCGCGATTGGCCAAGCCGCCGTCGGCGCCGATCGCATCCAGGGGGTAGTCGGCGTCCGGCGCGGGCGCGGTGATGCGTCCGCCGGCCGCGCGCCAGGCGGCGAAGTCCGCGCGCGCTGCGGCGGCGCGCGCCGCC
>CAZDMB010000086.1:0-10450 GCA_964506175.1 uncultured Planctomycetales bacterium | reverse complement strand
GGCGGATGGACAGCGGCGACCACTCGCCGCCGACCGGGCCGGCGGACTTCGCCGCCACTTCGCGCTGCAACAGCAGGGTGGCGCCGGCGAGCGGACGGCTGGGAAGACGGGCGAGAAAGGGGCCGGAAATGGCGTAAGGCAGGTTGGCCACGAGGCGCGGCGGCTGACCGGCGGCCAGCTGCGCGCTCCAGAGCGCCTCCAACTCCGGATGAAGGGCTTCGTGGGGAGCCAAAACGTCCCCCTCGATGAGCTGCAGGCGGCCCGCGGCGAGTTCGGCCGCGAACTCCTCGCGCAGCAGCCGGGCGAGTCCGTGATCCAACTCGACGGCGGCGACGCGCGCGCCGGCGGAGAGCAAGGACCGGGTGAGCGCGCCGGCGCCGGGCCCGACCTCGAAGACCATCTCCCCCGCCTGCACTCCGGCATCGCCAGGAATGGCGGCCAGCATTGCAGGGTCCACCAGGAAATTCTGGCCGAAGCGCATCTGCGGCGCGAGTCCGCGGGCCTCGAGCAGCGCGCGCAGGTCCTGCAGGCGCATCGGCTTCAGGGCGCGAGCAGGGCGGCGAAGGCGGGATCGAAGCCCTCCGCGCGCAACACGGCGGCGAGACTCGCGCGGAGATCCATCCGCCAGCGCCCGGCTGCGGCCTGGATCGCCGGGCCGACGTGCTCCGGGTTCTCGCGCCACCGCGGCAACACCTGCTCGCGCAGATAGGGAACCGCATCGGCGACGTAGCGGGCGCCGACGTCGTCGGCGCGGTCGCCGGTTTCGATCGGAGTCGCGTCCCGACCCTCGGCGGACGATGCATGCGTGGCGAAGGACCCGCCCATGGCCAGCACCCGTCCGTCCACCGGGGGGCCCGCCATCTCCCGCACGTTGCCGAAGAAATCATAACCGCCCAGCGGGGAGCGTCCGCGCTCGAAGACGCCGACGGGCAGCGGGCGTCCGATTCCCAACTCCAGGGTATTGCGGCTCAAGGGGGCGAGCCCGGTGCTCGACTCCGGCGATCCGGCCAGCGCCCGCCACTCCGCCGCGGTCGGCGGCCGCAACCCGCGCGAGGCCGTCCAGGCGCTGAAATCCTCGTAGGAGAGGAGCACTGCGGGCAGATCCGGGTCGTCCGCGGCGAGTTCCGGCGCAAACTCGCCGCGGGTCAACTCGAAGCGACCGCAAATCAGCCAGCCGGAGAGCGGCGGATCCAGGCGGGCCAGCAAACAGCGCTGCAGCCGCTCCACCGCTTCCGGAAGTTGCGGCGCGGCCGCCGGTGCGCAGCCGCAGGCCGCAGCCAGGAGCAGGATCCGCGGAAGGCGGCGCAGCAGAGCGCTACTTCTGGAAGATCCCGACGACGCCGCCGGTCAGGCCCGTGGAGCGCGCCGACAGCATGCCGATGGCGAAGGGAATCGCGAACACCAGCAGCACGCAGGTGAAGATCGCGGCGGCCAGAATGCCGGTGCTCTCGCGCACGGCTTCCGGCTCGGCGGCGCGAACACGGCGCGCGGCTCCGCCGCTGACGGCTGCGGCGGTCGCCGTCTCGCCGGCGACGTCCACCGTTTCGACGTCATCCAGGAGCGTGTCCTCCTCGGAGAGCTGCGTGGTGCTCATGCCCTCTTCGCTGGCGGCGCCCAGGGAGAGGTCTTCCACTTCCAGGGTTCGGCCGGCGTCCTTCTCGCTGACGCTGCTGCCGATGCCGAGCTGACTGGCCACCTTGCTGACGTCTTCGGCGCGCAAGTGCATCTTCGAGCCTTCGCGGAAGGCGCGGATCTCGCCGGCGGAAATCAACCGCTTGAGATCTTCTTCCTCGAGCTCGAGTTTCTTGAGGGCGTCTTCGAAGGAGGAGTATTGCGGGTTCGCCACGGGTGCTCTCGGTTCGTTCCGATTCGGGTCGCCCCCAGTGTAGGGGCGCGGGGGCAAGAGGATACCAGGGTCCGCGACTAGTGCGCCTCGGCACTCTGGACCTCGTGGCCGCTCTTTTCGAACTCCTTCTGCAGGGACTCGTAGGAGTATTCGGACTCGTCGTTGAAGCCGTCCAGCAGGGTGTCGAGGCCGATGTTGCGCGCGGCCACGAATTCGACCCGGTGGGAGTTCTTGGCCCCGCCGCGAGCCTCGTAGACCGTCAGGCGCTGCGTTTCCTGATCGAGGACGTAGAGCAGGGACACGCCGTCCATGTAGGGGCCGGTGACGGCCACGTAGCGGTGTCCGCTGTCGGCGGACTGCGGCGCGGCGGCCACCGTCGGCGGACTGAAAAATCGGGCCGTGGCGGCGCCCAGCAAGCCGGCAAGAGCGAGGCCGGCGAGAAGCGAAAGGTGGAAGCGAGGGTTCATGGATGGGCGGGAGACCGCGGGGTGGAGGCCGCGAGCAGGGAGAGAGCATATTCGAGATCGAGCATGCCGCCCGCCGGACCCGGCACCCAGGCCAGGGCCAGGCCGGAGGCGCGCATGCGCTGGAAGGCGCCGGCGAGGTCGAGCCCGGGTTCGAGCGCCAGCAGCGGCGTGGCGAGGTCCGGGGGCTGGGCAGCCGCGTCGGCATGCAAGAGGCGCGTGCCCGTCAGGAGCGCGGGGTGCGCGCCCGGGCGCGCGAGCAGCACGAAGCCGAGCCCCCCGTCCGCGAGGAGGCGGAGCGCGTCTTCGCGGCTGGCGTGCGGCGGCGCCAACGGCACGGCGGGACGCAGGAAGGCGCGCAGGCCCGCGCCGCGCGACTCGAGCGCGCGCAGCGCCGCCCCCATCACCCGCGCGTCGCCCGGATGCGTGCGCTGGCCTTCGCGCAGCAGCGCCGCCCATTCCTGACGGCCGAGGACTGCGGCCTCCTCGCGGCGGCCCTCGAAGATGCGCGCCAGGCCCTGCAAGGGCAGCGTGACGGGCAGCAGCAGCAGGCGCAGCAGCAGCAGCGGGGCCGCGAACAGCGGCATCCAGGCCTCGGCATGCTGCGCGAACCACTGCTTCGGCAGCACGTCGCCGAAGACGAACATCAAGGGCGTGAGCACGAGCGCGGCGAGCAACTCGGCGTGCGCGAAGTCCGCGTCCTCGAACAAGCGGATGGCGGCCTGGACGACGAGGTCGTTGGCCAGCGTGTTGGTGACCAACAGGGTCGCCAGCAGGCCGCCTGGCGACCGCAGCGCGCGCAGGAGCGCGGCGGTGGCGGCGGAACGGCGCGCGCGGTGCTGGAGTTTCAGCGGATTGAGCGCGTAGATGCCGGTTTCAGCGCCCGAGCACAACGCCGACAACGCGCCGGCGCACAGCAGGATGAGCCAGAGCGGATTCACGCCCCCGCCTCCGGGCGCGCGCCGCCGACCCAGATTTCCAGCAATTCCGGGCCGGTTTCATCGGCGCGCGCCACCCACACCTCGCCGACGAAGCCCGGGCCGTCGAAGCGCAGGTGGTCGCCGGCGCGCGCGACGCGGCCGAGCCGGTCGGAGACCAGGCCGCCGAGCGATTCGACGCGCACGTCGCTCGCGCCGGGCGAGCCGAAGCGATCCTCGAAGTCGTGCAGCGGCAGCGCCGCATCGGCGAGAAAACGCCCGGGCCCGGCTTCGCGCAGCAGCGGCGCGCCGGCGCCGCGCGGCAGACGGTCGAGCAGGGTGTCCGCCCAGCGGCCGCGCGGCACGATGCCGCTTGCCTGCCCGTATTCGTCCACGAGCAACAAGAAGGGCGCGCCGCTGTCGCGCAACAGCACGATGCCGTTGGCCGCAGGCGCCACTTCCGGCAGGATGGGGACGCGCGTCATGGCGTCGAGCGCGCGCGCGCCGCGCGGCGCCCGCGTCAGATCCAAGGCTCCGACGACTTCGCCGCGCCCATCGGTCACGGCGCCGTAGGACACGGCGGCCTTCTCCAGGCGGCGCCGCGCGAGGCCGAGGGGTTCGGCGCCCGGAACCAGGGTGACTCGGGTCAGCGGCAAGCGCAGCGCGCCGGCGCGCAACTTGCCGAGCTCGAGCACGTGGCGCACGAGCGCGCGCTCGTCCTCCGGCAAGCCCAGAGGATCTTCGCCCCGCAACAGCGCTTCAGCCTCTTGCGGGCTCAAGGGCGCGGCGCGGCCCGCGCGCGGCCGCATGCGCTCGCCGAGCGGACGCAGCAGCGGCCCGACGACGGCGTGCAGGCCGCGGACCAGCGGAAATGCCAGGCTGCCGATGGCGCGCGGCCGCCGGTGGCCGAGCATCTTGGGAAGCAAATCCGCCACCACCAGGAGCACGACCAAGGCGCCGACTTCGACGCTGGCGCCCACGCCCTCCGCAAAACTGTCGCTCCAGGCGTGCACTGCGGCGAAATAGGCCAGGGTGGCGAGGAGGTTGGCCAGCAGAATGGTCATCAACACCCCGGCGCGGTCCTTGACGAGCGCGCGCGCGCTCGCGGGCAGGCCCTCCGGCCCGACGCGCGCCGCGAGCGTGAACAGGGCGGCCTCGGCGCCGTTGAGGGCGACGGAGAAGGCCAACAGTCCCAAGGCGAGCGGCAGGGCGAGTTCCATTCAGTCGCCCTCCGGCGCCGGCAGGCGCACGCGCACTTGGAAGCCGCCGCCGGGCAGGTTGGCGGCCTCGATGCTGCCGCCGAGCGCGCGCACGGTGGCGTGCGCCAAGGCGAGGCCGAGTCCGGTGCCATGGCCGGGATCCTTCGAGCTGACGAAGGGCTCGAAGAGATGCGGCAAGAGTTCCGCGGGCGCGCCCGGGCCTTCGTCCGCGATCAGGAGTTCGGCGCCGCCGTCGGGCATGGGCCGACCCGTGATGCGCGCCGTGCCGCCTGCGGGCAGCACCTCGTCCATCGCGTCGAGCGCGTTCTGCACCAGATTGAGCAGCAAGGGGAACCAGTCGCCGCGGTCGCCGCGCACGCGCAGGCCGGCCGCCGGAAAGTCGAGTTCGAGCCGGTGCCGTTGGAGCCGCGCCGCCAGGAACACGCGCAGGTCGTCGGCGACCTCGGACAATTGGCAGGCGCCGCCGATGGCGCTCTGCGGCCCCATCTGCAACAGACGCTGCACCAACTCGCGGATGCGCTGCAGCGCCTCTTCGGCCAGGGCGCCGGAGCGTTCGGCGCGCGCGCTCGCGGCTTCCTGGCGCAGGACTTCGAGCGAGTGCATGGCGCCGGCGAGCGGGCTATTGATCTCATGCGCGAGGCCCGCGGCCAGCATGCCGAGCGCGGCCAGCCGCTCCTGGCGCGTGGCCTGACGCTCGGCGCTCAGAGCGCGCGCGGTGGCCTCCTCGACGCGCCGCTCCAGGTCGCGCTGAAAGCCGCGGATGTCCTGCATCATGGCCTCGAAGGCCGTCATCAGGCCGGCGAGTTCGCCGCCGCCGGCCTCCGGGACGAGCGGCGCCGGCGCGCCGCCGGCGCCGAACTCCGCGGCGGCGCGTGCCAAGCGCTCCACCGGGCGCAGCACCACGCGATCCACGATCAGATAGAGCAGGAGGGCCGCGGCCGCGGTGCCCGCCAGCCCGATGAGAAACACCCGCCACAGCAGGTTGGGCGGCGCGGGCGGCACCCGCGGCTGCACGTAGACCCCGCCCCAGGCGACGGTGTCCTCGCCGAAGGGAGCGTGGGCGTAGATCGGAATCGCGACGCCGCCGGCCACGGGAATGTTGAGGCCGCTGGCGGTGGCCTGGACCACCGCGCCGGTGATCGCGCGCAGCGGGAAATCCGGCGGGCGGCGGCTCGAGCCGTTGGGGTTGAGGAAGACCCCGACCGGCAACGGGCGTCCGTCGAGGTCCAGCACCCGCGTGTCGAGGATCAGCGCGTCGGCGAATTCCGGCCACAGCGGCCAGCTGAGCATGCGCGCGAAATTGCCGACGTCCTCCGGCAGGAAACGGCGGCGCACCAGCTGCGCCACCTCGGCCTGCAGGCCGGCGACGCGCAGCTCCTGCTCGCGGCGACCGGCGCGATCGCGGTCGGCGGCCCAGTAGGCCACCGTGCCGAGCACCGCCGCGTTCACCAGGACGAGGCCGAGGGTGAGGCGCAGGCGGAGGCTCACCGCGGGCACCTCACGCCGTCTTGCCGAACTCCCCGAGCAGTTTGAAGATCGGCAGGAAGAGCGAAAAGGCGATGGCGCCGACCATCAAAGCCATGGTCACGAGCATCGCCGGCTCCAGCAGCGCCAGCAGGTCGTTGAGGCGCCGCGTGTAGTTGACCTCGTAGGACTGGCCCACGCGCAGGCACATGCGGTCCAGCTCGCCCGTCTCCTCGCCGACTTCGACCATCGAGACCACCACGTTGTCGAAGCGGCCGCTCGACTCGAGCGAGGCGGCGATGGCCTCGCCTTCGCGCACCTCGGCGCGCACCTCGTCGAGGGTTTCGCGGTAGACCTCGTTGGTGAGGGCGCCGCGCGTGATGGAGAAGGCCTCCAAGTGCGGCACGCCGGCGCCGATCAGGGTGCCGAAGGTGCTCGTGAAGCGCGCGACCTGCATCTGCTCCGCCAGCGAGCCCACCAGCGGCAGGCGCAGGATGAGCGCATGGTTGCGCCGCCGATAGTCGTAGCTGCGGCGCAGCAGGAAGCCGTGCAGCAGAAAGAGCAGGACCGGCACGCCCAGCACCAGGTACCAGTACTTCTTGAAGAACACGCTGACGGCGATCATGACCTTGGTGATGCCCGGCAGCTCCATCTTCATCTCGTCGAAGAGGTCGGCGAAGGTCGGGATCACGAAGATCATCAGCACGGTGATGACGGCGATGGCGATCGTGAAGATGACCGTCGGATAGGTGAGCGCGCTGCGCGTCTTGGCGCGGATCTCCTGCGAGCGCTCGAGGAAATCCGCCAGGCGGTTGAGCACCTGGTCCAGCACGCCGCCCACCTCGCCGGCGCGCGTCATGTTGACGTAGAGCTCGTCGAAGACCTCGGGACTCTGGGCGAGCGCCTCCGACAGCGGTTGCCCCTCCTCCACCATGTCGCCGGCGTCGATGACGGCGTTGCGGAAGCGGCCGTCCGGCCATTGTTCGGCGAGAATCCGCAGGCTCTTGAGGATCGGCAGGCCGGCCTCGGTCAGCGTGGAGAGCAGGCGCGTGAAGCGCACCACGTCCTTGAGCGGCACCTTGCGGCGGACCTGGGCCTCCGGCGCCGGATCTTCGGCCGGCCCGCGCACGGCGGTGCCGGTCGGCCGCGCCGCCGCAGGGACTCTACGCTGGATCCTCGCCATGTCGCTTGTGCCGGTTTCGCTCGGGGACGGGGGCCCGCGGAGCCCTAGTCAGCCTGGGTCCCGCGCACGACCTCCGCCAGGGTGGTGCGGCCGGCGCGCGCCAGGGCAAGCCCGCGCTCGCGCAGCGTGCGCATCTTGCGCTGCCGGGCGAGGTCGCGCAAGGCCAGCGTGCTGGGATTGCGCAGAAATTGCTCCTTGAGGTCCGCGTCCAAGGCCAAGATCTCGTAGATCGCGGTGCGGCCCGTGTAACCGGTCCAGTGGCATTTTTCGCAGCCCTTGCCGCGGCGGAAGGTCTCGGGAGCGTCGAGTCCGGCCTTGCGCAGCAGATCCGCCGAGGGGTGATCGTCCTCGCTGCAGTCCGGGCAGATGCAGCGCACCAGGCGCTGCGCGACGATGCCCTCGAGCGTGGCCGCGAGCAGGAACGGCTCCACTCCGAGGTCGACCATGCGCGTCACCGTCGAGGGGGCGTCGTTGGTGTGCAGGGTGGAGAGCACCAGGTGGCCGGTCAGCGAGGCCTCCACCGCGATCTGCGCGGTCTCCGGATCGCGGATCTCGCCCACCAGAATGATGTCCGGATCCTGACGCAGCATGGTGCGCAGCACGCGCGCGTAGTTGACGCCGATCTCGTCGTTCACCGGCACCTGGACGATGCCGTCGAGGTCGTATTCCACCGGATCCTCGACCGTGAGGATCTTCTTCTCCGGGTCGTTGACGCGATGCAGCAAGGAGTAGAGGGTGGTGGTCTTGCCGCTGCCGGTCGGACCGGTCACCAGGACGATGCCGTGCGGAATGCGCACGAAGCGGTCGAGTTGCGCCAATTCCTCCGGCTCGAGGCCGAGCTTGGTCATCTCGAGCTGCAGGTTGCGCCGGTCCAGCACGCGCAGCACCACGCTCTCGCCGCCTTGCGTCGGCACCGTGCTGACGCGCAGGTCCACGCGGTGCCCATCCACCGTCATTTCGATGCGGCCGTCCTGGGGCATGCGCGTCTCGCTGATGTCCAGGTTGGCCAGCACTTTGACGCGCGAGACGATGGCGGTGGCGAGGTGCGGCGGCGGCGGATCGACCTCGAAGAGCACGCCGTCGGCGCGCATGCGGATGCGAAACTGGCCCTGATAGGGCTCGAAGTGCACGTCCGCCGCGCGGTCGCGCACCGCGCGCGCCAGGATGCTCTCGAGCAGGCGCACGATCGGCGCCGATTCGCCCGCCTCGGCCTCGGCCACCGCCTTGGTCTCCGCCTGCTTGCGGTAGGCCTTCTCCACCGCCTCGCGCAGCGCCGAGGCGCCGCTGAGCGCGGCCTGCACCTTGCAGCCGGCGACCGCCTCGAGGTCGGCCAGCAGCGGCAGCGCGTCGGGATCGGCGACGGCCAGGCGCAGGATGCCGCCCGCGACGGTCAGCGGCAGCGCGCCGAAGGCTCGCGCCGTCGCCGCGTCGAGCAGGGCGAGCGCGGCCGGCTCGGAGACCAGGTCGGCGGCGGCCAGCCATTCCAGGCCGTGCTGCAGGGCGAGCGCGCGCGCGAGGTCGTCCTCGGTGATCAGTCCCTTGGCGAGCAGCACCTGGCCGATCTTCTGGCCGGTGCGGCGCTGTTCCGCCAGCGCCGACTGCAGGGGCCCCATGCCGACCACGCCGAGGTCGACGAGGATGCGGCCGAGTTGCTTGCGCTCCTGGGTCTGTGCCATCGCGCTGCCGCGCGCCCTACTGCGGCGCCGGCGTGCCGCCGGAGAAGCGCTGGCGCAGGTCGCCGGGCAGTTGCGCATAGGCCAGCGCGGTGTCCTTGGTGATGACGCCTTCGTTCGCCAGGTCGAAGAGGTGGTCGTCGAGCAGTTGCATGCCGATGCGGCGCTGCGTCTGCATGACCGAAGGAATCTTGAAGGTCTCACCCTTGCGGATGTGGTTCTCGATCGCCGAGTTGCGGATCATGATCTCGAAACCGGCGACCCGGCCGCGGCCGGTGGCCTTCGGCATCAGCACTTGCGAGACCACGGCCTGCAGCGACACGGCCAGCTGCGCGCGCACCTGCTCCTGCGACTCCTTCGGATACTGGTCGATGATCCGGTCCACGGTGCGCGCCGCCCCGGTGGTGTGCAGGGTGCCGAACACCAAGTGGCCCGTCTCCGCCGCCGTGATGCCGGCGGCGGTCGTTTCCAGGTCGCGCATCTCGCCCAGCAGGATCACGTCCGGGTCCTGGCGCAGCACCCGGCGCAGGCCCTCGCTGAACGAGGAGACGTCGTCGCCGATCTCCCGCTGGTTGACCACCGCCTTGATGGACTCGTGCAGGAATTCGATCGGATCCTCGAGCGTCATGATGTGCTCGGGCCGCTGCGTGTTGATCTCGTGGATGATCGAAGCCAGGGTGGTGGTCTTGCCCGAGCCCGTCGGGCCGGTCACGAGGATCAGTCCGCGCGGCAGGTGCGCCAGCGCGCGCAGCACCGGCGGCGCGCCGATCTGGTCGAAGGTCAGCCGGCTCTGCGGGATGCGCCGGCAGACCATGGCGAAGGTCTGGCGTTGGCGGAAGACGCTCACCCGGTAGCGGTCCTCGTGGTGCTCGATGGCGAAGTCGCAGGAGCCCAGTTCGTCGAGTTCAGCCTTGCGGTGCGCCGGCACGATCGGCAACACCACGTCGGCCGTGTCCTCCGGCGTGAGGATGGTTTCCTCGATCGGCTCGAGGTCGCCGCTGACGCGCATCATCGGGCGCCGGAAGGCGCCGATGTGCAAGTCCGATGAGTCCGCCTCGGCGAGAGCGGTCAGCCAGGCATCGAGACGGGATCCGGGTTCGACGTGAGTCATGGGTTCAGGTGTGGGACGGGGCGGACGAAGCGGCGGCCACCGGGCCTTGCGGGCCCGGCTCCTCGGCGGATGAAACCGCCTCTGACTTGACCTTGGTGACGCGCAGCACCTCCGCGACGGAGGTGGCGCCGGAGCGGGCCTTGGCGACGGCGTCCTCCGCCAGGGTGCGCCAGCGGCCGGACTTGGCGGCGGCGGCCACGAAGGCCGAGCCGTCCTTGGCGTGGAACAGCACCTCGCGCAAGGCCTCGTTCATGTCGAGCCACTCGTAGACGCCGACCCGGCCGCGGACGCCGCTGCCATTGCAGACGCGGCAACCGCGCGCGCGCTTGATCTTGGCGCCTTCGGGCAGGCCGAGCACGCGGCGCTCGAGGGCGTCCGCCGGCTCTTCCGCGGAGCAGTTGGAGCACAGGCGGCGCACCAGGCGCTGCGCCAGCACACCTTGCAGGGAAGTGGCGATCAGGAAGGGCGGCACCCCCATGTCCAGCAGGCGCGTGACGGCGCTCGGCGCGTCGTTCGTGTGCACGGTGCTGAACACGATGTGGCCGGTGAGCGAGGCCTGGATCGCTACCTCG
>CAZDMB010000085.1:3414-10467 GCA_964506175.1 uncultured Planctomycetales bacterium | reverse complement strand
GGTCACCGGGCTCTCCGGTTCCGGCAAGTCCACCCTGTCCCGCATGATCGAGACCGAGCTGCGCAAACGCGGCTGCAAGGTCGAAGTTCTCGACGGCGACGAGGTGCGCGAAAACCTCTCGAAAGGCCTCGGCTTCTCCAAGGAGGACCGCGACACCAACATCCGCCGCATCGGCTACGTCGCCAAGCTGCTGGCGCGCAACGGCGTCATCACGATCACCGCGGCCATCTCCCCGTACCAGGAGGTGCGCAACCAGGTGCGCCAGATGAGCCGCAACTTCATCGAGATCTACACCGAGTGCTCGATCGAGGAGCTGACCCGCCGCGACGTCAAAGGCCTCTACAAGAAGGCGCTGGCGGGCGAGATCAAGAACTTCACCGGCATCTCCGATCCTTACGAGGCTCCGCCCGAGCCCGAGATCAAGGTCAACTCCGAGCGCCAATCCGAGCAGGAGTCCCTGGCCCAGATCCTCGGCTACCTCGAGCAGAACGGTTTCATCCCGGCGGCCGCTTCCGCCCGCGCCTGAAGCCCCGGCCCGGGGGCCCGCGGCGCGGGTTCCCCGGGCTTTCCGCTTGAGCCCGCGGTCGCAGCACCGCACAATTCCTAGCCCGATGCGGCTTCGCCCTCGCAGCCTGTTGCTGGCCTGCGCCGTCATTGCGGCGTGGGTGGACACGGCTCCGCCCGCCGCCGCCTACATCGGGCCGGGCGCGGGCTTCGCTTTCCTCTCCGGCGGACTCGTGCTGGTGGGGTCGCTGTTCCTGGCGGTCGGCATCCTGCTGATCTACCCGGTCAAGCTCCTGTGGCGCACGGCGACCGGCGCGGGCCGCATCGCCGGCGACACCAAGCGCCTCGTGATCCTCGGCTTCGACGGCATGGATCCCCAACTGGCGCGGCGCTTCATGGACGAAGGCCGCATGCCCAACCTGAAGGCGCTGGGCGAGGAGGGCACTTTTCTGCCGCTCGAGACCTCCTATCCCTCGATGAGCCCCGTGGCGTGGTCCTCCTTCGCCACCGGCTCGGACGCATCGCGCCACAGCATCTTCGACTTCATCACGCGCGATCCCTGCACCTACCTGCCGATCCTCTCCAGCACCGACATCCGCGGCGCGGAGAAGACGCTGAAGCTCGGCAAGTACAACATCCCGCTCGGCAAGCCGACGATCCGCTCCTTGCGGCGCGGCCAGTCGTGGTGGAAGCTGCTGGGCGACAGGAAGATCTTCTCGAACGTGATTCGCGTGCCGATCACGTTCCCGCCCGAGGAGTTCCACGGCGCCTGCCTGGCGGGCATGTGCGTGCCGGATCTGCGCGGCACCCAGGGCTCCTTCACCTTCTGGACCACGGACAAGGCGCTGGCCGGCCCGGACGCCGGCGGCGAGGTCCACCTCGTCGCGCGCGACGGCCGGGTGCTGCGCGGCTCGATCGTCGGTCCGCCGAATCCGATGGTGGAGGGCTCGCCCGTCATGCGCCTGCCGATGCGCGTCGAGGTGCTGGAGGAGAACAAGCGCATTCGCGTGACCATCGGCCCGAAGGGCGATCAGCAGAGCTTCGACCTGGCGGTGCGCGAGTACAGCGAGTGGATCACGCTCGCGTACAAGGCCGCGCCGGTCATCGGCAACGTCAGCGGCATCGTGCGCTTCTATTGCATGGGCACGGCGCCGCATTTCGGCCTCTACATGACGCCGATCCAGATCGACCCGTCGAATCCGGCGATGCCGATTTCGCATCCCTCGGTGTACTCGATCTACCTCGCCAAGAAGCTCGGCCCCTTCGCCACCCTCGGCCTGGCCGAGGACACCTGGGCGCTCAACGAGCGCGTCATCGACGAGCGCGCCTTCTGGGACTACGCGATGCTCATCTTCGAGGAGCGCCGCAAGCAGTTCTTCGACGCCCTCAAGACCACCAGGAAGGGCAGCGTCGTGTGCGTGTTCGACACGACCGACCGGGTGTCGCACATGTTCCACCGCTACCTCGACCCCACGCACCCGGCCAACCCGGGCAAGGACACGGAGTGGGGCAAGGACAAGGTGGCCGAGGTCTACGCGCTGGCCGACGCCCTGGTCGGCGAAACGCGCCGCAAGCTCGATCCCAAGCGCGATCGCCTCATGGTCCTCAGCGACCACGGCTTCTGCCAGTTCAAGCGCGGCCTGAACCTCAACGCTTGGCTGCGGGACAACGGCTACCTGGCGCTGAAGGACGACGCGCCGGTGGACGCCGCCAGCGGCAAACGCATCTCGCGGGACTGGTGCCAGGACGTGGATTGGTCGCGCACGCGCGCGTTCGCGCTGGGCCTCACCGGCATCTTCATCAACCGCCAGGCGCGCGAGAAGCAGGGCATCGTCGCCGAGGGCGCGGAGCTCGACGCGCTCAAGGCCGAGATCGTGGACAAGCTCCAGCGGCTCGTGGACCCCAAGACCGGCGAACTCGTGTTCCGCCAGGTCTTCGACGCCGCCAAGATCTTCACCGGTCCGTACGTGTTCGAGGCGCCGGACTTGTTCGTCGGCTACGTGCGCGGCTTCCGCAACTCCTGGGACTGCGCCACCGGCGCCTGCCCGGCCGAGATGTTCTCGGACAACACCAAGTCCTGGTCCGGCGACCACTGCATCGATCCGCGCGAGGTGCCCGGAGTGTTCTTCTGCGACGAGAAGATCAACACCGACCGTCCCAACCTGATGGACCTCGGGCCGACCGCGCTGCAGCTGTTCGGCGTGTCCGTACCCAAGTCCATGCAGGGCAAGCCGCTGTTCGGCGCGCGCGCGGAGGCCGCCGCTTGAGGCCGCGCCTCCTTCTCGCCACGGCCGCCCTGGCCGCGCTCGCCGGCTGCGGCGCGGACCGCCCGGCCGCCAGCTCCACCCGCGTGGTGGTGTTCGGCGTCGACGGCCTGGACCCGGAGATGCTGCAGGAGCGCGTCGCCAAGGGAATGCTTCCCAATTTCGCGCGGCTGATGGAAGGCGGCACCTTTGCGCCGCTGCAGACCGCCTGGCCGCCGCAATCGCCCGTGGCCTGGTCCAATTTCATCACCGGCGCCAATCCGGGCAAGCACGGGCTGTTCGACTTCATCCACGCCGACCGGCGCAACTACGGCGTGAAGACCTCCATGTCCGAGTCGGATCCGGTGGGGGTGGAATTGCCGCTGTTCGGCGCCAAGATTCCGCTGACGGGCGGCGCAACGCGCCTCACGCGCGCCTTCCCGGCCTTCTGGGAGGTGCTGTCCGACGCCGGCGTCCCGGTCTACGTGCACCGCATGCCGGCCAATTTCCCGCCGGCGCCCACCAAGGCGGTGACTTTCCCGGACATGGGCACGCCCGACCTGGTCGGCGCCGCCAGCGGCAAGTCCTACTTGTGGTCGGAAAACGTCACGCCGGCGAGCGACGAGTCCTACTACAAACGCCGCGTCACCGTGGTGCGGGCCAACGAGCGCCTGTGGAAGGTCTTCGACAACGTCAACGGTCCGGAGAACACGCTGCTCAATCTCTCCGGCCTCGAGGACGAGCGCGCCGCCGCCTACGAGCGCGGCGACGCCGGCGCCGGCAATCGCCTCGGCGCCGAGATCGCGCGCAAGCGCGAGACCAAGCAGGTGGTCACCTTCAACGTGGACCGCACCGGCGCCGCGCCGCAACTGGCGGTGCGCCTCGGCGACGCCTGGGGCGTGGCCGGCCTCGGCGAGTGGACCGATTGGATGCCGGTGGATTTCGACATTCTGTGGGGCGGCGTGGTGAACGTTTCCGGCTGGACGCGCTTCAAGTTCGTCGGCGCCGAGCCCTTCGAGGTCTATGGCGCGCCGATCCAGATCGACCCCTTCGCGCCGGCCACGCCCGTGTCCACGCCGGCGAGCGCCTCGGCGGACCTGGCGGCGGCGATCGGCCCGTACTACACGCAGGGCTTCCCGGACGCCTACAAGTCCTACAAGGCCGCGCTGCTCGACACCGCGGGCTTCGTCGAGCAGTCGGACGAGGTGCTGGCCGAGCGCGACCGCATGCTCGACTACGCCCTGCGGCAGTGGAGTGCCACCGGCGGCCTGCTGTTCTTCTACGTCGGCTCCTTGGACATGCGCTGCCACATGCTCTGGCACTGCCAGGATCCGTTGCACCCGCACCAGGAGGAGGCCGGCGAGGCCGCCGGCGAGCCCTACGCCGCGCAGATCGACCGCGTCTACCGTCAGGTCGACGCCATGCTCGGCGAGTTGCTGGCGCGCATCGAGGCCCTCGAGGCGCAGGGCGGCGAAGCGGTGGACCTGCTGGTGATGTCCGACCACGGATTCGCGCCGTTCCGCCGCAAGATGCACGTGAACGACTGGCTGGTGAAGGAGGGCTACATGACCCTGCAGCCCGGCCAGACGGAGTGCGAACTCGGCGCGATGCAGGTCGACCGCCACGGAGCGGCGATTCCGGGCACCGGGCCGGTGGACTGGAGCAAGACGCGCGCCTACGCGGTCGGCTTCAACGGCGTCATCCTGAACCGCGTCGGTCGCGAAGCCTTCGGCGTCGTCACGGACGCCCAGGCCGACGCTCTGCTCGAGGAGATCCGCGGCAAATTGCTCGCGCTCCGCGACCGCGACGGTGCGCCGGTATTGACGCGCGTGCTCAAGGCGAGCGAGGTCTACGCCGGCGACCAGCTCGGTCTCGCCCCGGACCTCCAGCTCGGCTTCAACGTCGGCTTCGGCGCCAGCGACGAGTCCGCGATCGGCGGCGTCACCGGCGACTGGCAGCAGGGCGTCTTCCTCGTGGACAACGACTCCCGCTGGTCCGGATCGCATCTGATGGATCCGGAACTCGTGCGCGGAACCCTGCTGGTGCGCCGCAAGGTGGCGCTGGCGAAGGACCCCGCGCTCGAAGATCTGACCGCAACCCTCTACGCGCGCTTCGGCGTTCCGCCCCCCGCGGGCATGGACGGCAAGCCGCTCTTCTAATTCCTCATCCACATCCAGCCATGTTCGGCGGACCCAAAGTCAAACTCAACAAGCAGGTGCTCGACCGCTGCAAGAAGTGCGCGGAAGTCGCCGGCTACTCCTCCGTGGAAGAGTTCATCGAGCACATCCTCGAGAAGGAACTCAAGCAGATCGAGGCCGGCGGCAGCAGCGACAAGGCGATCGCCGACTCGCTGCGCGGCTTGGGCTACATCTCCTGAGGCCGCGACTCCATCCGGACTCCACGCCGTGAAAGGCCGCCTGGTCGTCGTCACCATCAGCGCCGCGCTGGTCGCGGTCGGCGCGTGGTTTCCGGCCGCCCTCAACGCGGTGTTCGACCTGCTCGACGCCGGCCTCGGCTGGATGGGCCCTTTCTGGATGGTGACGCTGGTGAGCGCCCTGGTGGGCGTGCTGTTCATCCTGGCGTTCCCGCACGTGTCCTGGCAGCGCGGCATCGTGCTGGTCAAGGACCGCATCAAGTACAACCTGCTCGGCATCCGCATTTTTCAGGACGACCTGCCGATGGTGCTCAAGTCCACGGCCGGCACTCTCAGCTGGAATTTCGCCTACATCGGCCTGAACCTGCTGCCGATGGTGGTGCTGGCGGCGCCCTTCATGGTCGTGTGGTTCCAGTTGAACGCGCTCTACGCCTTCGATCCGCTGCCGGTGGGCGCCAAGCAGCTGGTGGAGGTGGAGCTGGCGCCGGGGACCGATCCCGCGCGCGTCGCGCTGACGACGCCGGCAGGCGTCAGCCTGCTGCGCGCCGTCCGCCTGGCCGACGCCAAGGAGCCGCGCCTGCTGCTGGAACTGCGCGCCGACGCGCCCGGCCGGCATGAACTCGTCCTCAGCAGCGGCGGCGCCGAGGTCGCCAAGTCCTTCGAGGTCGGCGAGCGCGGACGGCGGCTGGCCTCGCTGCGCACCGCGGAGCCGCTGCGGCGCTTCGCGGCCGCCGAGGATCCGATCGTCTATTTCGGCGAGCCCGTGCTGCCTGCGGACTCCTTCGTGCGCGCGATCCGGGTGGACTATCCGCCCAAACCGCTCGGCTTCATGGACGGCGGCGAGATCTCCATCATGCTGTGGTTCGTGGCCGTGTCTCTCGTCGTGGGTTTCGCCCTGAAGGGTTTCTTCGGCGTCGAGATCTAGGGCAGCGGCCGGCGTCCCCGCGCGCCGGGCCGCGCGCCCCCGGCGGAACGCTCGAAGGCGGCGCGATGCGATACTAGGAAGTCTTCCACACCATGAGCCGACAGGACGACGACCAGAAGATCGAGGTGCTGCCGCCGGGCGAAAGCGAGCTCGAGGTGGCCGACGCCGCCGAGGAAGTGGAGGCCGCGGCCAGCCAGTTGCCCGCCCCGCGCACCGAGCAGCCGCCGCAGGTGCTGGTCGTCTTTCCGCTGCGCCGCTCCGTGCCTTTCCCGAGCCTCATCATGCCGGTGCACGTCGAAGAGGGCGCGGAAACCGAGATCATGGAGCGCGCCCTGGCGCAAGGCAAGCAGGTCGGCCTGCTGCCGGCGCCCGGCGCCAGCGGCGACGGCCTGCCCGAGCGGGAAGACCAGTACGGGCGCATCGGCGTGCTTGCCGAAGTGCACAAGCGCATCCGCCTGCCGGACGGCAACTCCAACTACATCTGCCGCGGCGTGCGCCGCTTCCGCGTGGACAAGTTCGTGCGCCTCAGCAAGGTGCCGGTGGTGCACGCGCTCTATCCGGAAGAGGTCTATCCGGCCGACGCCGAATCGGAGGCGCTGACGCGCAACGTGCTGGCGCTGGCGCAGAAGGTGGCGGCGCACAATCCGGGGCTCGGCGACGGCTTCAGCCTCGCCGCCCTGAACATCGAGGCTGCCGGCCACCTCGCCGATTTCTGCGCCGCCTACCTGCTCAAGGATTCGGCGGAGAAGCGCGCCGTGCTGGAGGAGTTCCGCGTCAGCGAACGCTTGCGCCTGGTGGACGAAGGCCTGACGCGGGAGCTGGTGCGCCTCGAACTCGGCGACCGCATCCAGGCGGAGATCCGCGCGCGCATCGAGAAGCAGCAGAAGGAATTTTTCCTGCGCGAGCAGATCAAGGTCATCCGCCGCGAGCTCGGCGAGGAGAAGGAGCCGCAAGAGCAAGACCGGGAGCACTTCCTCGGGCGGCTGCAGAAGCAGAGTTTCCCGCCC
>CAZDMB010000085.1:1267-3404 GCA_964506175.1 uncultured Planctomycetales bacterium | reverse complement strand
CAGGCTTCGCCGGAATACGCGGTGCTGCGCAACTACCTCGAGTGGCTGGTCGAGCTGCCCTGGGGCACGGCCAGCGAGGACCGCATCGACCTCGCGCAGGCGGCGCGCATCCTGAACCGGGATCACGACGGCCTGAAGGAGGCGAAGGAGCGCATCCTCGAGTTCCTCGGCGTGCGCAAACTGCGGCCGGAGCACCGCGGGGCGATCCTCTGCTTCGCCGGGCCGCCGGGCGTCGGCAAGACCTCCTTGGCCATGGCGCTGGCGGAGAGCATGGGGCGCAAGCTCGAGCGCATGAGCCTCGGCGGCATGCGCGACGAGGCCGAGATCAAGGGCCACCGCCGCACTTACGTCGGCGCCCTGCCGGGGCGGATCCTGCAGATGATCCGCCGCGCGGGCACCAACAATCCCGTCATCGTGCTCGACGAGGTGGACAAACTCGGCAAGGACTTCCGCGGCGACCCGGCCAGCGCCCTGCTGGAAGTGCTCGATCCGGCGCAGAACAAAGCCTTCCTCGACCTCTATCTCGATCTGCCCTTCGACCTCTCGCGCGTCATGTTCGTGGCCACGGCCAACGTCCTGAGCCAGATCCCGGCGGCCTTGCGCGACCGCATGGAGGTCATCGAGCTGCCGGGCTACATCGAAGAGGAGAAGTTGCGCATCGCGCAACAGCACCTGTTGCCGCGCCAGGAGAAGGAGCACGGCCTCGGCGACGGTCGCCTGCGCCTGCCCGCCGCCACGCTGCGCGCGCTTATTCGCGGCTGGACGCAGGAGGCCGGCGTGCGCGGCCTCGACAAAGCGATCGCCTCTCTCTGCCGCAAACGCGCCCTCGAGCTCGCGCGCGGCAAGCGCCCGGCGCCCGTCATCGCGCCGGCGAGCCTGACGAAGTACCTCGGACCGGCGAAGATCAACGAAGACGCGGTGCGCCTGCAACCGGGCCCGGGCGTGGCGCTCGGCCTGGCCTTCACGCCGTACGGCGGCGACGTCCTGGAGATCGAGTGCGTGGCCTATGCCGGCGCCGGCAAGGTGGCCGCCACCGGCAGCCTGGGCGAGGTGATGAGCGAATCATGCCGCATCGCCCACGCCTTCCTGCGCTCGGTCTGCTCCGCCTACGGCCTCGATTGCGCCCAGCTCGACAAGACCGATCTCCACGTCCACTTTCCGGCTGGAGCGGTGCCGAAGGATGGCCCGAGCGCGGGCATCACCATCGCCACCGCCATGCTCTCGCGTCTCACCGGCAGGCGCATGCGCCCGCGCACCGCCATGACCGGCGAGATCAGTCTCACGGGCGAAGTGCTGCCGATCGGCGGAGTGCGCGAGAAAGTGCTCGCCGCCAAGCGCCACGGCGTGCGCCGCGTCGTGCTGCCGCGCGAGAACCTCCGCGACATCCAGCAGATGGACGCTGCCTGGACGCGCGGCCTCGAGTTCGTCTACGTGGCGCGCTTCGCCGACGTCGTCGCCGCCGCGCTGGACGGCGGCCCGCGCCGCGCGCGCAAGTAGGCGAGCGCTGCGGCGGCGTCCGGCAGCAGCAGGTCGGCCGCGGCCAGGCTCGCGGCCGACGAAGGATGGCTCGGGCACGGCACGGCGATGGTGAAGGCGCCGCTCGCGGCGGCCGCGCGCGTCCCCGTGGGAGAATCCTCGATGGCCACGCAGGCCGCCGCCGGCACGCCAAGATCCGCGGCGGCGGCGTGGTAGACGTCCGGCGCCGGCTTGCCGTGCGCGGCGTCCTCGTGCCCGGAACGCCAGGCGCGGATCAGCGGCAGCAGTCCGGAGGAGCGCAGCGACACCTCGATCAACGCCCGCGGCGAACTGCTGGCGACGGCCGCCGGCAAGCCGGTGGCGTCGGCCCAGACGAGCAGCTCCCGCACTCCCGGCAGCGGCTCTATGCTCCGGCCGTGCAAGAGCGCGACGTAGGCCTCCGCGCGCCGGCGCAGCAGCTCCTCCGCAGCCGGTCGCAGGCCGAAGCGCTGCTTGAGTTCCTGCCAGAAGGGGAGTTCCGCCCAGCCCACGAAGGGCAGCAGCTCGTCCAGGCGCATGGTCGCGCCTTCTCCCGCCAGCACTTGCAGCGCCGTTTGGAAGTGAAGGTGCTCCGTGTCCACGAGCGTGCCGTCGAGATCGAGCAGGAGGCCGGCGAGCGGCG
>CAZDMB010000085.1:0-1257 GCA_964506175.1 uncultured Planctomycetales bacterium | reverse complement strand
TACGGATATTCTGCACGTCGACGGTGCGGACCTCGGCGAGCGGCGCGGGGAAGGCGCGGGGCATGGGAGGGCGCGGAGCGGCGCGCCGCAATGGGGCGCGGCGCTCATTCTCGCAGTCGCGCCCGCCGCTTGCACTCTTCCCAATTTCGCGGCGCCACCGCCGACGGTGACGCGCACGGTCGCCGGCATCGCGTTGGAGTTGCCGGCGCGCTACGCCCACTGGCATCCGGCCTTGGCTGCGCGCCTCGCAGCGGCCACGCCCGCGCTGCAGGCGGATCTCGCACGCTGGCCGGAGGTTCCGGGCCCCGTGCCGCGCCTGCGCGTCTGCGCCAGCCCGGCGGAGGCGGCGCTGCTGCTCCAGGCCCTCGATCCCGCGGCGGATCCGCGCGTGCCGCGCACTTTCCCGGCCCGGGCATTCGCGCTCGTGCCGCTGCCGCGCGACGACGCCCTGCTGGCGGCGCTGGCGGATCCGCCGGACACCTTCGTGCACAGCGTGCTGCACGAGGCGGCGCACCTGCGCGCCGCCGCCCGGCCGGCACTGGATGCTGCGCCCCTGTGGTTCCAGGAGGGGCTGGCGGAGGCGCACAGTGGCGCGCCGCCAGGCGCCGTCGTCGGGCCGGAACAGGCGAGTGAGGCACGCCTGGCCCGCTGGCGCGCGCGGGCCGAGTCGGCGCTGCGGGCCGATGCGGGACCTGCGCCGTGGCAGTCGGCCGTCGAGCCGTCGGCGGCCGCCACCGAAGCCGAGCTGGCCGCTGGCATTCGCGGTCGCGACGCGCATGCCGACCCGGCGCGCGGCCTCTGGTTCGCCGCCTCGCTGCCGGAGCAGGTGGTCGAGGTGGACCTTCCGCCGCTCGCCCCCGGAGCCGCCCTCCGCCTGAGCCTGCAGGTGGGGAGCAGCGGCGAGCCGGACGGCGGACTGCGCCTGCGGCCGGCAGCGGGCCCGGCATTGCGCCTGCGCTGCGACGCCGCCGGCGGCCTCGCGGCCTGGGAGGAAGATCCGGCGCGTCCCTGGCGCTCCGACTCCGGCGATCGCGCCGCGATCACGGGTCCGCCCCCGGCCCGCACCTTCGTCCTCGAACACCACGGCGACGAACTGGCGATCCGCGCTGCGGACGGCTTCGTGCGCCGCTTTCCGCTGGCCGCAGGAGCGCGCGCGTACCCTGTGGCGCTCACCCTCTACGTGCGCGACGGCGCCTGCGCCGCGCGCGCGCAACCATGAAGGAGTTTCTGCGCACGCTGCTCGCCTGCGTGATCGGC
>CAZDMB010000084.1:0-10491 GCA_964506175.1 uncultured Planctomycetales bacterium | reverse complement strand
GGTGCCGGTGTGCTCCTGGTTCGCGATCAGCCAGCGCGCGCCCTCTGCGTACCATGCGTGTTCGCCGAGACGCGGCGCCTTGGCGAAGGTGCAGGCGCGCTCGAGCGCGTAGAGGTAGTAGAGATGGTGGCTGTCCTCGTTGATCCACTTGCCCTCCACGCGGTCGCGCATCGGATTGTGCTCGACGGAGAAATTGGCCTCCAGCCAAGCGAGTCCTTGGCCGCGCGCGCGCAGCATCTCCGCGGGAAACGGCTTGAGGCGGCGCTCCGCCATCGCGAACACCGCCACGGCGCTGGCGGTCATGCTGCCCGAGGGGTTGCGCTCCAGCGGCTGGTAGGCGAAGCCCGCCGGCGTCTCGGCGCCGGTGGCGGGCGCGCGCCGCTCCGCGGAGCGCTCGCGGCAGGCGAGGGCGTACTCGGCGATGCCCTCCCAGCAGCGCTCCGGCACCTTGATGCCGGCCTCGCCCGCGGCGTACAGCGCCAGGGCGGCGTAGGACGTGTTGGAGAGGTCCACCGCGCCGTCCGGGTAGGCGTAACCGGCCGTCTCCCAATCCGCGAGCGTGCCGACGCATTCCTCCAGCCAAGCGCGGTCGCCGGGATCGCCGCGCCCCAGGATGGCCAGGATCAGGCAGGCCATCGAGTAGGTGCGCGTGGTCTCGCGGCCGCGCATGAAGCGGAAGGCGCGCTCGAGCGCCGGGTGATTCTTCGGCAGGCCGCTCTTGATCAGCGTGTAGCAGGCCAGCGCCGTCATGCCGGCGCCGAAATCCTCGACGCTCGTGCGCCATGAGCCGTCGAGTTCCTGCGTGCGCAGCAGCGCCGCCGCGCCGCGGTCGATCGCCTGGTTGATGCCTGCTTGCAGCGCGCCGTCCACTCCGGGAGGCGGCTCCTGGGGCGCGAGCGCCAGCGCGACGGCGGCCAGCGCGATCACGCCGCTAGCGCTCGAGACGGTGGAATTCCGCCGGGTCGATGCCCAGCGCGGAGCGCAGCAGCGCGTCGAGCATGGCGTCGCTCGGCACCTGCACCATGATCGTGATGCATTCGTGGCGGTGCGCGGCGTTCGGCGCGAGCTCCAGGGCGCGCGAGGACGTCTCCAGCTCGAAGAACGGCTCGGGGCCGCCATGGTTGTAGGAGTTGACGACGTCGCCGTAATAAGGGTCGGGCAAACTCGTGCCCCAGGACTCGCTCATGTAAGGCGCGCCGCGATCCACCGGCCCGAACACCAGCAGGGTGAAGACGCGCGTGTCCGGATTCCAGGCGGCGATGCGGTCGCCGGCGCGGTTGCGCAGCACTCCGATCTTGCCCACCTGCTTGGCGTCGACTCGGAACAGCGCGAAATTGCTTCCCAGTTTGAAGCGGTCCGGCGGCACCTGGCCGAAGTAATCGGCGCGCACCGGCGGCCCGGCGTCCGGATCGGCCTGCGGGCCGAAGGGGGCGATCGCCCACGCGGCGGACCCCGGCGCGAACATGCCCAGCACCCAGATGCACGGCAGGCCGCCGGCGCGCGTCCATTTGGCCTGGCCGATGTTGGTGACGGTGGTGCGCGAGCGGAACGCCGTCCACGGCGCATTGAGCGTGCCTCCCTGGCCGCCCAGCGCCGCGGCCACCTCGGTCTCGGCCGGCGCATCGATGGCGCGGCGCACGCGCATCGCGAAGCGCGTGCCCTGGAGGTTGCTCAACTCGATCTCGCGCTGCAGCGTCAGGCCGTGCGGACCCTGCTCGATGACTTCGAAAGTGCCGCGGTTGAGGCTCGCCGGCACCCGCCAGTTGTCGCGGGTGTGCTCGTCGCCGGCGTCGAAGAAGAAGGCGAAGGGGCCGCTCTCCGGCCCGATCCAGAAGCGCTCCGCGCCGCCGAAGTTGGCGAAGGCGGCCTCCCAATCCGGCGCGGCGATCGCCCCGCGATTGACGAAACCCAGGCTCGGGCCCTCGCGCGTGACGCCGGCGGTCATGACCCGGCCCTGCAAGGCGGGCGCCACGAGGAAGGCGCCGGTGCCGCTGGCGAATTCGTAGCAGTTGGTGCTGGCGGCGAGGAACTCGGCGTCCTCGCGGTAGGTGGGGGCGTTCGAGGAGCAGGCGGCCACGGTGGGAAGGGTTGCCAGCAGGAACAGGGCGGACCTCATGGCCGATGATTCTAGGCGGGCGCGGCGCCGACGCCCTCGCCCTCCTAGGGAATGGGAAGCATGCGGCCGCTCGCCTTGTCCAGCGGCCGCTGCGCCCCGATGGCTTCCATCCAGCGCCGCATGTGGTCGCGCAGGCGCGCCAGGACCTGCGGTTCCGCCGCGCTCCGGTCGTGCAGCTCGCCGACGTCCGCGGCGAGGTCGTAGAGCTCCCAGCGCGCGCTCTCGTAGAGGTAGATCAATTTCCAGTCGCCTTCGCGCCAGGCGGTGAAGGGTTCGAGGCCAGGGCCGTCCGGGCCCCACTTGTGCGGGTAGTGCCATGCGAGCGGCCGGGACGGCGGCGGCGCGGCGCGGCCGTCGAGCAGCGCGGCGAACGATTGCGCGTCCGGCGTGCCGGCCGGGACGCCGGCCAATTCGAGGAAGGTCGGGTAGAGATCGGTCGCGAACACCGGCGCGTCGCAGCGCGCGCCGGCCGGCGGCTCGACCGCGCGGCGCGGCGCGCCCGGGGCGCGCGGCGCCGCCCAGCAGGCCAGCAGCGGCACGCGGATGCCGCCCTCGTAGGCCGAGCCCTTGCCGCTGCGCAAGGGCGCGTTGTGAGTGTGCGCGCCCGTGCCGTCCGGCGTGCGGCCGCGCGCGTGCGCCGACAGACCGCCGTTGTCGCTGTAGAACACCAGCAGCGTGTTGTCCGCCACGCCCAGCTCCTCCAGCGTGCGCCAGGTTTCGCCGAGGCTGCGATCCACCCCCTCGATCAACGCGGCGTAGCGCGCCTCCGGCTCGTCGAGGCCGAGGTCGCGGTAGCGCTGGACGAAGCGCGCGTCCGGCTCCAGCGGCACGTGCACCGCGTAGTGCGCGAACCACAGCAGAAAGGGACGATCCGGCGCCGCGCGCACGCTGTCGCTGATCGCGGCGCAGGCCTCGCGCGTCAGCGCGTCCGTGAGGAAGACGTCGCTGCCGTGGTATTTCTCGAGCCCTGGCACGGCCCAGACGTCGCCCGGCTTGTCGTTGCCGTAGGAGCGCTCGCCCAAGTAGGAGCCCGGGCCGCCGGGCGCGTGGCCGGCGATGGACACGTCGAAGCCGAGCGCGCGCGGATCGGCGCCGGCGGCGCCGAGCGCGCCGAAAAGCCCCTTGCCGACGACGATCGTGCGGTAGCCGGCGGCGCGCAGGCGCTCGCACAGCAGAACCGGCCCCGGCGCGAGGCCTTCGCGGCGCCACGGCGGATCGGCCAGCTCCGGCATCGGGCGGTTGAAGTCGCGGTCGACGTAGAGCGTCCAATCCGTGATGCGCGTGCGCGCCGGGTTGAGGCCGGTGAGCAGCGCGGTGCGCGTCGGCGTGCACACTGGGCTCGCCGCGTAGGCCTGCGTGAAGGCCAGGCCGGCGCGCGCCATGCGCTCCAGATTCGGCGTGCGGTAGCGCTGATTGAAGCCCGTGGCCTGCGCGGCGAGCGGCACGGAGAGGTCTTGCCAGCCGAGATCGTCCACCAGGATGAACACCAGGTTGGGCGGCCGCGGCGGCGCCGCCGGCGCTCCGTTGGCGCAGCCGCAGGCCAGCAGCGCGAGCGCGAGACCGGCGCGGGCGGCGCCGCGCGCGGTCACGCCAAACTCCCGCTCAGGCCGGCCATCACCCCGATGCCGGCGAGGAGCAGCAGGATCTTGAGGGCGCGGTCTTCACGATCGTGGAACACTTCCGGCAGGAGCTCGCCCAGGCACACGTAGAGGAAGGAACCGGCCGCCAGGGCGACGGCCACCGCCACGCCCGCGCCGCTCAACCAGCCGGCCATGGCCGCGCCGGCGAGAAAGCCGGCGGGGGTGGTCAGCGCGAACAGCACGATCATGAGCGCGATCGCGCGCCGCGGCCGGTGCCCCAATTGGAAGACCGAGGTGAGGGAGAAGGCTTCGAAGCCTTTGTGCGAGAGGACCGCGACGTAGGCCGGCGCGGCCAGCTCCGGCACGCGCGCGGCGAAGGCCAGGCCGATCCCGTTCGTCAGCGAGTGGATGGTGAGGCCGAACAGCGCCGCCCAGCCGACCGCCGCGTGGTGCTGGTCCGGCAGCTCGTGGGCGTCGTGCGCGTGCAGGAACAGGGTTTCGGCGAAGTACACCGCCAGCACGCCGGCGAGCACGCATGCCCACAGGGTGCGCGCGGACAGGGCGCCGTCGCCCGCGTGCTGCAACTCCGGCAAGAAGTGCAGGAACACCGCGCCGAGGAAGACGCCCGTGGCGAAGGCCAGCGCCGCGTGCAGCCGGCGGTCGGTCCAGCGCAGCAGCAGCGGCAGGAGGCCGCCGGCGAGGGCGACCCCTGCGATCGCGGCGATTTGCCAGGCGCTCACGCCGGCCGGGGAAACGTCCGGCATGGCGCGAGTCTAGCGGGGCGGGCTGCGCGTCCGGCGCGGCCGGATGCTGCGGGCTAGCTCCCGGCGCCGTGCTTGACGGTGATCGAGCCGTTGCTCGAGCGCAGGCGCAAGGCGCCGGCGGGGTGCGCGACCTCCGGCCCGTCCACGCGCACGCGGCCGTTGCTGGTGTCCGCGTCCACCTTCGCCTGCACCACGCCGGAGCACTCGAGCGAGATCGAACCGTTGCTGGTGTCCGCCACGCCGGTGCCGCTCCAGTCGCCATCGAGGCTGATCTGGATGTTCGAGTTGCTGGTGTCGAGGTTGAAGTCTTTGGAGGCTCCGGCGTAGGCGATGGAACCGTTGCTCGTGTCCACGACCACCTTGCCGTCGGAGTGAACGTCCACGGAGCCGTTGCTGGTGTCCACCGCGACTTCGCGCGCGCCCATGATCTTCACGCGGCCGTTGCTGGTGTCCACCCAGGCGTAGGGAAAGTCGCCGAGGATCTCGACGCCGCCGTTGCTCGTGTCCACGAGCACGCGGACGTTGGCGGGCACTTTCAGCGTGGCGCTCGCGCCGCAGTTGCCGGAGCTGCCGCGAGGCCGGCGCATGGCGAGCTTGACGCGGCCGCCGCTCTCTTCTTCGAAGGTCCAGCTCATCTCGGCGAGGCGGGCATCGGCGCGCTCCTTCGAGCTGCCCGAGGCGTACACCTTGGAGGTGCCCTCGATGCCGCTGCCGTCGCCGGCTTCGATGGAGACGGCGCCGTTGAAGGTGTCCACGAAGACCTCCGTCAGCGCGCCGGACGGGGAGAAGGAGAGGGTGTCGTTGCGCTGAGTGCGGATGCCGCCCCAATCGCCGATCTCGATCACACAGGAGGCGGTCAGGAGCGGGAAGAGGGCGAGGAGGCGGAGGGAGCGCATGGAGGTTGCGGAAGGTGCGTGACGGTCAGACTCGCCGGAAAGGTGAAGGTGTGGAAATCCTGGCCGAGGCCCTCCGGGAGCAAGGGGCCCGCCACCGCAGGTTACGGCTGGCCGGGGTTTCGGTTGGGGAGACCCGGCCGGAGCGCTCCAGGTTGCGCCGATTTCCGCGCTTGCGCCGGCCGGCGGGGCATTTCTGGAGAGGCCCGCGGGAGGATCCTAAACTAGCGGCCCCGCCTTCGCGGCTTTCCCTGCACCCCAACCCCATTCACCATGGCAGTCCTCGTTGGCAAGCCCGCCCCGGATTTCACCGCGACCGCGGTGATGCCGGACGGTTCCTTCAAGAACGACTTCAAGCTCGCCGATTTCAAGGGCAAGAAGTACGTCGCGCTCTTCTTCTACCCGCTGGACTTCACCTTCGTCTGACCGACGGAACTGATCGCTTTCGACCACCGGTGCGGTGAGTTCGAGAAGCGCGGCGTGCAGGTCGTCGGGGTTTCCGTCGACAGCCACTTCAGCCACTGGAATTGGCGCAACATGGCGCCGGACCAGGGGGGGATCGGCGCGGTGAAGTATCCGCTGGTGGCGGATCTCACCAAGAACATCGCGCGCGATTACGACGTCCTCATCGAGACGCCCGGCATCGCCCTGCGCGGCACTTTCCTGATCGACAAGGACGGCAAAGTGCGCCACCAGGTGGTGAACGACCTGCCGCTGGGACGGAACGTGGACGAACTCCTGCGCATGGTGGACGCGCTGCAGTTCCATGAGAAACATGGCGAGGTCTGCCCGGCCGGCTGGAATCCCGGCAAGTGCGGCATGAAGGCCTCGATGGACGGCATGAAGTCCTTCCTCAAGGATCACTCGAAGGCGCTCTAGGGCGCATCGCGCCGCTGGCGGGGCGGGCTCGCGTGGGCCCGCCCCGCTACGCTTTTCGTGTGCGCATCTACACCCGCACCGGAGACGAGGGCGAGACCGGCCTGTTCGGCGGCGGCCGGGTCCTCAAGGCGCATCCGCGCATCGCCGCCTACGGCGAGACCGACGAGTTGAACTCGGTGCTCGGCTGGTGCGCGGTCGCCGCCGACGGGGCGCCGGGCATCGCCGCGGCGCTAGGCGCGCGCCTCACGCGCGAGCAGGCGCGCCTCTTCACGCTGGGCGCCTGGCTGGCGACGCCGCCCGACGCCGACCCGGGCGCGCGTCGGCATCTGCCGGCGTGGGCGGAAGGCGCCGTCGCGGAGTTGGAGGCTGAGATCGACGCCTGGGATGCGGCCTTGCCCCCGCTGAAATCATTCATTCTTCCGGGAGGAACGGAACTGGCGGCGCGCCTGCACGTGGCGCGCGCCGCGTGCCGCCGGGCCGAGCGCGCCGTGGCCGCGCTGTCCGCGGACGCCGCGCAGGGTGTGCCGCGGTGGGCGCTCGTCTACCTCAACCGCCTCTCCGACTGGCTGTTCACGGCTGCCCGTGCCGCCAACGCGGCGGCCGGCCGCGCCGACGCGCCTTGGCGGCCAGCTCCTTGAAGCGGCCTTCCTGCACCGCGCGCCGCGCGCACTCCGCGCCCGCGCGGATGATGGCGTCGGCGCGGTGAAAGTCGAACAGGCCGACGCCGAACACTGCGGGCTCGAGCAGCAGATCGGGCGGATCGGCGGCCAGCTGGAAGCGCGTGATCTTGTACTCGAGGTGCGTGACGCTGTCGCTGACCGAGGACATCATGCCCGGCGCGTCCTCGTCGTCCGGCTGGTCGGCGGGGCGATGGCCGCGCAGGCGCTGGAACAGCCGCTCGATGCGGCTGAGCTCGCGGTCTTCCGGCGGGGCTTCCAGCAGTTCGGCGACCTCGCCCTTGAACGGCAGGTTCGTGTTGTTGAGATTGACGGCGATCACCGGCAGGTCGTGGTCGAACTCGCGCGCCGCGCCGACCGGCACGGGCATCGCCACGCCGCCATCCACCAGCCAACGGCCCTCGACCTTCAGCGGCGTGAACACCCCGGGAATCGCCCACGAGGCGCGCATGGCCAGCGCCAGGTCGCCGCTGCGCATGCGCACTTCCTCGCCGCTGTGGAGATCGGTGGCGACCGCGGTGAACGGCACGGGCAGGCCCGCGATGTCGCGCTCGCCGGCGATCTCCTGCAACTTCTTCATGACGCGTCCGCCGCCCAGCAAGCCGGCGCGCGCCACCACCGGATCCAGCATGCGCAAGATGCCGCGCGCGTCGAGGCCGCGCACGAACTCCTCATAGTCGTCCAGTTTGCCGGCGCAGAAGAGCCCGCCGACGATCGCGCCGATGCTGGTGCCGGCCACGCCGCGGACGAGCACGCCCTCGTTCTCCAGCTCGCGCAGGATGCCGACGTGCGCCAGGCCGCGCGCTGCGCCGCCCCCGAGCGCCAGGACGACTTCAAGGGTTTCCGCCACGCCGGAAGACTACCCGAGCATCGGAGCCCGCGTATCCTGGTTTCGCCGTGGAGCCGACGCCGGACCTGTGGGAGGAAATCGTGCGCTTGCGCCGCGCCGGTCAGCCGGCGGCGTTGTGCACGGTGCTGCTCGCGCGCGGCAGCACGCCGGGCAAGGACGCCATGAAGATGTTGGTGCGCGGCGATGGCAGCGCGCTCGGCTCCGTCGGCGGCGGTTGCGTCGAGCGCGACGTGCTCGCCATGGCGCTGGAGGTGATCGCCAGCGACCGCGCCCAGACGCGCTCTTTCACCCTCAATCAGAGCGATGCGCCGGAATCCGGCCTGATCTGCGGCGGCCAAGTCACGATTCTGGCCGAGCCGGTGGTGCCGCCCGTGCTCGTGCTCTTCGGCGGCGGACACGTCGCCGGCGCGGCGGTGCGCGTGGCGCGGGAATGCGGCCTGCGCGTCGAGGTGTGCGATCCCCGGCCGGAGTTCGCCTGCCCGGAGAAGCATCCGCTGGCCGACGCCACCCACGCCGAGAGCTGGGAGGAGGCGGCGCGGCGCTATGGGCCCGCACAACATCATTATCTTGTGGTGATGACGCCCGGGCATCAGGACGACCTCGCCGCCCTGCGCGCCCTCTGGCGGGCGGGCAGTCGCCCCAAGTACCTGGGCATGATCGGTTCGCGCGCCAAGAAGGCCCAGCTGGACCGCATTCTGGCCGACGAGGGCGTGCCTGCGGCCTGGCTGCAGCAGATCAAGACCCCGATCGGCCTCGACATCGGCGGCACCGGGGCGGGGGAGATTGCGGTCAGCCTGGCGGCGGAACTCGTGCGCCTGCGGCGCTCGGGGGTGCTGGAAGCGGCGCCGCCGAAGCCCCGGCGCTGACAACCGGCGCCGCCGGCGTGGGTATCCTGTTCGACCCTTCGGCGACCCCGAAACCCATGATCGCGACGCTCTCGGCCGTTTTCTGTCTCGCCCTCGCCGCCCCGCAATCGGGCGACCAGATCATTCGCCTCGACGGCACCATCCTCAACGTGGACCGGGTGCTGAGCGAGACCTACACCGAAATCACCTACAAGCGCGGCTCGCAGGAGGGCAAGATCTCCGCCGAGCAGGTGCAGGAAGTGCAGCACGGGCTGGCCGCGCGCGACCTCGCCGAATTCAAGGACGCCGTCGATTTCATGACGGACGCGGAGTATGCGAAGGCCATCGCCGCCTTCACCTCGGTGCTCGCGGACAAGGATCTGCAGAGCGAAGCGCGCTTCGCCTGGACGCGCCAGCACGCGCTCTTCAACATGATGCGCAGCTACGCCGCGACCGGCAACATGGACCAGGTCGTGGCCCATGCGGACCGCCTGCTCAAGGACGTTCCGGACACCTTCTTCTACGGCCAGGCGCTGCTGATGAAGGCGCAAGCGCTGCAGGATCGCGGCAACACCGCCGGCGCCGAGGCGGCCTTCGGCCAGCTGCAGAGCGACGTCAAGAGCAAGGGTCTGCCGGAGCTGTGGAATCGAGAGGCCGAACTCGGCCTCACCACCTTGGCGCAAGGCGGCGCGCCGGCGGACAAGCAGCGCAAACTGGAAGGTCTCGCCGAAAAGAACAAGGAGCAATATCCGTCGGTCGCGAACCGCGCCCGCGTCGAGGTCGGCAACGCGATGGTCGCGGCCGAGCAGTACGCCGACGCCAAAGCGCGCTTCCTGGCCATCGTCAACGGCGGCCAGGCGGACCGCGACACCATGGCCGCGGCCTGGTCCGGTCTCGGGGACTGCGCGTACAACCTCGGCCTGCGCGAGCAGGACCTGAAGAAGGCCGGCGCCTTCTTCGAAGACGCCGCGCTCAACTACCTGCGCATCGCCGCGCTCTATCCCGAAGCCTTCCGCTTCGTGCCGCGCGCCCTGTGCCATGCCGGCATGAGCATGGTGCGCATGCAGAAGCGCGAGGACGCGCTGGCGATCGCCGGCAAACTGCGCCGCAACTATCCGAACTCCGAGTGGAAGGCGAAACTGTTCCAGGACATGAACCTGGCGCAGTAGATTTTTCCACAGGCGCGCGCGGCGTGTTGGCGACCCGCGGGACGGCCGCGGCGGGGGCTGCGGGTTTCTGCACATTCGTGACGCGGGGCGCCCGCGGCGCGTGGGGCCGGGGAGGATCGCTCCCATGGACCCTGAAATCATTCACAAAAGGCTGCCCGAGTGGGTGGATCACGTGCGGCGCCACCTCGTCCGGCGTCTGGGCAGCGGGCGCCTGGCAGCCGATTTGGCGCAGGAAGCCGGCCTCCGGCTGTTGCATGCCGTGTCCGCCGGGGCCAAGTTGCGCGAGCCGCGCGCCTGGCTGTTCCGCGTCGCCCAGAACCTCGCCGTGGACGAAGTGCGCCGTCGCGCGCCGCAGCCGCTCGGGCTGGAGTGGCAGGCTTCCTTGCCGGATCCGCGCGTCGAAGAGGACGACGCGCCGGTCTATCGCCTCGCCGGGCGCGATCTCCCGCGCGAGGAAGTCTTGTCGCTCCTGCCTTCCGCGCTCGCCAGCCTCTCCGCCGGAGATCGGCGCTGGCTGCTGAGTTACTACTCCTCGCGCGCCACCTGCGAGAGCCTCGCCCAGTCGCACGGCGTCAGCATCGAGGCCAGCAAGGTGCGACTGCACCGCGCGCGGCGCCGGCTCGCGCAACTCCTGCAACGCGCAGCCGGCCGCCGCCTGGCCGAGCGCGCTGCGGCTTGCGCGGTGCTCGCCGCCTGCACTCCGGCGGCCGCGCGCCCG
>CAZDMB010000083.1:10198-10694 GCA_964506175.1 uncultured Planctomycetales bacterium | reverse complement strand
CCGATCACTTGGCGGATGTTATCGGTGTTGTGATTGTAGAAGACGTACACCCGGCCGGACGGGATCTTGAGCATCACCGCGTAGGAAGCCTCAGGCCCATTGGACGGCTCCACATCCACCGCTTCAGACCAGGTCTTGCCACGATCCATGCTGCGGCGCGTGACGATGTGCTGGCCTCCCGCGCCTTCCTGCCCGGGACCCGTGGTGACGACGCACAGCCATGCCCCATCATTGGTCTTGACGACGTAAGGCTGATCGGAATAGCCTTCATCCGGAATGACGGAGCCGGCGGCGATGTGCGTGTCCATGCGCACGCCGCGCCCGCCCGGCCAGACCACGCGCTCGACCTTGCCGGGCGTCGGCGCGAAGCCGCGGTCCGGGTTCTCGGCGTTGATGCGGAACTCGATCGCGTGTCCGCGCAGCTGGACGTCCTCCTGGCGCAGGCCGAGGCCCTCGCCGGCGGCGACGCGAATCTGCGCCTGCACCAGGTCGATGC
>CAZDMB010000083.1:9753-10188 GCA_964506175.1 uncultured Planctomycetales bacterium | reverse complement strand
CCGTCACGCAGTGCTCCACCTGGATGCGCGCGTTCATCTCGATGAAGTAGTGGTTGCCGCGCGGATCGAGCAGGAATTCGACGGTGCCGGCGTTCTGGTAGCCGGCGGCGCGCGCGAAGGCCACCGCGGCGGCCCCCATCTGCGCGCGCTTCTCCGCGGTCAGCGCCGGGCTCGGCGATTCCTCGATCAGCTTCTGGTGCCGCCGCTGGATGGAACAGTCGCGCTCGCCCAGGTGCAGCACCTCGCCGTCCGCGCCCCCCAGCACCTGGATCTCCACGTGGCGCGGGTTCTCGACGAATTTCTCGAGGTACACCGTCGCGTCCTTGAAGGCGATCTGGGCCTCGGCCTGCGCCTGGGCGAAGGCGTTGCGCAGCGCCGGCTCGTTGCTGGCGACGCGCATGCCGCGTCCGCCGCCGCCGGCCGCGGCCTTGATGA
>CAZDMB010000083.1:0-9743 GCA_964506175.1 uncultured Planctomycetales bacterium | reverse complement strand
CACCGGGTAGCCGATTTTGCCCGCGATCAGCGCCGCTTGGTCGGCGTCCGCCACCGGGCCGTCGCTGCCCGGCACCACCGGCACCTGCGCGCGCTTGGCCACCGCCTTGGCCTTCGACTTGTCGCCGCAGGCGTCGATCGCCTCCGCCGGCGGCCCGATGAAGACGATGCCGTGGCTGCGGCAGACCTCGGCGAAGCGCGCGTTCTCGGCGAGAAAGCCGTAGCCGGGGTGGATGGCCTCCACGTCCGCCACTTCCGCCGCGCTGATGATGCGCGAGACGTCCAAGTAGGATTGCGCGCTCGGTCCGGGACCGATGCAGATGGCCTCGTCGGCGAACTCCAGCCAGGTGCCGCCGCGGTCGGCCTCGGAGTAGACCGCCACCGCCTCCACCCCCATCTCGTGGGCGGCGCGAATGATGCGCAGGGCGATCTCCCCGCGGTTGGCAACCAGGATCCGCCGGAACATCCTGCCTACTTGCGGATCGTGAACAGCGGCTGGTTGAACTCGACGGTCTCGCCGTCCTGGACCAGCGCATCGAGGATCTTGCCGCGGAACTCGGCCTTGATCTCGTTGAAGACCTTCATGGCCTCGATCAGGCAGAGCACGGTTTCCGGCTGCACCTCGTCGCCCGGGTCCACGTAGTTGTCGGCCTCAGGATTGGCGCGGCGGTAGAAGGTGCCGACCATCGGCGAGCGGAACACTTCCGCGGCCTCCGCCGCGGGCGGGGCGGGTGCGGTCGCCAGCGCGGCCGGCGCGCTGGCCGGCGCAGGGGGGGCGCTCACCGGCGCGGCCGCGAAGCTCGGCGCGCCGGCGCCAGCCTGCCGCGAGAGCCGGATCTCCAGATCGCCGTGGGCGTAGTGGAGTTCGGTGAGGCCGCCCTCGTTCATGAGGGCCAGCAGTTGTTCGACGAGTTTGAGGTCCACGGGGCTTCCATCAGCCGGGCTCGCGGGGGTCCGGAGCCTGGGGGGCCCCTATTGTGCCGCCCAGGAGCCCGATTTTCCGCCCGACTTGGCGATGAGGCGCACCGCCTCCACCCAAATGCCGCGATCCAACGCCTTGCTCATGTCGTAAAGGGTAAGGGCGGCGACGGCCGCGCCCACCATGGCCTCCATCTCGACGCCCGTGCGCGCGTGCACGCTCGCGCGGCAGCGCACCCGCAGCGCCGGCTCCTCCGGGGAGGGCGCCGAGATGTCCACCTGGACTTCATCCAGCGCCAGCGCATGGCACATGGGAATCAGCTCCGCGGTCTTCTTGGCCGCCTGGATGCCTGCCAAACGGGCCGTCTCCACCAAGCCGCCCTTGGGCAGGCGGCCTTCCAGCACCGCGCGGAAGGCGGCCGGCGGGAAGCGGACCCAGGCCTCGGCTTCGGCCTCGCGTCGGCTCGGCTCCTTGCCGCCCACGTCCACCATGCGCGCCTCGCCGGCCGCTCCGAGGTGGCTCAACCGCGCGCCGTCGCCGCTTTCCACTCCGCCATCATAGAGGGTGCGCAGGCCGTTGCGCTCGCGAGCCGATAGCCTAGAGAAGGTCTCCATGCTGGTCTCCGCACTGCTGCTTGCCTGCCCGTGCCTCCTGCCTGCCGTCCCGCAGGAGCCGGCCTCCCTCTGGCGTGATGGCTTGGCGCAAGCCGCCCAGCTCGCGCCGGCCGCCGCCCTGGCCTTGGCCGACGCCGCCGGCGCCGCCGCCGCCGATGCCGATTTCGCCGCGGCGCGAGAGGCGCTGCCGAGCGCGGACGGCACCCAGTTGCTCTTCCTGGTGCGCTTCCTCGGATTCGGCGCCGACGCTCCGGGCTCGGACAAGCTCGTGCGCCTCCTCGATCCGGAGCAGCCGGAGTTGAGCTTGGCCGCCATCCAGACCATCGCTCGCGCCAGCGGCGCGGACGCGGCTGCGGCGCAACGCGGCCTCGGCGCCTGGCTGCTCGAGCATCCGGCGGAGCAGGTGCCGCAGCTGTGGACCGAAGGCCAATTGGCCTTGTTCCGCATCGGCGACGCCACCTACCGCACGGCTGCGCTGCGCAATCTGCGCACCCTGGTCGGCAGCGCCGACCCCGCGCTGCAGCGCCGCGGCGCGCTCGCCTTGGGACGCGCGGGCGTGATCCTCGATCCGCGCGAGACCGCGCTCATCGCCGGCATCGCCGAGGGCGTGGACGCCGACGCAGTGTTGGCGCGCGCCCTGCTGGATCGCCAGGAAGACCAGGAGCGCCACCGCGAGAAGGAAGCCGCGCTGCTCAAGCTGGTCGAAGAGAAGCCCGCGCCGTCGGCCAAGGACGATCCGACGCTGGCGCCGCTCGCCGAGTTGGGAGACGTCCTGCGCATGCTGCAGGCGCGCCACATGGAGGGCGAGAAGTACACCCGCGAGGAGCTGATCGACGCCGCCGCCGACGGCATCTTCGGACGGCTGGATCCCTACTCCGACTTCATGAGCTCCGCGGAGGTGGCGGAGTTCAAGTACGACATGGATCCGCAGTACGGCGGCATCGGCGCCTACGTGAACATGGTCAGCGGCGTGTTCACCATCGTCCGGCCGATCTACAGCGGCCCGGCCTACCGGGCCGGCCTGCTGTCCGACGACAAGGTGCTGGAGGTGGACGGCTGGAGCACCAATGAGCAGCCGCAGGACGAGATCATCCGCCGCCTCAAGGGCAAGCCGGGCACCACCGTGACGCTGAAGATCTGGCGCCCGGGCTGGAACGAGCCGCGCGACATCACCGTCGGGCGGGAGCGCATCGACATTCCGCTGCTGGCGCAGGAGATGTTGCCGGGCCGCGTGCTCTACTTGGAGCTGGTCAGTTTCGGCGCGGACAGCGCCCCCGCCATCGCCCAGGCCATCCGCGAGGCGCAGCAGGGCGGAGCGCTCGCCGGAGTCGTGCTGGATTTGCGCAACAACCCGGGCGGCTACCTCGAGAGCGCCGTGGCCATTGCCAACGTGTTCCTGCCGCGCGACCGGCTGGTGGTGTCGACGCGCTCGCGCGTCAACGAGGAGCGCCACTTCACCACCGAAGCCGCTCTCGTTCCCGAAGACCTGCCGCTCACCATCCTGGTGAACGGTTTGAGCGCTTCCGCCTCGGAGATCGTGGCGGGCGCGCTCCAGCAGCACGACCGCGCGGTGCTCGTGGGCGAGCGCACGCTCGGCAAGGGTTCGGTGCAGCAGACCTTCCGCCTGCCCGGTGAACAGGACGAGCCTTATCAGGACCAGAACCGCAACCGCCAGCACGACGACTGGGAGAGTTACACCGACGTCAACGGCAACGGCAAGTACGACTATGCGCCGCTGGTGAAGATCACCATGGCCTACTACTACCTGCCGGACGGCTCCAGCATCCACACTCTGCGCGATCACGACGGCCGCGTCACCCGCGTCGGCGGCGTGCATCCCGACGAGGTCGTGCGCTTTCCGGACCTGGATTACCCGACCCTGCGCGAATTGGACCGCCTGATCACCAAGGACGCGTTCCGCACCTACGCGCGCCAGATCTACGAGGCCGATGCCGCCACCGCCGTGCGGCTGGCGGAATTCGACGACCACAAGATCGAGGGCTACCCCGGCTGGGGCGAGTTCTACGCCGGACTGGGCCCTTCGCTGGATCCGCAGGAAGTGCGGCGCTGGGTGCGCCGCGCCCTGCGCGGCATCGTCAGCGACGCGCGCGGCAAGGTGTTCCCGGGCAATGGCTTCTTCGGCGACTTCGAGGAAGATCCGCAGTTGCAGGAAGGCATCGGCGTCATCCTCGACAAGGCCGGCCGCCAGAGTTCGGAGTTTCCGGAGTACCGCGCCCTGGCGCGCGCCAAGCTCGACAGCGCGCAGCCGGTGACCGACGGCGGACGCTAAGCCAGCACCGCGATCAAGGCGTTGCGGCCGGCGCCCGCGCCGTGCGCGCGATGGCTGAAGCAGCGCGCGTCCGAGAGCGTGTCCACACCGCAGTCCGTGATCGCCTCCGCCGGCAGGCCGGCGGCGCGCAACTCGGCGACGCACCACGCGCCCACGTCCACCGATCGGCGCGCGCCGTCCCGGTGCACGGCGGCCGGCGGCGCCAGCGCCGCGACCTCGGCCCCCACTTCGTAGGAGGGCGCGCGCGCGCAGGGAGAGATCGCTGCCAGCACCGGCGCTTCCGCCGCGCCTTCGCGCATGCGCCGCACGCCCTCCCGCAGCACCCCGGCGGCCAACCCGCGCCAGCCGGCGTGGAACACGCCCAGGCGCGCGCGCGGTCCGCCGCGCAGCATCAGGACGGCGGCGCAGTCGGCGACCGGCAGGTAGAGCGCCAGGCCGGGAGTGGCCGTGATGATGCCGTCCGCGGCCGGCAGCACCTGGGCCGGATCGTCGGCGCCGCGGCCGCGGTCGGCCGCGCCGACGACGCGCACGCGGGCGCCGTGCTCCAGCGCGCAGCAAGTCCAGTCCGCCGGGCTCACGCCCAAGTGTTCCGACCACTGCGCGCGCGCCGCCAGCGCGCTCGCGCGGTCGCGATCGCCCGAGAGCGACAGATTGCCGGCTCCCGTGGCGGGCTGGCGCGCGGCGAAGACGTGGCGCACGCCCGGCCAGGCGACGGCTCCGGGGAGTTCGAAGCCGAGGAATCCGCCGCGAAGGACGGTGCGCGCCGTCATGCCGCCGGCGCGCGGGCCTGTCCACGCATCAGCGGACGCACGAACTCCACGTACAGCACCCGCAGCACCGCCACCAGCGGCACGGAAACGAGCACGCCGAAGAAACCGAAGAGCACGCCGCCGCTGAGCATGGCGATGATCACGGCGAAATCGGACAGGCCGAGGTCGCGGCCGACGATGCGCGGCAGCAGCACGTAGCCCTCCAGAACCTCCAGGCTGACCGCCAGCGCGGCGGCGGCCGTCAGGCCGGCGAGCCCTCCGCCGGTGCGCCCGCCGTCCGCCATTCCCACCAGCGCCACGGCGGTGAACGCCGCCAGCGGCCCGATCACGGGCAGGATGGAGAGAAGGCCGAGCAGCAGGGCCAGGGTGTAGGCGCCGGGAAAGCCGAGCGCCAGCAGGACGAGGCCGGCGAGCAGCGCTTTGATCGCGCCCACCTGCAGGCGCGCGCGCAGGAAGGTGCGCAGGATGTCGCCGATGCGCGGCAGCAGCCGGTCGTAGCGCCCGTGCCACTCCTGCGGCAACTCGCCGCGCAGCCGCGCCAGCCAGGGCGAACCCTGCAACAGATAAAAGAGGAACACCGGCATCAGCACGAGCGTGCTGAGCAGCACGAAGATGCCGCCGAAAAAGAGCAGCACCCAGCCGCCGCTCGCGAGCAGCGCGCGCGCCGCCTCGTCCGCCTGCGCCGCGATCTGCGCCTCGGTCAGATCGAGCGCCGTGAGGCGCTCGACCAGCGGCGCGGGCAGGTGCTCGCGCAGCGCGGTGAGGTGGGTCGTGAGCCAGGCGCGCAGCGCGTCGAGATCGGCCCCGGCGACCCAGGAGGCGAGCTGGCCCAGATCCGGCGCGGTCGGCAGCAGCAGGACGACGGGCGCCAGGATGCAAATCAGGGTGCAGGCCAGCGCCGACCCGGAGGGGCCGAGGCGGCGGCGCAACCGCTTGTGCAGCGGCAGCATTACGAGCATCAGCAAGGAGGCGAGGAAAAGCGGAACCGTGACCGGCCGCAGCAACCACAGCAGCACGGCGGCGGCGGCGACGATGCCCAACCGCGCCGCGGCGCGCAGGCTCATGCGCCTTCCTTGACCGGACCGCGGCGCGGGCGCTCCCGCAGCGGTTCGAGTTCGGCGAAGGCGCGTTCGAAGTCGAAGCCGTTGGCGAAGTCGCGCGGATGGTCGTTCTCGTCCTTGTTCAGCAAACCGGCCTCGATCATCTCGAAGACGATGCTGCCGAAGTCTTCGGTGCGATGCACGCCCCAGGAACGGAAGGCGAAAGGCGCCAGGGGTCCGAACTCCTCTTGCGCGTAGCGACGGATGCCCTCGAGCAGGTCGCGCCCGCTGATGTGCCGGCTCTCATGCGGGGCCTCCCCTTTTCCCTGGATGAAAATCGTGTGGTCCAGGGCCTCCAGGACGAAGAAATACGCCGCCTCGGCGTACCGCCGCCCGCTCTGGGCGCGGATCTCGCGGATGAGGGGCTGCAGCTTGCGGTCGTCCATGGCGGGGTTACCTCGAAAGCCTATCGGACCGTGGGAGCGCGGGTTTGCCCGGAATCTTCCGGGATCCTCGGCGCAGCCGGTCACACATGGATGTCTCTCATCCTAAAGCATTGCAAATGCTTGGGATAGATCCCCTTACCTGAGACCGACCACCGTCGCCCTGAGGCGTGCCAGAACCAGGCCTGGCGTGACGTTTCCCTCCAGATCGGCCAAGGCGAGGTCCAAGGCGTCCGCCCACCGGGCCGCCAGGGGGGCGTCCGGGACGGAGCGCAGCAACTCGCCCATCGCCGCCTGCAGAAGGAGGGTCAGTTTGTCCCGCGCGACCGCGGCGCGTCCCCCCTCGTCGGGATCCTCCAGCCAGCGTGCGGTCGGATCTTCGCCGGCACGCCACGCGCGCAGGGTCTGGAGGCGCTCCAGCAGGAAGGCGCGTTGCTCGGCGCTCAAGTCCAGAGCGGCCTCGCCGCCGATGCAGCGATCCAGGTCCCGCCATTCCTCCGCGGAGATGCCGCGAGTCGCGGCCTGGCGCTCGAGGACGGCGGAATCTTCCGGGCCGAGCCGCAGCACGCGGCAGCGTGAGCGCAGAGCGGGCAGGAAGGCGCCCAGATTGCAGCCGGAGAGGAGCAGCAGGGTGCCCTGCGGCGGCTCCTCGGCAGTCTTCAGCAGCGCACCTTGGGCGTCCGTGTTCATGCGATCCGCATCCAGCAGCACGACCGTGCGCCAGACGCCGCGCAAAGGCCGGTAGCGCAGCGCCTCTTCGACGCTCGGCACGCCGTCCTTGCGCTGCGCCACGTGCTCGACACGCAGGCCGTCCACGCCGAACTCCTCCGGATCGAAGAGCGCGCAGTCCGGGTGTCCGCGCGGATCGTCGCCGGCTCCGAGCACGAGGCCGGCGCTCGCCAGCGTGACGGCGCGCGCGCGCGCGCGCCCGGGCGCCAGCAGCAACCAAGCGTCCGCGGGTTGGCCCGCGGCGACGGCGCGCGCGAAACCCGCAGGCACGCTCGCGTGGCCGGATTTCACCTGCGCACCTCCATGCCGAGCGCGGCGGCGATCCGCGCCGCGACCTCCGTCTCGCTCAAACCGCTCACCGGCACGACCGTGCAGCGCTGCGGGTGCGCGCGGGCGTAGCGCAGATAACCGTCACGCACCCGCTCCTGGAAGGCGAGACCGCGCGCTTCGATGGCGTCGGGACCCTCGCCGCGCGCGTGCGCTCCGGCCAAAGCGCGGCGGAGGGATTCCTCGGCCGGGAGGTCGAGAAGAAGGACGCGATCCGGCTGCAGTCGGGCCGGGACGCAGGCGCGTTCGAGGGCGAGCACGAACTCGGCGTCCGCGGACTCTTGGCCCTGGTAGGCCAGGGTGGACGGGCTGAAGCGCTCGCACACCACGTCGCGTCCGGCCGCCAGGGCTGGCGCCACCACGCGCTCCAGCAACTCGACGCGCGCGGCGAAGAACAGCAGCGCCTCGGCCCGGGGACTCCAGGCGCCGTGACGGGGATCCCGCCGGAGCAGCAGCGCGCGCAGGCTCTCGCCCAGCGGGGTGGCCCCGGGCTCGCGCAGGGCAAGCGGCGCTCCCCCCGCCTCGCGCAGGGCGTCGGCGAGCAGGCGCGCCTGGGTGCTCTTCCCGGAGCCATCCATGCCTTCGATCACCCAGAAGCGGCCGCGCGCCATGCCGCAGCATCCTAAGGCTTCTGTCGGACGACGCTGGAAAGCGCATCCTGCCATCCGGTAGCCTGCGCTCATGGCCTCTCCGGCTCCCTTCGGGTCCGGCGCCGCGCGCGCCTTCTTCCTTGGCGCACTTCTGTGCGGCGCTTGCGCCGCGCCGCCGGCGCCGGCGCCCGCTCCCATGGTCACCTACGACCCGCCGGTGATCTCGCCGCCGGGAGACCTGCCGGCGGAGCAGCGCTTGGCCTGGTGGGAAGAGCGCCTGCCGCTGTACAACCGCGAGGATCGGCTCGAGGCGCGCTTGTGCATGGGCGAGCTGCTGCTCGAGCTCAAGCGGCCGGAAGAGGCGCGCTACGCCTTCTTCGAGGTGCTCGAAGGCGACGTCAGCCTCGCCGAGGCGGCGCGCGCCGAGCGCGGCATCGGCCTCAGTTACTACCTCGATGGCGCGCCGCGCATGGGCATCTCCCATCTGGAGCAGGCGCGCGTCGGCCTGGAGAAGCCGGCTCTGGAAGAGGTCAACTACCTGATCGCGGCAGGACGCGGCGGTGTGGCCGCGGCGGACCCGGAGCTTGCGCTGCGCACCAAGGATTACCTCGCCGCCGCGGGACTGCTCGCCGCCGCCGCGCCGCAGGCGGCGCCGGCCGCCAGCACGCCCGCGAACGGGCTGGTGGACGTGACGCGCGCCCAGTGGCGGGCGAAGAATCTGCAGGCCAACCATGATCCGATGGGCAAGCCCTACCGCATCACGGTCCATCACACGGCGGAGCCGCTGACCAGTGATTCCCTGGCCGCGACCATCGCCGAAGTGCAGAACATCCAGATGCTGCACGTTCGCGACCGCCACTGGGCGGACATCGGCTATCACTTCTTGATCGATCGCGCGGGCCGCGTGGTCGAAGGCCGCAACATCGAGGTGCAAGGCGCGCACGCCGGCAACAGCGAGGCGAACCAAGGTAACATCGGCATCGCCCTGATGGGCAATTTCGAGGCCCAGCCGGAGCGCGGGCCGGAGTACACCCGCGTGCAGGAGCCGACGGCCGCGCAACTGGCAGCGCTCGATGAACTCGTCGCCGCGCTGCGCGCCAAGTATGGCATCACGGCGCGCGAGGTCTGGGGCCACGACCACTTCCGCGACACGGAGTGCCCGGGCTCGCGCTTGCGCGCCTGGGTGGCGCAAGAGCGCAGCCGCGGCCGCGCGGCCGCCAATCCGGCGGTCAATGCTACGGCGAAGCGCTGAGGCCGAACACGCCCGCCAGCAGTCCGGCGATGCCGAGCGCGGCGCAGTAGGGAGCGAACCACCACAGCCGCCGGCTGCGGCCGATGAAGGCGAGGAAGCCGAGCGAGGCGAAGCCGACGGCGCCGCTCACGAGCACGCCGGCGATGGCGGCGGCCGGCTCGGCCACGCCTTCGTGCAGCAGCTCGGGAGACTTCAGCACGATGGCTCCCGCCACTGCCGGGATGGACAGGAGGAAGGAGAAGGTCGCCGCAGTCTGCACCGACAGGCCGAGCGCCAGACCGGCGACGATGGTGCTGCCGCTGCGCGACACGCCGGGCAAGATGGCGACCGCCTGCGCGCAGCCGATCAGGAAAGCGGTGCCGGCGCCGACGGCTTGGAGCTCGCGGCCCGCCGTGCCGAAGCGCGCGCTCAGGGCGAGGATGGCTGCGGTCACGAGCAGCATCGCCGCGGCGAAGTCGGGCACGGCAAAGGCGGATTCGATGCGGGTCTCGAAGGCGACCCCGAGAATGCCCGCCGGGAGCGAAGCCAGCACGAGCCAAGCCAGGAGCCGCCGCTGGGCGCCGGGCTCCGGGCCACGGCCGAGCGCGCCGGCCGCCAGGCCGAAGACTTCGCGCCGGTAATAGGCCAGCACGGCGAGCAGGGTGCCGAGGTGCAGCAGCACCTCCACCGACGCGTCTTGCGCCAGGGCGCCGCCTCCGGGCAGGTACTCCCGCGCCAGCACGAGGTGGCCGCTCGAGGAGACCGGCAGGAACTCGGTCAGGCCCTGGATC
>CAZDMB010000082.1:0-10711 GCA_964506175.1 uncultured Planctomycetales bacterium | reverse complement strand
GCGAAGTGGCGCGCGCCGCGGAAGGAACTGCTGGACCCGACGAAGGAGGTCCCGGCGATCCGCGCGGCTGTGCGCTCCGGCCTGCAGTCCCTCGACCAGGCGATCGCCGAGCAGGGCGAGGATCCGGACGAGGTCCTGGCGGAGATCGCGGAAACGAACCGCAGGCTGGACGCGCTCGGCTTGGTCCTGGACACGGATCCGCGGAAGGTCACGCTCTCCGGCATCCTGCAGGCCGGCGACGTGCCGGACAGCGAGAAAACCGCCCAGCCGAAGTAGGTCGCCGTCGGCCTTCGGGGTGGCCCTTGACACGGGCTTCGTTCCGTGATTGTGTCGGCCTCGATGCCTGGAGCCAGCGTTCTCCCCGAGGCCGGCGCCGCGCGCGCGCAGAACCGCGTGCGCATGGAGCCGCTCACCCGGGAGCTGACGGTCCGCGCGAACTCGTTCAACGCCGAGCAGCGGACCTTCGAGGTCGTCTGGTCGACGGGCGCGGAGGGCCGGCGTTACGGCTGGGCGCCGACGGGCCAGTGGCTCGACCAGTGGATCGAGGAGCTCGGGATGGAGCCCGAGAACGTCGACCTGTCGCGCCTGAACAACGGCGCGCCCCTGTGCGACTCCCACTACTGGATGGACCTGCACGGCTCGGGCGGCAACCGCGGCGTGATCGGAGTCGTCGAGCAGGCCTGGCTCGAGAGCGGCCAAGGTCTCGCACGCGCACGCCTCAGCGGCCGCGAGGACGTCGCGCCGATCGCGCGCGACGTGCAGGACGGCATCCTGCGCAAGTCCTCCATCGGCTACGAAGTCAGCGAGTGGGAGGAGACCACCACGCCGGAGGATGCGAAGGCCAACCTGCGGCGCTTCAAAGCGATCCGCTGGACGCCGTTCGAGATCTCGCTGGTCTCCGTTCCGTTCGATGACGGCGCCGGCGTCCGCACTCGCCACCAGGCTCGCACCTTCGAGAGCCTCGTCCACTTCGCCGCGCAACCGGCCGGTGAATCCCGCCTGAACCAATCCACGACCATGCCTCCCGATCCCGCCACCCCCGCGCCGGCTCAGCCTGCCGCGGATCCCACCCGAGCCGCGGCTCCCGCCAGCCCCGCGCCGGCCGCGCCGGCGCCGGCGGCGCGCGCGGTCGATCTCGCCGCGGTGCGCTCCCACGTGCGCCGCAATCAGCTCGGCCAGCAGTTCGAGGACCAGGTGGTCGACGACCTGGTCACCGGCCGCTGCACCGAAGCTGAGGCCAACGCCAGGATCCTGCTGCAGATCGCGCAGCGCAGCGAAGCTCAGCCGATCTCCGGCACGACCCGCGTCCTGCCGAACCAGCCGGACCCGGCGGTGCGTGATGCGGTCACGGCCGCCCTGCTGCACCGCGTCAACCCGGGCGTGCACCAGCTGCCCGACACGGCGCGCCGCTGGCGCAGCCGCTCGCTGGTGGAGACCGCCCGCGAGCTGCTCGAGATGCGCGGCATCAGCACGGACCTGATGAGCCGCCACGACATCATCGCGCGCTCGCTGTCCTCCAGCGACTTCCCGAGCATCACGCTCGACGTCGCCAACAAGGTGCTGCGCGCGGCCTACGCCGCGCAGCCGCGCACCTTCCTGACGATCGGCCGGCGCAGCACGCTGTCCGACTTCAAGCAGAAGCACCTGGTGAAGCTCGGCGAGGCGCCCGACCTGGCGGAGCTCCCCGAGGGTGGCGAGATCAAGGCCGGCAGCATGGTCGAGGGCAAGGAGACGATCCAGCTCAAGACCTACGCGCGCAAGCTCACGCTGACGCGCCAGATGATCTACAACGACGACCTGGACGCGTTCACCAAGCTCGCGCAGGCCTTCGGCATCCGCGCCTCGGTGCTCGAGAACAACGTCGTCTGGGCGATGTTCACCGCCGCGGCCGGCGCTGGCGCCACGATGGGCGACGGGATCGCGCTGTTCCACGCGAACCACAAGAACCTGAACACCGGCGCCGGCTCGGCGCTCTCCGTGGACGGGCTCGGCGTGATGCGCAAGGCGCTGCGCAACCAGGTCGGCCTCGACGGCGCGACCCTGCTGAACCTCGAGCTGCGCCACCTGGTGGTGCCGTCCAGCCTCGAGACGAAGGCGCAGCAGCTCACCACTCGCACGAACGCGGCGAAGGACTCCGACGTCAACCCGTTCGTCGGCGCCTTCCAGTCGGTCGTCGTCGAGCCGCGCCTGGACGCCATCAGCGCGACGGCCTTCATCGGCGTGGCCGATCCGGGCCTGATCGACACGCTCGAGTACGCCTACCTCGAGGGCAGCGAGGGCGTGCACGTCGAGACGCAGGAGGGCTGGAACTCCCTCGGCGTCGAGATCCGCGCCTTCCACGACTTCGGCGCGGCCCTCGTCGACCATCGCGGCTTCCAGCGGAACGCCGGCGCCTGATGAACCCGGGCCAGGCGCTCCGGCGCCTGGCCCTCCACCCACACCGCCAGCATGAAGAACTTCATCCAACCCGGGGCCGTCCTCGAGGTCACCCCGTCCGCCGAGGTCCTCTCCGGCGCCGGCTACCTGATCGGCTCCGGCACCACGGGCTTCCTCGGCGTGGCAATTGCCACCATTCCGGCCAACAAGGTCGGCGCGGTGCGCGTCAGCGGCGTCGTCGAGCTCACGAAGCTCAGCACCGACGTCGTCACCGTGGGCGCCCAGCTCTACTGGGACGACACGAACAAGCGGCTCACGCTCACCGCGACGAACAACTCGTTCGCCGGCTGGGCGATCGAAGCCGCGGGCAACGGCGTCACCACCGTCAAGATCCGCCTGAAGCTGTAGGCCATGGGCTGGAAGGAGCAGTCCGCCGGCATGAACGCCCAGTGCCTCGCCACCTTCGGCGAGGACGCGGTGTTCACGCCGGCGGGCGGCTCCTCCGTCACCATCCGCGGCATCTTCGACGAGGACCACGTCGCACTCGACATGGACACGGGCGCGCAGGTGACTTCAGTCAGTCCCGTGCTGGGCATCCGGACCTCGGATCTTGCCGCGCAGCCGAAGCGCGGCGACGCCGTGGTCGTGCGGAGCCGCAACTTCACGGTCGTCGACTGGCGGCCGGACAGCGAGGACGGCGGCCTTCTGATCCTCCGCGAGGCGGCATGAGCCAGAAGCGCAAGCTCATCCGGCAGGCCGCCCTGGCCATGCTCGTCGGCCAGACCGCGGCCGGCGCGCGGGTGTTCGTGGACAACGCTGACCGCGTGTTCGAGGAGGAGCTGCCCTGCATCCTGCTGAACCCGGACGGCGAGGCCTCGATCGAGATCAGCAGCGACGGTCCCCGTGAGTACAAGCGCCAGCTGACCCTGCACGTGATCACGGCCGCGAAGGGCGCGACCCTCGCGAGCGTGCTCGACGCGCTCGACGACCTCGACCATCAGGTCGAGCAGATCCTGTTCCGGAACGACACCTTCAACGGCACGGCCGCCAACTCCCGCCTCGTGCGCGTGGACCAGGATCTTGCGATCGAAGGCAAGACCATCGTCGGCTCGCACCGCATCACCTTCGAGGTCGCGTACTACCAGGACGCGCCGGATCCCGCGGGCGACCAGCTGGACTCCTTCGAGTCCGCCGGCGTCGAGATCGACACCGCGCCGAGTCCGGACGGCGTTCCCGAGATCGAGGCCGAGGTGGCCCTCCCGCAGTGAAGCAAGACACCATGCACGTGAAGCCGAGCCGCGAGGGCTTGATCGTCCTCGTGCCCGCGACCAAGCAGCCGCTGCCGCCGGAAGGCGCAGAGGTCCCGCGCACCACGTACTGGATGCGCCGCCGGCGCGCCGGCGACGTGGTCGAGTTCACGCCGAAGGCCTCGAAGTAGGAGCCTGACCGATGCCCGTCACCTACAACAACATCCCGAGCACCCTGCGGGTGCCCTTCGTCTACGCCGAGTTCGACTCGAGCAAGGCGAACCAGGGCCCGACGATTCAACCCTTCGAAGTCCTTGTGCTCGGCCAGCGGTTGTCCACTGGCACCGTCGCCGCGCTGGTGCCGACGCTCGTGACCTCCGAGGAGCAGGCAGCCACCTACTTCGGGGAAGGCTCGCAGCTCCACGGGATGGCGCGTGCGCTGTTCGCGAACAACCGCGTCACGAAGATGACCTTCGTCGGCCTGGCCGACGCCGGCGGCAGCGTCGCCGCGACGGGCACGATCACCGTGACGGGGACCGCAACGGAGGCCGGAACGGTCTACCTCTACGTCGCGGGCCGCCGGCTGCAGGTGGCGGTCGCCAGTGGAGCGACGGCGACCACGGTGGCTGCGGCGATCGCTGCCGCCATCAACCTGGCGACGTACCTGCCGTTCAGCGCCGCGGCTGCCGGCGGCGTGGTCACGCTGACCGCGCGCAACAAGGGCACGGCCGCGAACGGCCTCGACCTGCGCGCAAACTACTACGCCGACGAGCGCACGCCGGCGGGCATCACGCTGGCCTTCGTGCAGCCGGCCAGCGGCTCCGGGGATCCGGACATCGCGACGGCGTGGCCGGTGATCGGCGACGAGCACTACAACGTGATCGTCTGCCCCTGGACGAACTCGGCCAACCTGACGGCGCTCGGGACGGAACTGACCTCGCGCTTCGGTCCGTTGCGCGCGATCGAGGGCGTGGCGTTCCTCGCGAAGAACGACACCCACGCGAGCCTGATCACCTTCGGGGACGGCCTGAACAGCCCGCACCTGTCGGTGATGGGCTTCGAGAAGAGCCCGACGCCGGCCTACGAGTGGGCCGCCGCAGTCGCGGCCGTCGCCGCGCTCTACGGCAACCTGGATCCGGCGCGGCCGTTCCAGACTCTTCCGCTGCTGGGGGTGCTGCCGCCCTCCGAGGCGGATCGCTTCACGCTCGAGGAGCGCAACCTCCTCCTGTTCGACGGCATCTCGACCTTCACCGTCGACGCCGGCGGCGTGGTGCGGTGCGAGCGCCTGCTGACCACCTACCAGGAGAACGGCTTCGGCGCGCCGGACACGGCGTACCTGGACGTGCCGACGCTCTTCACGCTCGGCTACCTCCGCTACGACTTCGTGAACTCCTTCCTCGTGCAGTTCCCGCGGCACAAGCTCGCGGACGACGGCACGCGCTTCGGCGCCGGCCAGGCAGTGATGACGCCGAAGATTGGCCGCGCCTTCGCGATCTCGAAGTTCGCGCAGTGGGAGTCCCTCGGCCTGGTCGAGGACGTGGACCAGTTCAAGAAGGACCTGATCGTCGAGCGCGACATGGCCAATCCCAACCGGCTCAACTTCCTGCTCCCGCCGAACCTGATCAATCAGCTGATGATCACCGCGGTGCAGTTCGGCTTCCGCCTCAACGCGCCCATCGGCGTCCCGCAGTAACCCGCCATGCCCGTGTCCCCCAACCGCCGCGCCGGCTCGATCTTCTTGAAGGTCAACGGCGTCACCCACCAAGCCAAGGGCAACTTCACCTACGGCCTCGGCACGCCGAAGCGCGAGGCGATCGTGGGCGCCGACACCGTGCACGGCTACAAGGAGGAGCAGCAGACGCCGTTCATCGAGGGCGCAATCACCGACCGCGGCGACCTGGATCTCAAGGAGCTGTTCCAGCTCGACGGTGCGCTGGTCACTCTCGAGATCGGCAACGGCAAGGCTGTCGCGCTGTCCGACGCCTGGTACGCCGGCGAAGGCACCGCCTCGACCGAGGAAGGCGAGGTGCCCGTGCGGTTCGAAGGCCTGCGCGCTGAGGAGGTGTAGGCGTGTCCGACTCTCCGAAGGTTTACAGGCTGAAGCACCCGGTGACGCTGGCTGGAACCACGATCACCGAGCTGACCTTTCGCCCGGCGCGTGCGAAGGACTTCCGCGGGATCCCGGCCAAGGAGGAGCTGATCACGATGGGGCACTTCCTGGACATCGCCGCGAAGCTCGCCGAGCAGCCTCCCTCCGTGATCGACCAGATGCACCCGGAGGACGTCGGAGACGTGGTGGAGATCGTGGCCGGTTTTTTCGGCGTCTCCCCACCGACTGGCGCCTAGCGCTGGGCCAGCTTGCGGATCGATGGGGATGGCAACCGAGCGAGCTGGACAACCTGACTCCCGACGACATCTGGTTCTGGGCCGACGTCGCTCGCGCCGTGAACCGCACCAGCGAGACCTGAAGCCGTGACCACGAAGGCGCAGTTCCCGCTCTCCGTCGTCATTGGCGCGGTCGACCGCGTCAGCGCGCCGATGCACCGCGCGCGCAGGAACATCCAACGGATCTTCCTGCCTCTGCAGCGGGTGCAGAAGTCGCTGCGCGGCCTGGCGGTCTCGAGCGGCCTGCGGGAGGTTTCAAGCCAGGTCGGAACCGTCCTGCAGAGGACACAAGGGCTCGCGAGTGCGGTCGGCGGGCTGACCCGGCGACTGACCTTCATGACGGCTGCGGCCGGAGCGGCCTTCGGCGCGTTGCTGCACTCGTTCACCCAGGCCGGCGACCGGATCCTCTCTACCTCGAAGAGGCTCGGCGTCAGCGTCGAGTGGCTGCAGGAGATGGAGTACGCGGCTGAGCGCAGTGGCGCATCCGTCGATTCCCTGCAGTCGGGGTTGGGAAAACTCTCACGGAACATCGCCGAGGCGGCTGCGGGCCTCGGCGTCTCGGGCACGGCCTTCGACGCGCTCGGCGTGAGCGTGCGGAACTCGGACGGCAGCCTGCGCCAGGCAGAGGACGTATTCGATGACGTCACGCGCGGCTTGGCCGCGCTCGAGTCGCAGGAGCTGCGCAACGCCCTCGCATCGCGGATCTTCGGAAGGGCCGGCCTGGACCTGATGCCTTTCCTCGGTCAAGGCGCGGACGAGATCGCGAGGCTCCGCGCGCGGGCTCGAGAGCTCGGCGCCGTGATGTCCGAGGACGCTGTCGTCGGTGCCGAGGCGCTGGGCGACTCGATGGCGGACCTGCGCTCGGCGGGTTCCGGCCTCGTGCGCACCTTCCTGTCCGCCATCACCCCGGCCCTGCTCGACCTGACGAACAGGCTGACGACGCTCGTCGTGGAGTGGGGCCCGAAGGTGCGGGAGTGGTCCAAGAGGTTTGCGGAGAAGCTGCCTGAGCGGCTGGCCACGCTGCGCGATCGCCTCGGCGAGGTCTGGGCCAAGCTGCATCAGATCCTGGCTCCCGTGAAGGCGCTAAGCGATCGCTTCGGGGCAGCGAACGTCGCAGCCGGCGCGATCGCGCTGGTGCTCGGCGGGCCGCTGCTCCTCGCCGTGGCCTCGCTGAGCTTCGCGCTCGTGAAGCTCGGAGTCCTTCTGGCCATGGTGATTGCGCGGATCTGGGTCGCCACGGGCGCGGGCGCGCGGCTCAACCTGGTTCTCAACGCCACCATGGCCGCGGTGGCCAGGCTCATCCCGGTGATTGCGAACTTCGTCGGCTTCGCGCTCGGGCGCATGATCGGAGTCGTCAGGTCCCTGGCGGTCACCATCTGGACCAGGCTCCTCCCTGCGCTGGGAGCCTGGACGAGGATGATCCTCGCCAACCCTCTGGTGCGTTGGGTGGTAGTCATCGGTGCTGTCATCTCCGCGATCGCACGGCTCGCCGGGAAGTTCGACTGGCTGGTAGACAAGATCACCGCTGGATTGAAGTGGCTGACGGGATGGGTGCCGGACTGGATCAAGAACCTCTTCAGCGGCAAGGACACCAAGATCGAGGTGGACGGGGTCAGCGTGGACGATGCCAGCGAGGACCGAGCAGCGCGGCAACTCGAGACCGGCAGGGCCTTCGGTCGGCAGATGTCCGGCGGCATGTTCATTCCACCCAAGCCCGCGAGCTCCACGCAGACGAACAACGCTCACGTGACGATCGACTTGCGCGCGCCGAGTGGCGCTGAGCCGAAGGTCGGCTTGAAGGCTGACCGCGGCATGGACCTCGACCTGCGCACGGGCGTGCTCCACGCCGCCGCCGGGTAGTGTCGGACCAGGTCCACCACCATGCCTGAAACCTTCACCCCTGCCGAGTTCCATCCTGGCGCCGAGGGACAAGCCGCCGTGCGCGGCGAGAAGTCCGGCCTGATTCCGAAGGTCTGTGCGACGGGTCCGGCGCTGCTCTACGCCGAAGCCGCGCCGGCTGACACCACCTACGTCAACCTCGTCGCGGCGCCTGGCGCCGGCAAGCGCATCCGTCTCCACGCGCTGCTGTACTCCAACGGGGATGCCTCCACGCGCGCGCTGCGCATCCGCTTCGGCGCTGGCACGGCGCTGTTCACCGTAGGGATCGTGGCGACGACCGGCGTGTGGTCGGCGCCGATCCCGGCCGGCCGCTTCCTGGAAGGCGAGGCGAATGAGGCCATGCAGTGCTCGCTCGCCACGGGCACCGGCGGCGTCGCGGCGCGCGCGATCGCGCTCTACACGATCGAGGACGCGTAGGCCGCTGAGCCATGAGCTGGCTCGACCGCTTCCTGCCGGCGAGCTTCCGCGGCGTGGCCTTCCGGGTGGAAGCCCACCAGCAGAAGTTCGGACGCCGCGTCGTCGTGCACGAGTACCCGCACGTCGACGCCGGCGAGTCGGAGGATCTCGGCCGCAAGCCGGGTGAGTTCAGCATCGAGGCGTACCTGATCGGCCCGGACCACGACCTCGAGCGGGACGAGCTGGTCCGGGTCTGTGAGGAGGTCTCCGGTCCCGGGGAACTGGTGCACCCCTACCTCGGGACCCGGACCGTCGTGTTCGTCGACGGCAGCCTGAGCGAGCGGTCCAGCGAGCGCCGGCTCTCCCGGCTCACGCTGACCTTCCGAGAGGTCAGCCCGCGCCGGAATCCTGCGCGGCGCGCGGCGCCGCTCGACGCGGTGCGAAGCGCCTCCGCGGATCTCCAGGCAGCCGCGGAGCAGGAGCTGGTCGAGGCGATGGTGGTGGAGGGGGTGCCGGAGTTCGTGCGGCAGGCGGCCGTGGATGCCCTTGGGAAGGCCGTAGAGGCGATCGAGGAACTGGGTGTCTTCGCAGGCGCTGCGGAGGATGTCGCCCGTACGCGCGCCCAGCTGCAGGCTCTGCTCGGCTCCGGTGAGGACTTGGTCGAGGATCCCCGCCGCCTGGCCGAGGAGATCCGGCTCACGGTCGCCGCTCTGGCCAGCTCGGCCGGCGCCGGCGACGCCGGCCTCGAGGGCTTCCTCGAGCTCCTCGGGTTCAGCGTGGAGGGCTCCGGGGGAGCCACGCCCCTGGACCGCCAGACGGACGCCAACGGGGCTGCGGTGGCCAACCTGGTCCGGCTCGGCGCCGTGGCCGGCGCGGTGGAGCTCGCCGCCCAGCAGGCCTGGGAGACGCGCGACGACGCCTTGGAGGTCCGGGACAGGATCGCGGCCGAGCTCGACCTGCAGGCCGAGTCCAGCAAGGACGACTCCGTCTACCTGGCCCTCGGAGGCCTGCGGAGCGTGCTGACGGGCGCGGTGCCTCCGCCGGACCAGGACCTGCCGGAGCTGCGGACCCTGATCCTTTCGGACACGACGCCGGCGCTGGTGCTCGGCTACGAGCTCTACGACGACGCCGCGCGCGGCGACCAGATCGTGGCCCGCAACCGGATCCGGCACCCCGGCTTCGTGCCAGCCGCCACTCCCCTGCAGGTGCTGCAGGTGCTCCAGGATGCGCAGTAGGCTCGACCTGAAGCTCGCGGGTGAGGCCTGGACCGGCTGGAAGTCGGTCAGCGTGACGCAGTCGCTCGAGGCTGCGGCGAGCTCCTTCTCGATCGTGACGCGGACCCGGGATCCTTGGCCCGCGCGCGCCGGCGCCACCGTCGAGGTCCTGCTCGATGGCCGGCTGATCCTGACCGGCTACGTGGACCGCGTCGCCCCGGGCCTGGACGAACGCGGGTCCGTCTCCTCCATCGAGGGGCGCTCGAGGACCGGGGACCTGGTCGACTGCTCCGCCCTGAACCAGCCCGGCGAGTGGTGGAACTCCCGCCTGCAGGATCTCGCCGCGGAGATCGCGCGGCCGTTCGGCATCCGCGTGGTCGATGCCGTGGGCGAGCTGGAGCGCTTCGCCCTGTTCCGGATCCAGCCCGGCGAAACGGCGTTCGAGGCGATCGAGCGCGCCTGCCGATTGCGCGCCGTGCTCCTGATGCCGACGGCCGGCGGCGACCTGCTCCTGACCCGGCCGACCGAGGTCTGGGAGGGCGCGGAGCTCCGCGAGGGCTTCAACGTCCAATCCGCGACCCTCGAGGTGGACCTCAGCGACCGCTTCGCGGAGGTCCTCGTTCGCGGCCAGACCTTCGGGGACGATGAGACCTTCGGGCCGCCGGCAGCGCACATCGAAGGCCGCGCGCGCGACCTCCAGATCCGCCCGGCGCGACGGCTGGTGGTGGTGGCCGAGGCCGCGGTGAGCGTGGAAGCCGCGCAGGCGCGCGCGGAGTGGGAAGCCGCCGTGCGCGCCGCGCGCAGCGAGAAGGTCACCGTCTCCACCGCCGGCTGGACCAGCAACACCGGCGCACTCTGGATGCCGAACACGCGCGTGCAGTGCGCTCTGCCGTCCATCCGAGTCGACGGACCCCTGCTGCTGAACACCGTGCGCCTGAGCCAGGACGAGAGCGGATCCCGCGCGGAGCTCGAGCTGGTGCGGCCCGACGCCTTCCTGAGGCAGCCCGACCTCGAGGCGGAGTCCGGGCTCGCCTCCCTCGTCGAGGAGGAGGAGTAGGGTGCTGCAGGCGATGCGGAAGTTCATCGCGCCGCTCCAGCGCCGCGTGATGCTGATGGTGGGCCGCGGCGTCGTGCGGCTCTCCGACGACCAGCCGCGGGTGCACTCGTAGAGCAGTTCTGCAGCGCGCTTCGGCG
>CAZDMB010000081.1:3141-10716 GCA_964506175.1 uncultured Planctomycetales bacterium | reverse complement strand
CCTCGAATTCGAGCGCAGCCGCGCGGCGGACTACGGCATCACCCACCGCTGCACCATCGGACTCAATCCGAAGGAAGCCAACGACGAACGGCTGGCCGCGCAGGTGCTGGAGATGCTGCCGGAATTCGCCGCGCGGCCCGGCGTCGTCGCCATCGGCGAACTCGGCTACGACGGCATCACGCCGGCGGAGGAACGCGCCTACGTGCGCCAGATCGAACTCGCCAAGCGGCTCGGCCTGCCGATCCTCGTGCACACCCCCCATCGCGACAAGAACCGCGGCACGCTGCGCTCGATGGACGTGCTGCGCGATCACGGCGTGGATCCGGCGAACGCCGTGATCGACCACTCCACCGAGGAGACCACGCGCGAGATCCTCGACCGCGGCTTCTGGGCGGGTCACACGGTCTATCCGCAGACCAAACTCACCGCCGAGCGCTTCGTCAATCTGTTCCAGGATCACGGCGTCGAGCGCATGCTCGTCAACTCCAGCGCCGACTGGGGCAAGGCGGATCCGCTGAGCGTGCCGCGCACCGCCGCCCTGCTCGAGCGTCGCGGCGTGCGGCGCGAAGTCGTCCAGCGCCTGGTGTGGGACAACCCGGTCGCCTTCTTCGGCGCCGCGCGCCTCAACCTGCCGGACCTGGGCGAGCAGCCGGATCCGGCGCCCGCCAGCGTCACGCACAGCCGCATTCGCGACGAGCACAAGAGCGGCGCCAACCGGGCCTAAATCCTGGATTCAGGCGCGTTACCGGCCCCTGCGGCGCGCCTAGAAGGGACTGAGGAGAGAACGTTCGAGGCATCCTGGGCCAAGGAAATGCCGGAACGCCGCAGTCATGGGGGTCTGCGGCGTTCTTTTTTTCTCTACACGTCCTCTTGCTCGGCCAGCAGTCCGATGGTCACCTCGACGGTGCGGATCTGGCCCTGCGACAGCACGCGCAACTGCGCGGGTTTGCCCGGTTCGAGCGCGGCCACCCGCGCGCGCACGTGCGTGGCGCTGGCGACCTCGATGCCGTTGATCGAGAGCAGCACCTCGTTCGGCTTGAGCCCGGCGACGGCCGCCGGTCCGCCGCTGGTGACGGTGCGCAGCACCGCCCCATACGGCCGGTCCATGTTCATCGTGCGCGAGAGTTCGTCGCTGACCGCGGACACGCTGATGCCGAGCCAACCGCGGCGCGCCTTGCCGAGCTGCGCGAGATCGTCGGCGTACCGCCGGGCGATGGCGCTCGGCACGGCGTAGCCGATCCCGCGCCAAGCCTGCGACTGCGCGGAGGAGGCGATCGCGGTGTTGATGCCCACCACCTCGCCGCGCATGTCCACCAGCGGGCCGCCGGAGGAGCCGCGATCGATGAAGGCGTCGAACTGCACGAAATCCTCGTAGGCGCTGGGATCGTCCGCGCGCAGACGGCGATGCAGGGCGCTGACGACGCCGAGGCTGGTGGTGCCCTCCAGCTGCAAGGGACTGCCGATGGCCATCACCAGGTTGCCCGGACGCAGGGCGTCGCTGTCGCCCCAAGCGAGCTGCTTGCGCGCCACGCCGGGCTGGACCTTGACCACCGCCAAGTCGGTCTGCGGATCGGTGCCGGCCACCTTGCCGACCGTCTCGCGCTGATCGTGGAAGACGACGCGCACCGTCTGGGCGTCGCCGACGACGTGCGCATTGGTGACGATCAGACCGGCGAAGGCGTCGATCACGAAGCCGCTGCCTTCGCCGCTGATGACCTCGCCTTCCTCGGTGCGGGACACCTTGAGAGTGACGGTGGCGGCGGCCACCCGGTCGGCCAGTTCGGCGAGGGCGGTGGAAAGGCCGGGGAGGTCGGCCGCGGCGGGCGGCTCCGGGCTGCCCAGGCCGGGCCGAGAAAGGCCAATGATGAGGCCTCCTGCCAGTAGGATCATCAGCCAAGCAGTACGCTGGAACCCAAGAAGCGGGCGCATGCCCCATTTCTACGCTGCTTCCCTTCTCAGTGCGATGAAATCCTTGCTCCTCCTTCTCGGCGGCCTCCTGCTCGCGGGAGTCCTAGCCCTGCTTCTGCTCGAGGCGCCTGCCGCCGATCCGGCTCCTTCGGGAGCCGGTGGGAACGGATCTGCCCCTGCCATGGATCGCGGCGCGGGCGTGGACGCGGCGGTAGCCAACACTTCCCGGGACGAGATCACCCGAGCTCCGGGTGAAACAAGTCAAATTCCTGGTGGATCGGGCCATGGCAGTTGGCTGGAGGCCGGCCCCGGGGCCGAGCTCACCGCCCGACTGGTGGGTGCGGACGGCCGACCTGCAGCGGGGGCAGAGGTGCGCCCGGCTCCTGGCGCCATCCAATCCGAGCTCTTCACCCCGGGAGGTCCCACCCGCGTCCGGGACGCCGGGAACCCGCAGCGTCACCCTGTCACCGCCGGCGCGGACGGGAGGATTCGCCTGGAGGTCCCCGCCGGCGAGAGCCTGCAACTGGAGTTCGGCGGCACCTACTGGCGGCCGCAGGCGCGCAGCCTCGATGCGCTGCGGCCCGGCGAGACTGCGGACCTCGGCGAGATCGCCTTGGTGCCCGCGGCGCGCTTGAGCGGCCGCGTGCTCGACGCCAGCGGCCGGCCCATCTCCGGCGCGGTCGCGCGCCTGCGCGCCGCGGATGAGGGCATGTTCTGGGAAGGACACGAGCTGCTGCAGTCGCGCACCACCGACGCCGACGGGCGCGTGGCTTTCGAAGGTCTGCCGGCCGGGCGCTTCCGCATCGAGAGCGAGGCGATCGGCTATGCGCGCGGCCAGATCGAGGCGTTGGAAATCCGCACGGCGCCCGCCGACGCGTCCTTCGAACTGCGCCTCAAGCAGGGCGCGACCGTGCGCGGCCGCGCGGTGGACGCCGACCGTCGCGCGGTCGCTGACGCCGCCATCTACCTGATGCGACTGGATCATGGCGATGCCTATTGGGGCGATTACCTTCCCCCCATTCCGGATCGCGAGCCCGATGCGCGCAGCGCGGCGGACGGCAGCTTCACCGTGCGCGGCCTGCCGGAGGACGTCGCCACCGTGCTGTTGCTCGGGCAGGCGCCGGGTTTCGCCACCGGCCACGTGGCCAAGGTGTCGGCGGGCGACAACGTCACTCTGGTGATGCCGCCGGCGCTCACCGTGTCAGGACGCGTGCTGCGCGAAGGCGACGCGCCGGTGGCGGACGCCGCCCTGCAGCTGCTCAAGCAGAATCCGTGGGGCTGGGAGGAAACCGTCGCGGAAGCGCGCAGTGGCGAGGACGGCAGTTTCGTGTTGAGCGGCATCCAACCGGGCGCCTTCAGCCTGCGCGCTTCCGCGCAGGGCGCCACCAGCGAGCCGCTCGCACTGCAGGTGGACAAGCCGCTCGCGGACGTGCTTCTGCGCGTCGCACCGCGCCCGGCGCTGCGCATCCGCGTGCAGGATCCCGCGGGGCGGCCGCTGGCGGGAGCGGCGGTGGACTTGAGTACGTCCAGCCCGGCCACCGCCGGCCAGACCTTCACCATCAACAGCACGGACATGCACGTGATCTCCAACTCCTCCGGTTGGAGCGGTTCCGAGCGCAGCGACGCGGACGGGGTGGCCACCTTCTATGGCGCGCCCGCAGGCGAACTGAAAGTGGGAGTGCGTCTTCAGGATTGGGCGCGCGCCGACGAAATGCTTGCCTGCACGGGCGGCGACCAACAGATCGTCGTCACGCTGGAGCGGCCGGCCGCGCTGTTGGTGCGCGTGACGGACGGCGCCGGCGCGGCGGTGCGCGGCGTGGTCGTGAAGTTGCGCGATCCGGCCACCGGCGCATCCGGCGAGGAGAAGCGCACCGACGCGCTCGGCCGCGCGCTGTGGAGCGATCTGCGCGCCGGAGCTTGCGAGATCCTGCTCGGCGAAGGCGGCGGATCCCCGAGCGGCTTCTTCAGCGGCGACGTCCTGGTCCTCTCGAACGACGCCGAGCCGGAGGCGCCGGCGCCGCCGGCCGGTGAAACCGTGCTGTTGGAGGCAGGCACGTGCCTCGAGCGCGAACTCGTGCTGCATGACCTCGCCATCGTGACGGTGCACGTGCTGCGCGCCGGACTGCCGGCGGCGGACGTGCAGGTGCACATCGCGCCCGTCACCGAGGGCGACGACGGCCAGGCCAGCTGGGGCGGCGGCCAGGATCAAGGCGTGGCCACCGACGGACGCGGCGACGTGGTGCTCCCGCCGGTGTCGGCGGGGAAATACCGCATCTCCGCGCGCCCCGGCCGCAACGCGCCGCCGACGCCGATCGAGGTGGAATTGCTTCCCGGTCCGCAAGAGGTGACCGTGCGCCTCAATGGCGCCGAGGTGCGCGGAGTGTTGCGATCGCCGGCGGGCCCGGTGGTCGGTGCGCGCCTCACGCTCGAGGAGGCGAAACTGGAGGAGGAAAAGGAGCCGGATCAGCACGCGTCCGTCTTCATTTCCATGGTTTCGACCAGCGGCGGATTCGCCATGGAAATGGGCGACCCCGGACAGATGGGCACGACGGCTTCCACCGACCAGGACGGCGAGTTCGTGTTTCGTGACGTGCCGGAGGGTCAGTGGATCGTCAAGTCGCGCGCGGAGGGCTTCGCCCCGTGGGCCTCGCTGCCCTTCGCCGTCAGCGGCGATCGCGCGGTGCAACTCCCGCAGCAAACCCTGCTTCCTGGCGGGGTCATCTATGGCCGAGACGCCAACTGGAAGCCGAATCCGGAGAATGCCCCCTGGGGCTTCGACTGGGGCGCGAGCATCCGGCTCGAGACGGAGGCAGGCGAAATGGTTCACATGAGCCAAGCGGACGAGCGCGGAGAATACAAGATTGGAGACTTGTCGGAAGGCAAGTACGTCGTGCGTCGCGGCGATTGGCGCAGTGAGCCGGTTTCCATTTCTCCCGGCAGCCAGGTGCGCGTGGACGTTCCGGTCACCGCGCCGCCGCCGCAGAAGCCGCGCTAGGGCGCCCGCCCTTCCTTCTCCGTCAAACGCCCGTACAATCTTCCCCCTTAGGTGCGCACGGGGGAGCATCCGGGTCAGGCTCGGGGTTCGTCCGCCGGCGCCGCTTCCCCTCCCCTTCGTCCCGATGTCCCTGATCCGGATCAAGAAGGGTCTGGACCTGCCCCTGCCGGGCGGTCTCGACTCGGCGGCCCTCGAAGTTGCGCCCGAACCCGGGCGCGTCGCGCTGCTGCCGCAGCAGTTCTGGGGCATCAAGGTGCAGTTGCTGGCGCAGGAGGGCGACCGCGTGCAGGTGGGAAGTCCGCTGTTCTGCGATCGCCGTGATCCGGCCGTGCTCTACACCGCGCCCGCGGCCGGCGTCGTGGAGCGAGTGGTGCGCGGCGACAAGCGCATGGTGCTGGCGGTGGTGGTGAAGGCCGACAACTTCACGGAGCAGGCGCCGCGGCCGCGATTGGATGCGGCGCGCGCCGGTCGCGCCGAGATCGTCGCCGCGCTCGCCGCCAGCGGCCTGTGGCCGGCCCTGCGGCAGCGTCCTTTCGATCGCGTGGCGCACTCCGCCGAGACGCCGCGCTCGATCTTCGTGACGGCGATGGACAGCGAGCCGCTCGCGGCCTCGCCGCGCGAGGCGGTGCGTGGCCGCGAGGAGCACTTCCGCGTCGGCCTCGAGGCGCTCGTCAAGCTCGCCGAGCACGGCGTCAAGTTGTGCTCCTCCGCCGAGGAAGATTGGTCGGAGTTGCGCAGCCGCAATGGCCAAGCGCTCGCGGGCGTGACGGCGCATCAGTTCCGCGGGCCGCATCCGGCGGGGCTCGTCGGCACCCACATCCACTTCCTCGATCCCGTCGGCGGCCCGCGCAAGGTCTGGCACCTGGCGGCGCAGGACGTCGCCGACATCGGCGAGTTCTTCGCCACCGGCCGCGTTCCCACCGCGCGCCGCGTCGCGGTGGTCGGTCCGGCCGCGAGCCGGCGCGCCTTCGTCGCCACGCGGCGCGGCGCCGACATGGGCGTGTTCGCCGGCTTCGCCGCCGGCGGCGGCGCGGTGCGCTTCATCGGCGGCTCGGCCTTGTCCGGCCGCACCGCGCAGCCGGGCACCGACGAGGGCTGGCTCGGCTGCTGGGACCGCCAGGTCACGCTGCTGAGCGACGAGACGACGCGCGATTTCCTGGGCTGGTCCGCGCCGCTGGGGCGGCGCTGGTCCTTCACCAACGTCTACGCCGCGAAGTTTCTCGGCGCCGCGCGCCTGCGTTTCGACACCGACCTCAACGGCAGCCCGCGCGCGATCGTGCCGATCGGCGTGTGGGAGCGCGTGATGCCGCTCGACGTCCTGCCGACGCAACTGATCAAGGCGCTCGCCAGCGACGACCTCGAGGGCGCGGAGAAACTCGGCGCGCTCGAGCTCGCCGAGGAGGACCTCGCCCTCTGCGAGTTCGTGGATCAATCCAAGACGCCGGTGACGGCGCTGCTGCGCACCATGCTGACCCGCATCGAGAAGGAGGGCTGAGCCGTGAAATTCCTCCGGCGCAAGCTCGACGCCATGGGCAAGTCCTTCCACAAGGGAGGAAAACTCGAGAAGTGGTACCCGGTCTACGAGGCGGCGGACACCTTCATGTTCACGCCGGGCACGCGCACGACGCGCGGCCCCCACCTGCGCGACGCCAACGACCTCAAGCGCACGATGATCTTCGTGGTGCTGGCGCTGCTGCCGTGCACCCTGTGGGCGATGTTCAACACCGGCTGGCAGGCGATGCTCGCCGACAAGACCTACGCCGCGGCCGTCGGCGCGGGCTTCAGCGCCGGCAACGTGCTGAGCGCGCTCGGCATCGGCGCCGCGGCCTTCCTGCCGGTGTACGTGGTGACCATCGCAGTCGGAGGCACGGTCGAGGCGATCTTCGCCACCGTGCGCAAGCACGAGATCAACGAAGGCTTCCTCGTGACCTCGCTTATCTTACGCATGATCGTGCCGCCGCCGATTCCCGTGTGGCAGGCGGGCAGCGGCAGCGGCTGCGGCGGCCTGAGCGGCAGGGAGATTTTCGGCGGCACCGGGATGAACGTCCTCAACCCGGCGCTGACCGGCCGCATCTTCCTGTTCTTCGCCTACCCGGCGCAGATGTCCGGCAACGTCTGGCGAATCATGCCGGCGGATCCCGCCAGCGCCGTGGACGGCGTCAGCGGCGCCACCGTTCTGGCTTCCTACGCGGACCGCGTGCCGCACGGCGCCACCGGTCTCTCCTGGACGGACGCCTTCCTCGGCCTGACCCCGGGTTCGATGGGCGAGACCAGCGCGCTGTGCTGCCTGATCGGCGCGGTCATCCTGATCGCCGGCGGCATCGGCTCGTGGCGCGTCATGGCGGGCTGCGTTCTCGGCCTCGTGGCCACGGCGCTGCTGATGAACGCCACCGCGGTGAACTCCTACATGGAGGTGCCCTGGTACTGGCACATGGTGGTCGGCGGCTTCGCCTTCGGCACGGTCTTCATGGCCACGGATCCGGTGTCCGCGGCCCAGACCGACACCGGCCGCTGGATCTACGGCTTCCTGATCGGCGCACTGACGGTGGTCGTTCGCGTCCTCAACCCGGCCTACCCTGAAGGGGTGATGATGGCCATCATCTTCATGAACGTGTTCGCGCCGCTGATCGACTACTGCGTGATTCGCGCGAACGAGAAACGGAGGGCGCGCC
>CAZDMB010000081.1:281-3131 GCA_964506175.1 uncultured Planctomycetales bacterium | reverse complement strand
TTGAACTTCAGTAACAAGTACATCGTCGGCTTCGCCTTGGCGGTCTGCCTGGTGTGCTCGCTGGCGGTCAGCGCGCTGGCGGTGGCCCTCAAGCCGCAGCAAGAAGCCAACCGGCTGCTCGATCAGCAGGAGAACATCCTGCGCGTCTCGGGACTCTGGCGCGAAGCCGGCCACCCCAGCCCGCAACAGGCGTCGGAGTTGTTCAACGAGATCGTGACGTGGCGCGTCGACCGCGCCAGCGGCAGCATGGAGAAGGCCGCGGGCTTCAGCCCGGCCAAAGAAATGGTGACCGCCGCCAAGGATGCGGCGCAGAGCACGGCCACCGGCAGCGAGGCCGCGCGCGGCGCGCAGATTTCCCGCGTCCCGAACACGGTGCTCGTGTACGAGGTGACCACTCCCGGCAAGGAGTCGTGGGTGCTGCCCATCTGGGGCAACGGCCTCTGGTCCACCATGTACGGCTTCCTCTCCGTGTCCAAGGACTTCTCGCAGGTCGCGGGCATCACCTTCTATCAGCACGGCGAGACGCCCGGCCTGGGCGGCGAGGTGGACAACCCGGCGTGGAAGGCGCAGTGGCCGCATAAGAAGATCTTCGGCGCCGACGGCAAGGTGGCCCTCGAGGTGGTGAAGAACGGCAACGTGCGCGACGCGGCCCACCAGATCGACGGCATCAGCGGCGCGACCCTGACCAGCCGCGGCGTGTCCTACACCATCAAAACCTGGCTGGGCGACGAGGGCTACGGCCCGTGGATCCGCCGGCAGTCGCAGGAGGCGAAGCCGTGAAGAAAGAAACCAAGGAAATCCTGCTCGGGCCGCTGCACCTGAAGAACCCGATCACCCTGCAGATCCTGGGCATCTGCTCGGCGCTGGCGGTCACCACGCAGCTCAAGACCGCGATTGTGATGAGCCTCGCGCTCACCGCGGTCACGACCGGCTCGAATTTCGCCATTTCGCTGGTGCGCAACTGGATCCCCGGCAGCATCCGCGTGATCACGCAACTGGCGATCATCGCCGCGCTGGTGATCGCCGCCGACCAGGTGATGCAGGCCTACCTGTTCGACGTCTCGAAGCAGCTCTCCGTGTTCGTCGGCCTCATCATCACCAACTGCATCGTGATGGGCCGGGCCGAGGCCTTCGCCATGGCCAATCCGCCGCTCAAGAGCGCGCTCGACGGCTTCGCCAACGGCGCCGGCTACAGCCTGATCCTGCTTACCCTGGCGGTGGTGCGCGAGCTGTTCGGCTCGGGCAAGCTGCTCGGCTTCGAAATCGTCAAGACGGTCAACAACGGCGGCTGGTACGTGCCGAACGGCCTCATGATCCTGTCGCCGGGCGCCTTCTTCCTCATCGGCATAATCATCTGGATCCAGCGCTCCAAATCGGTGTCCATGCAGGAGAAAGAGTAGCCATGGAACTGTTCAACATCTTCCTCAAGTCGGCGTTCATCGAGAACATGGCGCTGGCCTTCTTCCTCGGCATGTGCTCGTTCCTGGCCGTGTCGAAGAAGGTCGAGACCGCCGCCGGCCTGGGCGCGGCGGTGATCTTCGTGCTGCTGATCACCACGCCGCTCAACAACCTGATCCTGCACGGCATCCTCGCGCCCGGCGCGCTCGCCTGGATCAGCCCCGCGCTGGCGACGGTGGACCTGACCTTCATCGGCTTCATCGCCTACATCGCCACCATCGCCGCCATGACGCAGATCGTCGAGATGGCGATCGACCGCTTCTCGCCCAAGCTGTACAACGCGCTCGGCGTCTTCCTGCCGCTGATCGCCGTCAACTGCGCCATCCTGGGCGCGTCCCTGTTCATGGTGCAGCGCGAATACAACTTCGCGCAAAGCACCGTCTACGGCCTGGGCGCAGGCGTCGGCTGGGCGCTGGCGATCATCGCGCTGGCGGCGATCCGCGAGCGCCTCAAGTACTCGAATCCCCCGCCGGCGCTGCGCGGGCTGGGCATCACCTTCATCACCGCAGGCCTGATGGCGATGGGCTTCATGATCTTCGCCGGCATCTCCTTGTAGGCGCCGTCCATGGAAATCACCGTCATCCTGATGGGCGTCGCGGCCTTCACCGGCGTGGTGCTGCTGATGGTCTTCATCTTGCTGGCCGCCAAGGCGAAGCTCGTCGCCGCCGGCAACGTCAAGATCACCATCAACGGCGACGCGTCGAAGGCGCTGTCGGTGCCGGCCGGCTCTTCGCTGTTGTCGACGCTGGCCAACCAGAAGCTCTTCATTCCCTCCGCCTGCGGCGGCGGCGGCACCTGCGCGCAGTGCAAGGTGCAGGTCGAGGAAGGCGGCGGCTCGCTGCTGCCGACCGAGCGCGGCCACATCAGCCGCGGCGCCGAGAAGGAGCACTGGCGCCTCTCCTGCCAGGTGAAGGTCAAGCAGGACATGAAGATCCGCGTGCCGGACGCGCTCTTCTCGATCGAGAAGTGGGACTGCACCGTGGTCTCGAACCGCAACGTCGCCACCTTCATCAAGGAGTTCAAGGTGCGGCTGCCGGCGGGCCAGAAAATCAAGTTCACTTCCGGCGACTACATCCAGATCGAGATTCCGCCGCACGACGTCAAGTTCGCCGATTTCGCCGTCGAGGAGCAGTTCCGCGACGAATGGGACAAGTACAAACTGTGGGACATCCGCTCGGTCAATACGGAAACGGTCGAGCGCGCCTACTCGATGGCCAACTATCCGGCCGAAGGCGACGACATCGTCATGCTGAACGTGCGCATCGCCACGCCGCCGCCGCGCACCACCGGCATCCCTCCCGGCAAGGGCTCGTCCTACATCTTCAGCCTGAAACCCGGCGACAAGGTGCGCGTGTCCGGCCCCTTCGGCGAATTCCACCTGCAGCCCACCGA
>CAZDMB010000081.1:0-271 GCA_964506175.1 uncultured Planctomycetales bacterium | reverse complement strand
GAGCGCGAGGCGATGTTCATCGGCGGCGGCGCCGGCATGGCGCCGCTGCGCTCGCACGTCATGCGCATGTTCCACATGGACAAGACCAAGCGCAAGGTGTCCTACTGGTACGGCGCGCGCAGCATGCGCGAAATGTTCTACGTCGAGGACTTCGAGCGCATCGCCCGCGAGCACCCGAATTTCTCGTGGAACGTCGCGCTGTCCGAGCCCAAGCCGGAAGACAACTGGAAGGGCTACACCGGCTTCATCCATCAGGTCGTGCTCGAGAATT
>CAZDMB010000080.1:7697-10879 GCA_964506175.1 uncultured Planctomycetales bacterium | reverse complement strand
CGCACGACCTCGACCTCGGCCCCCAGTGCGGCCAGGGCCTGGTACACGTTCCAGGTGAAGGAGTCGTAGTTGTCGAGCAGCAGGATCATTGGATGGCCTCCTCGGCGAGGCGCAAGGCGTCGGCCAGGGCGCTGGCCTTGTGCTCCGTCTCCTCGAACTCGCGCGCGGGCACGGAGTCGCGCACGATGCCGGCGCCAGCCTGAAGGTGCACCTCGCCGGCGCGCGCGACGAAAGTGCGCAGGATGATGGCAGTGTCGAGGTTGCCGGCGGCGTCGAGATAGCCGAATGCCCCGGCGTAGGCGCCGCGCGCCACCGGCTCCAGCGCCGCGAGCAGCTCCATGGCGCGCACCTTGGGCGCGCCGCTCACGGTGCCCGCCGGAAAGGCGGCGGCAAGGGCGTCGAGCGCATCGCAGGGCGCCGCCAGATCGCACTCGACGCGCGACACCAGGTGTTGGACCCGGGCGAACTTCTCCAGCGCGGCATGCTCCATGACGCGCACGGTCCCGGTGCGGGCGACGCGCCCCAGATCGTTGCGCGCCAAGTCCACCAGCATGTCGTGCTCGGCACGCTCCTTGCGATCGGCCAGGAGTTCGGCGGCGAGGCGCTGGTCGGCGGCCTCGTCTTCGTCGCGCGGCCGCGTGCCCGCGATCGGCCGGTTCTGCACGCGCCGGCCGCGCACGCTGACGAGGCGCTCGGGGGAGGAGCCGATCAGGGTGCGGCCCGCGGACTCGAAGAAGAACATGTGCGGCGCCGGATTGACCAGCCGCAGCACGCGGTACAGCGAGAACAAGTCGCCTTCGTAGCGCCACGACAGGCGCCGGGCGAGCACGGCCTGGAAGATCTCGCCCTGGGCGATGTCGCGTTGCAGTTGCGCGACGCCGGCTTCGTAGCGGGCGCGATCCATCGAGGCGCGCGGCTCCGCCTCCAGGCGGCGAAAGGCGCCGCTCGGCGGCGGTTCGCGCCGCAGATCCACCGCCAGCCGGCCAAGCTGCTCCGAGGCGTCGGCGTGGCCGGCGGCGCCCTCGGGGCAGCGCCGCACCAGCACGATGCGCTGCGCCGCGTGATCGAAGGCGACCACGCTCGGGTAGAGCAGGAAGTCCGCCTCCGCTTCGACGGCGCCCACGCCGGCGCGCTCGCGCGCGGCGCGCACCCGCGGCTCGAGCGTGCCGCTCCATTCGTAGGCGAAGCATCCCACCCAGCCGCCATGGAAGGGCGGCAAACCGCGCGGCGGATCCGGCAGACGGTCGAGCGCGGCGGCCTCGCGCAGCGCCACGTGCGCCGGCTGCGCGAGCGTGCGCGCGGGAGCGCCGGCGCGCTCGATCCGCACGGCGCCGCTCTCGCCGCGCAATGCGGCCGAGGGATCGCAGGCGAGGAAGGAGTAGCGCGCCAAGCGCTCCGGTCCCTCGGCGGACTCCAGCAAGCAGGGCGCGTGGCCGGCGGCCCGCAGGCTGAGGAAAGCGCGCACCGGCGTGTGCAGGTCGGCCGGTAACTCCGCCCAGACCAGATGGTGGCGCTGAGCCTGCTCCGGCGTGGAGACGGACAGGAAGGGGGAGCGGGTCAAGGCGGGTGCTTTCATCGGTTCACGGCGGCTGGGAACGCAAGCGGGCCCCGGGGCTTTCGCTCCGGGGCCCGTGGGGGCTGTTCCAGGCCGCTGGTCGTGCGCTCAGGGGCGAACGCCGGCGCCCTGGGTTGCCCCGGGCCCCGTCGGCCAGCGCCACCAGCGTTGGGTGTGCATGCCGGGAGTATAGCCCGCCGCGCGGCGGCCGCGGCCGATTTCCTCAGGCGTCGACGACCGCGTGGATGACCTTGCCGTGCACGTCGGTCAGGCGCATGTCGCGGCTGTCGAAGCGGTAGGTCAGCTCCTTGTGGTTCATCCCCATCAGGTGCAGCATCGTGGCGTGCAGGTCGTAGATCTCGCACGGATCCTGCACCGCGTAATAGCCGTAGTCGTCGGTGGCGCCGTGCACGGTGCCGCCCTTGACCCCCGCCCCCGCCAGCCAGATCGAGAAGCCGAAAGGATTGTGATCGCGGCCGTCGCGGCCCTGCGCCATCGGCGTCCGGCCGAACTCGGTGCCGAACACGACGAGCGTCTCGTCCAGCAGGCCGCGCTCCGCCAAGTCTCCGAGGAGCGCGCCGATGGGCTGATCCACCGCGCGAGCGTTGTCCTGATGACCATGCTTGAGATTGGAATGCTGATCCCAGCGATCATGGCCGGTGTGCGGCGGCGTCAGCTCGACGAAGCGCACGCCGCGCTCGATCAGCCGCCGCGCCAGCAGACAGCTCGTGCCGAAGGTGCGCGTGTGCTCGTAATCGTGCTCGAGGCCGTAGGCGCGACGCGTCGCCGCGCTCTCGCCCTGCAGATCGGCCGCCGCCGGCACCGCGGTCTGCATGCGGAACGCGGTTTCGGCGTTGGCGATCGCCGCCTCGATTTCCGGGCTGGCGCCGTCGCGCTCCTGGCCCTCGCGGTCGAGGGCGCGCGCCAGGTCTAGCATGCGGCGTTGACGCTCGGGGGGCTCGCGCGGGTCCAGATTGGCCACCGGGTGCGGGCCGGGCTTGAACACGGAACCCTGGAAGGAAGCGGGCAGGAAGCCGGCGCCGAAATTGTCCAATCCACCCGGCGGGATCAGTCCGCCGTTGATCACGACGAAGGCGGGCAGGTCGGCATTCTCGCTGCCGAAGCCGTAGGCCGCCCACGCGCCCATGCTCGGGCGCCCCTGCTGACCGTTGCCGGTATGCAGGAAATAGTTGGCGCTCGTGTGCTCGGAGAATTTCGAGGTCATCGAGCGGACCACGGCCAACTTGTCGGCGTGGCGGGCGACGTGCGGAAACAGCGAGCTCACCCAGAGACCGCTCTGGCCGTGCTGCGCGAACTCCCACGGGCTGCGCAGCACCGTGCCCACGTCGGCGAACTGGGTTTGCGGAATCTTCATGCCGATCGGCTGCCCGTCTTCCCGGTCGAGCCGCGGCTTCGGATCGAAGGAGTCCACCTGCGAAACGCCGCCGTCCATGTAGAGGAAAATCACGCGCTTGGCGCGATTGCGCGGAAAGGACGGCGCCGGCTCCTGCGCGGGCGCGCCGCGCCGGCCGTAGATGCCCGCGAAGGCCACGGCGCCGAATCCCATGGCGCAGCGCCGCAGAGCCTCGCGGCGCGTGAGCGGCGGAGCGCGACGCTCAGCGGACAT
>CAZDMB010000080.1:7171-7687 GCA_964506175.1 uncultured Planctomycetales bacterium | reverse complement strand
GAGGAAAGCGCGCACGAGCTCGACCTCGCGCGCCGTCGGCGGCCGGGCGAAAGCCTCGAGATAGGCGCGCCGCACGCGCTCCGCCTCCGTGAGCGGCTCGGCCAGCAAGCGCTCCGTCCACGATTCCGCCAGCTCGGCGACCAGCGGATCGTTCATCAACGCCAGCGCCTGCGCCGGCACGTTGGACGCGCTGCGGCGCCCGATGGTGGTGAACGGGGTCGGAAAGTCGAAGGCCTGGAGAAGCGGCGAGAGGAAATTGCGCCGGACCTCCAGGTAGATGGAGCGCCGGCCATCGCCGTCGAGCGGACCGCTGGTGCCCGGCCGTCCGCGGCCCTCCATGAAGGGCGTGAGGAACACCGGCACCGAAGGGCCGCCCAGCGCCGGATTCAGTCGGCCGCTGACCGTCAGCAGCGCGTCGCGCAGGTCCTCGGCTTCGAGCCGTCGCACCGGATAGTGGTGCAGCCAGCGATTGGCGGGATCCTGCGCGAGGCTGGCGGACAGCGGCGCGCTCGCCAT
>CAZDMB010000080.1:0-7161 GCA_964506175.1 uncultured Planctomycetales bacterium | reverse complement strand
CGTCCGGCTGCTTCGCCAGCGCGCTCTGCGAGACCTCCGCGAGCGGCGCGCTCGCCATGCCGAAAGCGCGCGACAGCACGAGTTCGCGCAGCAGCGGCTTCAGCCGCCATTCGTGCACCCGGACGAAGCGATCGGCGAGCCAATCGAGCAGCTCCGGGTGGGTCGGCGGCTGACCGAGGGCGCCGAAATTGTCCGGCGAGGCCGCCAGGCCGCGGCCGAAAACGTGCGCCCAGACGCGATTCACGTAGACGCGCGCCGTCAGCGGATTCGCCGCCGACGCCGTGGAGGCGGCCAACGCGAGGCGGCCGCTGGCCTCGGGTCCGGCGCCTTCCCCGCCCGTGCCCATGGCGGCGCGCAGCGCGGACAAGGGGCGGCGCGGCGCGTCCTCTGCGGGCTGCGCGGGGTCGCCGCGCACGTAGCGCCGCTCGTCCATGCCGCCGCCTTCGAGCACCGCCGGAGCGACGCGCGACACGATCACGCGCTGACCGAGCAGCTCCGTCTGGGCGGCGAGGAATTCGCGCACGCCGGCGGAGGCGGCCGGCAGCGGCCCGAGCAGCGCGGGGTGGGCCGCGGCCCAGGCGAGCTCGGCGCCTTCCCAGGAGGATGCGCGCTCGAGCGCCGGCGGCGCGTCCCCGGCGGCCACCAACGCCACGGCGAAATCCGGAGCCTCGTCGGGATGGTCGCCCCCGCCGTCGCGCGGCGTGAACTCCACGTGCGCGTTCATGCCGGCGTAGGCGCCGAGGTCGTGGCGGATCCAAGTCCAGCCGGCGGCAGCATCCACGCCGATGACGGTGCCGCCGTGCAGCGGCCCTGCCAGAGTGCGATGGCTGGCGACGCAGGCGAAGATGGTGCCGCGGCCTTGCACCAGGTACCACAGCGGTTTGGCCTCCAGACGGAAGGAACGCGTGCGCAGCGTCCGTCCCGAAGGCGCCCATTTGAGGTTCGTTTCCGCCGCGGGCGTCGTCGCGGCGGGACGCAGGCCGCGCCACAGCGGATCGGCGCTGGCGCACCCGAGGTCGAAAACGCGCAACAACGGACGGTCCTCGCTCGCGCCGAAATTGGCCTCGCCCGGAAGACGCCGCACCCAGGCGGCGCCGTCCTGCAACAGCGGCGAGAAGTCGGGCCGGCTCCAGTCCTCGAGCACCGCCAGCGCCGGTTCCGGCGCGATGCCCCGCACCGGCGGCGCTTGTTCGCCGTCGCGCGCCCACGCCAGCAGGCGGTCCGCGTCCAAGCCGAGGCGCGCGGCCTCGCGCTCGGCGATGCCGGCGACGGAGTCGCGGAGCTCGATGCGATCCGCCGCGATCCAGCCCCAGGATCCGTCCTTGTCGTCCACCAATCGGATGCGCGCGCGGCGGCCGCGCCAGTGCCGCACGTCCCAGACGCGCGACTCGAAGCGCGCGCTGTCGCGCCCCGTCTCGGAGCGCACGATTTCGCCGTCCACCTCGAGTTCGACGCACGTCTTGCCGGGATGGTTGCCGCCGGCCACCAGCAGCCGGATCTCGTCGCGCGCGATGGTGAACTCCGGGCTCGTGAGGCGGCCGCGGAGATCGTTCGCCGCCGCGACTTCGCGGCCGCCGCGCGGATCGAAACTCGCGGCGCAGCCGTCGGCATCGGGCTCCAACTCGCGCAACGGCGCGCCGCGGTCGGCGCGCCGCAGCGGTCCGGCGGCGAAGGCCTCGCCCTCCGTCTGCCAGCCGGTCCAGGAATCCTCCTCGAAACCGGCAAAGACTTCGACGGCGTCGGCGGCAGCCAGGGCCGCGCCGACGCGCGCCGCCTCGCGCCGATATGCCGGCGCCGCGGCCAATCCGGCGGCGGCGCGGGCGAGGAGATCCCGCGCCACCTCCGCTCCCTGCGCCGCGCGGCGCGCTGCGAGCGCGGCGCGGATTTCGCGGTCACGCTCGAGCGCCTCGAAGCGCACCTCGCGGTAGGAAACGGATTGCGCGATTCCGGCCAGCGCGTAGAAATCCTGGGAAGGAATCGGATCGAACTTGTGGTCGTGGCACCGCGCGCAAGCCACGGTCAGGCCGAGAAAGCTCGTGCCGAAGACGTCCACCTTGTTGGCGGTGCGATCCGCCTGATCCTGGCGGAGATCCACCGGGGAATGCACTTCCTCGCCCAGCCACCAGAAACCGGTGCCGATCACCGACTCGTTCCAGCCGCCCTCCGGGTTCAGGCGCGGCGGCTCGAGCAGATCGCCCGCGATCTGCTCGGCGACGAAGCGGTCGTAAGGCAGGTCCTGGTTGTAGGCGCGCACCACCCAGTCCCGATACTCGAAGGCGCCCGGGATGCGGAAGTCGAACTCATGCCCGCGGGTCTCGGCGAAGCGCACCAGGTCCAGCCAGTGGCGCGCCCATTTTTCGCCGAAGTGCGGCGAGGCCAGCAGGCGATCCACGGCGCGCGCGCGCGCCTCCGGCGCGCCGTCGGCGAGGAAATCTTCGACCTCCGCGGAACTCGGCGGCAGGCCGGTCAGCACGAAGCTCGCGCGGCGCAACCAAGCGGCGGGGGCGGCGTCCGCCGCCGGCTGGATGCCGCGTTCCTCCATTTCCGCCAGCAGGAAGCGATCCGCGTCTTGCAGCGGCCAGGAGGCTTCGCGCACGGCGGGAGGCGCGCCGGAGCGCAGCGGCTCGAGCGCCCAGTGCTCGCGCCACGGCGCGCCCTCTTCGATCCAGGCGCCGAGGGTCGCGCGCTCGTCCGGGGAAAGCCCCGGTCCGGCCTCCGGCGGCGGCATGCGCTCCTCAGGGTCCTCGGCATTGATCCGATACCAGAGTTCGCTGCCGTCGAGCGCGCCCGGCAGGACGACTTGCCAGCCGTCGCGCTGGCGGAACACTTCGTCACGCGTGTCCAGGCGCACTTCGCCCTTCTGCTGATCGGGGCCGTGGCAACGGAAGCAGCGTTCGGCCAAGATCGGCCGCACTTCGCGGCTGAAATCGACCGGCCCCGCCGGCGCCGGCGCCGGCGGAGCAGGACGCGCGGCGGCGAGGGCGGCGGCGAGGGCGGCAGCGAAGGGCAGCGCGCGGCGCACGGACCCTCTTTTGTATCACGCCGCACGACGACCTATCGTTGGCGCGGCTCGAGATGCTCGCCGCCGCGCTCCGCGAGAGACTTGCGCAGGGTTACACCCGCGCCGCGCTGCGCGCGGATCTGTTGGCCGGCGCGGCGGTGGGCCTGGTGGCGTTGCCGCTCGGCATGGCGCTCGCCATCGCCGCCGGCGCGCCGCCCGAGCACGGCCTGATCACCTGCGTGTTCGCCGGCGGCCTGACCGCGCTGCTGGGCGGCTCGCGCCTCAACGTGACCGGGCCGACGGCCGCCTTCGCCGCAATCCTCTTCCCGATCACCGCCAGCCACGGCCTCGGCGGCCTGATGCTCGCGACCATGATGGCCGGCGCGCTGCTGATCGTCATGGGCGCGGCGCGTCTCGGCCGCATGATCGAATTCATTCCTTATCCCGTGACGGCCGGGTTCACCGCGGGCATCGCGCTGGTGATTGCGGTGTTGCAGGTCAAGGACCTGCTCGGCTTGCAGGACGTCGCCGCCGCCGAGCACACGCCGGAAAAGATCGTCGCGCTGGCCCGCGCCTTGCCGAGCTGGCGTTGGCAGGAGCTCGCGGTCGGGCTGGGCACGCTCGCCGGCCTGCTGGCCTGGACGCGCTACGTGCGCCGCATCCCGGCGCCGCTCGCGGTGCTGGCGCTGGTGACCTGCGCCTGCGCGGCGCTCAGCGCCTGGGCTCCCGGCTTCCACGTGGAGACGATCGGCACGCGCTTCGGCGGCATCCCGCGCGGCTTGCCGGGCCTCACCCTGCCCTGGCAGCGGATCGGCGCCGACGGCGCGCAACTCGGCTTCTCCTTCGGCCTCTTGCGCGAGCTGCTCGGGCCGGCGTTCGCCATCGCCTTGCTCGCCGCCATCGAATCACTCCTGTGCGCCGTGGTCGCCGACGGCATGGCGGGCACGCGTCACGACCCGAACGCCGAACTCGTCGGCCGCGGCGTGGGCACTCTCGTGGCGCCGCTCTTCGGCGGCATCGCCGCCACCGCGGCCGTCGCCCGCCCCGCCACCAACGTGCGCAGCGGCGCGCGTTCGCCGCTGGCGGCCGTGGCCCACGCCGTCTTCGTGCTGCTGGCGATGCTGGTCCTCGCGCCGTGGCTGAGCCGCCTGCCGCTGGCGGCGCTCGCCGGCCTGCTGCTGCTCGTCGCCTGGAACATGAGCGACGCGCGCCACGTGGCGCGCGTGCTGCGCGAGGCCGGCCGCGGCGACCGCGCCGTGCTGCTCGTCTGCCTCGGATTGACGGTGGCCTTCGACATGACCGTGGCCGTGGTGGCGGGCGTGCTCCTGGCCTTCCTGCTGTTCGTGCGCCGCATGGTGGACCTGACCGGCGCGGAAATGCTGCAGCCGCCGCCGAGCGCCGCGGCCGAGCGCCTGCCGGACGGCGTGGTGGTCTACCGCGTGGCCGGCCCGTTGTTCTTCGGCGCGGCGGAGAAGGCGATGAGCACCCTGCGGCGGCTGCCGCGCGGCGCGCGCATGCTCGTGCTCGACCTCGAGTCCGTGCCCACCATGGACTACACCGGCTTCGTCGCCCTGGACTCCGCCGTCACCCATCTGGAGAAGCTCGGCGTGCGCGTGTTGCTCGCAGGCGTGCACCTGCGCCTGCTGCCGCAGCTCGAACGCATGGGTTGGGCCGTCAAGCATCCCGCCGCGCCGATCTCCGCCGACGCGGGCCTCGCGGTGGCGCGGCGCAACGCGCCCGCCTAGGACAAGGGCGCGCCGCAGCGCGGGCACTTCTGCAGCATGCCGCGCAGGGCGGGCGGCACCTTGACGGTCGCACCGCAGGCGCCGCAGGGACGAATCATCCAGCCGCCGGCGGACAGCATGGCGTTGGAGGCGGCCCGTGCGCGCGCCGCGGGCGTGTCCGCCGCCGGGGCGCCGTCACTGGCGCCGGCGCGCGCAGCCAAGCCGCCGTCTTCTGGCATGGTCTTCAGCAGGCGTCCGCCGGTCACCTGTTGATAGGCGCGCAGATAGTCGGCAACGCCCGCGCCTCCCGCCATCGAGCGCAGGATCTTGACGCGCTGGGCGATCGGCGGGTGGGTCGAGAACAGCGAGCCGCCGCCGCCGCTGGCGGCCATCGCGCCGGCGGAGACAGGCGGCACGATGTACATCGGCGCGGTGACCCTCGATTGATCCATCTGCGGTTGGCGCGAGCCGCTGATCTTCTCCAGCGCGCGCGCCAGACCCTCCGGGTAACGCGTGAAGCGGGCGCTGCTCGCGTCGGCCAGGAACTCGCGGCGCCGCGACAGGGCGAAGTACATCAGCTGCGCGAAAATCGGCGCCAGGATCAGCATCAGGATGGCGAACAGCATGACGAGGCCGCCGCCGGAGTTCTTCTGGTTGCCGGAGCGCGCGCGCGGCGCGCCGCCGTAGAACAGGGCGCGGCGGCCGACGTCGCCGAGCATCGCGATGGCGCCGACCATGACCCCCGCCGTGACGATCAGGGCCACGTCGCGGTTCTTGATGTGGCCGAGCTCGTGCGCCACCACGCCCTGCAGCTCGTCGCGATCGAGCGCGCGCATCAGGCCGGTCGTGACCGAGACCGCCGCCTTGCGCGGATCGCGCCCGGTGGCGAAGGCGGTGGGCGCCGGGTCGTCCACCAGGAAGACGCGCGGCATTGCGGGCAGCGCCGCGGCAATGGACATCTCCTCCACCACGTTCCAGAGCACCGGGTGGTCCTCGCGCTTGATCTCGCGGGCGCCGGCCATGCGCAGGAAGACCTCGTCGCCGTCGGCGACCGCGACCATCCAGAGGATCAGCCAGACGAGCAGCGCCGCGCCGACGCCGACCGCCATGCCGCCGGCGCCGCCGAACATGGCTCCGAGGGAGGCGCCCACGGCGCCCAGCAGCGCGGCCATCCCCAGGACGACCACGGCGCTACGCAGCTTGTTCGAACGGATCTGCTCCCACATGGGCGAGGGTCAGACCTCCACTCGCGGCAAGGCGCGCTCGGCCGCCTGCTCGATGCGGAACATCTCCGCCGGCGCGAAGCCGCCGGCGATCATGGAGTTCGGAAAGGTTTCGCGCCGCGTGTTGTAGGAGGCGGCCGCGTCGTTGTACGCCTGCCGGGCGAAGCCGATGCGGTTCTCGGTGCTGACCAGCTCTTCCTGCAGGGCGAGGAAGTTGGTGGAGGCCTTGAGGTTCGGGTAGGCCTCCGCCGTGACCAGGAGCTGGCCGAGCAACGCGCCGAGCGCGCCTTCCGCCTCCCCGGCGCGCGCGGCCCCCGCCATGCCGCCGGCGGCGGCGGCGACGGCGCTCGCGCGCGCCTCGGCGATGCGCTGCAGCAGCCCGGATTCGTGCTGCACGTAGCCCTTGACGGCCTCCACGAGGTTGGGGACGAGGTCGTGGCGCCGCTTCAACTGCACGTCGATCTGCGACCAGCAATTCTTCACCTCGTTGCGCGCGCCCACGAGCCCGTTGTAGATGGCGATGGCCCACACCACCAGCGCCACGGCGGCGATCGCGACGATCCAGGGCAGGAGTCCCATGTCAGGCCTCCTTACGCGCCGCGCGGAAGCGCGACAGGAAATCCGCCACGCGCGCCAGTTCGGCCGCGTCGGCGCCGGCGGCGCCACGCAGCACCTGCTCGAGCTCGCCATCGTCGAACCACAGTCCGTGGCCGCGCGCGCAGCGATCGAGGATCACCGTGCCGCCCGGCGCTGCGATCAGGTCCATGGAGCCGCCGCAACGCGGGCATCTGCGGCCGCGACCCTGCCGCGGACGCGCCGCGAGTTCGCGCTCGAGCGCCGCGGCGCGCTCTCCCAGCAGCATGCCGAGCTCCTGCGCGTCGAACCAGGTGCCGCAGCCGGACAGGCACAGGTCCAGTTCGACGCCTTCGTGCTCGACGATCACCTGGGGCTGACCGCAGGCGGGGCAGTTCATCAGCGGCCCAGAATACCGGCGGCTGCCGGATCCAGCAGCCAGTCCACGCGCGGATGGCGGCGCAGAAAACTGGCCGGACAGGCGGCGCTCTCCGGCTCGCGCAACGCGCGCGCGACGGCTTCCGCTTTGGCGGCGCCGAAGGCGAGCACGGCGATCCGGCGCGCGGCCAGGATGTCCGCCACGCCGAGGGTCAGGGCTTCGCGGCAGCCGGCCCACTCCGGCCGGATCCGCGCCGCGCGC
>CAZDMB010000079.1:10522-11085 GCA_964506175.1 uncultured Planctomycetales bacterium | reverse complement strand
CCAGGAACTCGCTCTTGAGCCGGTTGGCCTCCAGCGCCTCGTACGAGGCCTTGCGCAACTGTTCCTCCAGCTGCACGTGCAGGCTGACGTCCTGCAGGCAGATGGCATAGCCGCCGCGGAAGCGCGTGACGCGGACGTCGTACCACACGCCGCGCGCCGGCTGGGCGATCTGCACCGGCCGCTCGGCGGAGCGCTCGGCGAGTTCACCGAGGGAGCGGGCGTCCAGGTGCTCCACCTCCAGGAGGCCGGCCAGATCCATGCCGCGCGCCTCCAATCCTTCGCGCACCCGCGCCGCCGCATCGTTCTCCAGGCGCAGCACGAGTTCGCCGCCGCGCCGCGCGCTCTCGAACACGTACATCGCCTCGGCGAAGCTGCCGATGGCCTTGCCGAAGGCGCGCTCGGTTTCCGCCTGCTCCTTGCGGGCGGCATGCAGCATTCCCATCCATGAATTCGTCACGGACAAGGTGGCGAGCACCGCGGAGGAGACGATGAGGAAGTTCCAGGCGTTCTGGAACTGTTCCGGCACCATGTGCGGGATGATGCCTTGCGTTCCCTCATAGACC
>CAZDMB010000079.1:0-10512 GCA_964506175.1 uncultured Planctomycetales bacterium | reverse complement strand
AGGCGCCGATGCCCAGGACGGTCAGGCCCACGGTCACGGCCGCGCCGCGGAATCCGAACAAGTAGCAGCCGAGCAGAGGGCCGAGCAGCAGCCACGCGGTTCCGGGTCCACGGATGCCGCCCCCCGTGTAAAGGGTGCCGAAGATCGCGCCGATCAAGCCGAGCACGAGGACCCATCCCCAGCGCACCGGATCCTGCCGCCGGTAGAGTTGCACCAGGGCAACCACGTTCAGCAGCTCGGCCAGCCCCAGAATGACGCCAGCCACCGGAAGATCCAGGTAGAAGTACAGGAAGATGAACGGCGGCCCGAGCACGAGCAGGCGCCCGCCCACCGAAAGGGCCATGCGGCGCCGGGTTTCGGCGTCGTAGTCGGCGACCGCGAACGCCGAATCCAGGCGCTCGCGGATCTCTTCCAGGCGAAGCATTGATCTGAGGGGTCGGGGCCCGGGGACCCCTTCCCATCGGCCGGAGGCCGGCCGCCCCTTGAGAGGGGGCGCGCGCCCGCCTAGGTTCTGCCCATGGTGTTCGGTAGCGGCCGCAAGCGGCTCACGGATTACGCAGCCTGCGCCGGGTGAGCGGCGAAGATCCCCCAGGGACTGCTCGGGCAGGTTCTGCGCCGAGTGGCTCCCGCGGCGGTCTCGCCGGACCTCCTGGCGGGCTTCCAGCACTTCGACGACGCTGGCGCCGTGCGCCTGGCGCCGGGGCGGATCGGTCTCTACACGGTGGACTTCTTTCCGCCGGTCCTCGACGACGCGCGCGCCTACGGTGCGATCGCGGCCGCCAATGCCTTGTCGGACATCTACGCTTGCGGCGGCGAGGCGAAGGTCGTGCTGAATCTCGCCGGCTTCCCGGAGGAGTGGGGCGAGGACGTCCTCGGCCCGATCTTCGACGGCGCGGTCGAGAAGGTCGTCGAAGCCGGCGCGCTGTGGGTGGGCGGCCACTCCGTGCGCGCCAACGAGCCGCTCTTCGGCTTCGCCGTCTTCGGCGAGGTCGCGGAGGGAGAGCGCATCAGCCACGAGGGCGCGCGCCCTGGCGATCGACTCTTCCTCACCAAGCCGATCGGCGCCGGCTCCATCACCACCGGGGTCAAGAAGGGCAAGACCCTCGCCGCGGACGCGGAAGCCGCCGCCCAGGTCATGGCGCGCCTCAATCGGCGCGCGGCGCAGGCCATGCGCGGCGCCGGCGTCCAAGCCGCCACGGACGTGACCGGCTTCGGCCTGCTCGGTCACGCCGCCAACCTGGCGCGCGGCAGCAACGTCGGCTTGCAACTGCGGGCCGCCCGACTGCCGCTCTACGCCGGCGCCGCGGCCTTGGCGCAGCGCGGGGTGTTCTCGGGCGGCGCGGCGCGCGGGCGCGAGAACCTGCGAGATCTCGTCACTCTGGGCGCGGAGGTGCCGGAGTGGCTGTCCGGGATCGCCTTCGACGCCGAAACCAGCGGCGGCATCCTTGCCTGCGTCCCGGCCGAGCGCGCCGCAGCCTTCGTCGCGGCGTTCCCTGCGCACGAGGCTCCGGTGGAAGTCGGGGAAGTGCTTTCCGGACCGGCGCAGGTGCGCTTAATCTAATGGCTCGGCGATTGGCGCCGACCGCCATGCGCGCGGCGCAGGCAGGGGAGCGGATCGGGGCTGGCGTCCCGTACGGCCTTCAAAGCCGTTGGGGTCCCGCACGGCGGGTCCCGGTAGGTTCGATTCCTACGCGCTCCCGCCACCTGCTCTCCCTGCACGGCGCGGCGGCATGAGCCCCGCCGACCTCGACCGCCTGACGCAGGCGCTGCGCCGCGGCCATCGGCAGCCGGCGGCCGCGCGCGTCGGCCTGGAGGTGGAGAACTTCGTGCTGCGCGCCGCCGACGGCGCCTTCGTTCCCTATCTGGGCGAGCGCGGCGTCGGCGCGATGCTGGCGCGCAGCGGCGCGCGGCTCGGCGCCGAGCCGATCCGCGAAGGCGAGCACCTGCTCGGCCTGCGCCTGCCCGGCGGAGGCACCATCACCCTCGAGCCGGGTGCGCAGATGGAGTGGTCATCGCCGGTGTGCGCGGATCTGCCGGAACTCGCGCGCCGCTTCGCCACTTGGCGCAGCGAGCAGGCCGCCCTGGCGGAAGAGTTCGGCGTGCGCTTCGTGGCGCTCGGCGCGCACCCCACCGCCGCGCCGGAGGAGATTCCGCGGCTGCCGAAGGCGCGCTATGCGGTGATGGAGCCCTGGCTGCGCGCGCGCGGCCGCTATGGCCCGTGGATGATGAAGGGAACTTGCGGCGTCCAGGTGAACCTGGATCACGCCGACGAAGAAGACGCGATGCGCAAGCTGCGCGTGGCGCTGCGTCTCGCGCCGGTCCTCAACGCGATCTTCGCCAACTCGACGGTCGCCGCCGGGCTGCCCACCGGCGCGGCCTCGTGGCGCGGCAAGGTCTGGACCAGCGTGGATCCGCAACGCTGCGGCATTCCCGAAGAACTGGCCAAGGACGGCTCCACCTTCCGCGACTACGTGGCCTGGGCGGCGGCGGCGCCCATGCTGTTCGTGTCGCGGCCCGACGGCCTGCACGACGTGCACGGCACGCCGTGGGAGGAGTGGGGCTGCTCTTGCGAGGAATGCCCCGGCGATTGGGACTTGCACCTCTCCACCCTCTTCCCCGAGGCGCGCTTCCGACCGCAGTTGGAGTTGCGCCACGCCGACGCCGGTCCGCCGGAACTCGCCCTCGGCTATGCCGCCTTGGCGCGCGCCGTCTTCGAGCGTCCGGCGGCGCTGGCGGCGGCCGAGGCGCTGGGCGCGCGCTGGACGCCGGCGCAGCGCCAAGAGGCGTGGCACGCCGCGCACCAGGACGCGCTCGCCGCCGCCGACCCCGCCGGCGGCCGTTTGCTCGACCGTGCGCGCGAACTCCTGGCGGCCGCTCAGCCGCTCCCCGAGGAGCAGCCTTTCCTCGAGCCGGTGCGCGCGCTGCTCGCCGACGGCCGCTCGCTGGGAGAGCGCATGCGCGCGCGCTTGGTCGGCGCTCCCGAGCGCGCCGCGGAGTTCGCCCTCGCCGCTTCCTAGAAGGCGAGGCCCCAGGTCAGCGCCACCCACACCGGATTCGGATCCACGGCGGAGGCGCGCGAGGCGCCGTCGAGCAAGGTCGAGCCGAGCAGGGTCAGGGCGAGTTCGGAGGAAGCGGAGCGCACCCAGACGAGCCGCGCGCTGGCGGTGAAGTCCGTCAGGCCGCTGGCGGCGGCGCCGAGTTTGACGGCCGCCACCTCGCGATCCATCGCGCGCAGGCTGGCCTCGGCATCGAAGCGAAAGTTGGAGCCCAGGCTGCGGCCGTGGGCGAGGCGCGCGCGCGCGGAGAAGCCCTCCGCCGCGGCCAGCCCGTACCACAGTTCCACGCGCGGCGTGAAACTGCCGGCCGCGCATTCCCAGGCGACGAAGCCCTCGATGCTCGGATCCTGCAGGCTCTCAGGGAAGGTCGTGGCGGCGCAGCCGGCGGATGCGTGGCCGCCGAGCGCGGGCGTCGCGCCCTCGGCAGCGTAGTCCATGTGCGTGACGCCGCCCGTGCGGCCGGAGAAATCCAGCAGGCCGACGTTGGCGAAGGCGCCCACGCCGAGCCAGGAGCCGTCGTCCCAGGCGCGGTAGGCGAAGGCCGCAGGCTGCATCACCGCCTGCTCGTTCAACTCGAGGCCTCGAAACACGTACTCCGTCAGCAGCGGGGGCTGGACTTCCAGGCCCCAGGCAGGGCCACCGCGTGCCGCCGTCGCTGCCAGGGGTTCGGCCTCCTGCGCTGCGGCCGGCCGGACCAGAGCGGCCAGGGCGGTCAGCAGGGCAAGCAGGCAGCGGCGCAGCATGGCGGGATCCCCGGCCTTCCTCGGCAAGAACCGCGCCGGGACTGAAGCCGGGCGCTCCGCGGCCTCTGGCAACCCTCTGATATCCGTCGTAGAGTGGTCGCATGCCCGCGCCCCTGCCTCCCGCCGTCCTCCCCGCGCGTCAGCGCGCGGCGCTGGCCGCCTTGCGCGCGCACCAAGCCCGGCACGGCGTGCCGCCGACGCGCGCGGAACTTGGCCGGGCCTTGGGCGTCAGTCCGCAGACGGCCCACTTCCACCTGCGTGCCCTCGCGCGCAAGGGCGTGCTGGAGCTCCAGCCGCTCGCCGCGCGCGCCATGCGCGAGCCCGCCGCCGCGCCGCCCGCGCGCTGCGTGCCGCTGGTCGGGCGCGTCGCGGCCGGCGGACCGCAGCCGGCCTTGGAAGAGGTGGAGGGCGCGGTGCCGCTGCCTCCGGGCTGCCGTGCGGACTTCGCGCTGCGCGTGCAGGGCGACTCGATGATCGAGGCGGGCATCTTGCCCGGCGATCTGGTGCTGGTGCAGCAGACGCGCAGCGCGCGCACCGGCGAGATCGTGGTGGCGCTGCTCGGCGAAGGCGAGGCGACGGAGGCGACGGTCAAGCGCCTGCGTTGGCGCGGTCGCCGCGCCGTGCTCGAACCCGCCAACCGCCGCCTGCGACCGCGCGCGGTGGATCCGGCCGAAGGCTTCGCCTTGGCCGGGCGGGTGGTCGGTGTGCTGCGCTGGTGGGAATAGCGGCAAGGAGCCATGGCATGAGTCTTGTGATGCTCGAGCGAATCCAGATGGACGGCAAGGCGGCGCAGTTCGCGCGCGGCCGCGAGACCTTCTTCCTGGCCTTGCGCGGCCAGCCGGCCGCCGACGGCGAGAAGTTCGCGGACGGCGACGTCTTCGCCGTGGCGGAGGGCGTGGATGCCGAGCCGGGCGATCTGGTGGTGTGGTGGACCGGCGCGGAGCGCACGCAGGCCCTGGCGCGGGTGCACGAAGACTTGACCCTTCATCCCGTGGCCGGCTTTCCGCCTCCGGCCAAGCACCCGGCGCCCTCGGTGCGCGGAGTGGTGGTGGGCCGGCTGCGACAGTTGGGGGCGGAATAGCCGACGGGCGCGGCTGCGCGCGCGACGGGTTTCCCTGAAAAGATGCCGCGCCGCGGGAGCGCGTAAAAAACTTCGTGTTTCTGCGGGACTGCCGTGCGTAAAGAGCGCGTGCCGACCCTATCTCGCTTCCTCCACTGCGCGGCTGGCGCCTTGACGCTGGCAGTCGTCCCGGGCGCAGGGCCGCCGCGGCCCGCCGCCGGCGATCCGCTCGACTACGTCCAGGCCGCGCAGGATCTGCTCCAGCGCCATGGCATGGATCCGGCGAGCCTGGGGCCGGGTTCCTTCCACGAAGTCATGGAGCGCGCCTGCGCGGTGGTCGATTTCGGCCAGGTCCGGCTGTACGTGCCCAAGGAAGGCTTCCTCGGCAAAGAGGCGCGCGGCAAGAGTTATCCCGAAGCGGCCGACACTCTGCGGATGGCGGTGCCGGCCGTGATGCGCTCCTTGTCCCAGATGGCGCGCTGGGGCGGCGCAGCCGGCCTCGAGGAGAAGGATCTCGCGGCGCTTTCCAAGATGATCGAGATCGCGAAGGACTTCGACCTCGCCTCCCTGGCGCAGCCGCTGACCCTCGCCCAACTCCTCGGCAAGGACGTGGACAAGCGCGAACAGGCCGTGCTCGACGCGCTCGCCGCGGTGCTCGCCGTTCCGCAACTGCATCCGAGCGTGGACGGCAAGGCGCCGCCGCCGGTGCCCGTGCTGGTGCTGCCCACGCGCCGGGAGATGATCGAGTACCTGTGCCTGGCCGGCCTGGTCGAGCCGACGATGGTGAACGTGTTCCACACGCCGGCGATCACCGGCTGGATGCACTCCTATTTCGGCTCGCCCGTGACCTTCGGCCGCGTGCAGCTCCTGTGCATGCAGGAGGGCGCCACCGGCGACGGCGCCGTCGAGCGCTGGACCGAGCCCTCGCAGGACGTGGATCCGACCCTGGCGCAGCACCTCATCAGCTACGACGTGCTGGTCGCGCTCCTGGGCTTGCAGGGCAAGGACGTGCCGAATTGGTTCGCGCTGGGTCTGGCCTTCCAGGGAGTCCTGGCGCAGTACGGCGTCATGGGGGCGCGCCTGGGCGCCGACTCGGTGGGCGACGTCACGCCGCCGCGCCAGGCTTTCGTTCCCGGAGGCCAGGCCAACGGCGGGCAGTTCCCGCAGAACGTCTCCTCCTTGCGCGGCACCATCACCGCGCGCGAGTTGCGCAACTTCCTCGAGGAGCGGAAGAAGGCCGCGATGAAACTGCTCGACGAGCGCGACGCCAAGGATCCGCAGCGCAAGGCCGCGCGCTCCGGCGCGGAGCCGGTGTTCTTCAATTTTCGCGACACGGACAATTTCGAGAAGTCCGGCTACCTGCATTTCGGCCCGTACGTGGGGCAGGACGTCAGCTTCCTCGCCGGGAAGAAGGTCGGCTACGACCTCGCGCTGACCCAGCGCGCGATCTTCACGCTGGTCGCCGGAGAACTGCAGGCGCTGGACCAGGGCGCCGCCCTGAGCCGGCTGATGGCGGCGCTGCCCGGCGCGACCGCGGCCTTCGAGGAGCTCTTCCAGCAGCAGACAGGCACCACGCCGACCGAGCTGGAGCGCGCCGCGTTCACGAAGATCAAGGCGAAATAGGGCGGGGGCGGCGGCGCTTGCCGCATATGATATGCATCCTATGATGGCGGCGTGCCCGCCGCGCCCCCGGACCGCCCCCGCGCCGTCCTGCACGTGGATCTCGACGCCTTCTTCGTCGCGGTCGAGCGCGTGCTCGATCCGCGGCTGAACGGGCGCCCGGTCGTGGTCGGCGGGCCGCCGGAGACGCGCGGGGTGGTGGCGGCCGCCTCCTACGAAGCGCGCGCCTTCGGCGTGCACTCGGCCATGCCGATGGCGCAGGCGCTGCGCCTCTGCCCCGGGCTGGTGCGCGTGAGCGGCCGCCACGAGGTGTACGCGCGCGCCTCGCGCGCGGTCTTCAATCTGATCGCCGGCTATGCGCCGGTGGTCGAGAAAGTCTCGGTGGACGAGGCCTATCTGGATCTCACCGGCACCGCGCTCATCCACGGCCGCGCGGTGGACGCCGCCGAGCGCATGCGCCGCGAGATCCGCGCGCGCCTGCGCCTGGACGTGACGGTCGGCGTCGCCCACAACCGCCTCGTCAGCAAGGTGGCCTCCACCTTCGCCAAGCCGCGCGGCCTCTTCGACGTGCAGCGCGGACAGGCGCCGCGCTTCTTCGCGCCGCTGCCGGTGCAGGCGCTGCCCGGCGTCGGCCCGGTGACGACGGCGCGCCTGCGCGACTTTCACATCGACTTCCTCGGCACGCTGGCCGGCACCGAGAGCTGGTTTCTGGAGCGCGTCTTCGGCGCCTACGGCCCCGCCATGCAGACGCGCGCGCGCGGCGAGGACGACACGCCGGTCTGCCCCGCCTGGGAGCGGCCGCAGGCGAAGTCCATCGGCCACGAGCGCACCTTTGCGCAGGACACCGACGATTTGCGGGTGCTGCGCGGGCGCCTGCAGGAGCTGCTGGAAGAGGCCACCGCCGCCATGCGCGCCGACGGGCTGCTGGCGCGCACCATCAGCGTGCGCGTGCGCTACGCCGACTTCGTCACCGTTTCGCGCGACGCCAGCCTGCCGCAGCCCAGCGACCACGACCAGGAATGGACGCCGCTGGCGCAGGAATTGTTGGCGCGCATGGTCACGCGCCGCACCCTGGTGCGCCTGGTCGGCGTGCGCTTCGGCGGCCTGACGCGCGGCTTCTGGCAGGCCAGCCTGTTCGCGCAGGAGCGCGCCGCGCAACGCCGCCGGCTGGAGGTGCTGGACCGACTGCGCGCGCGCTACGGGGAACGCACCCTGCGGGCAGGGGATCGCTTGTGGGCGGGGGCGGAGGCACGGTCCCCCCGGGCGGCGCCATGAGTGCCCACGATGATCCCTGAACCGGCCTCCAGGATCTGCGTTGGACTGGGTTCATGCGCGCCTTACCCGTCCTCCCCCTGTTGGCCGCTCTGACGGCCCCGGCCTTCGCCCAAGTCCAGAACCCGGCGGACAAACAGCGTCCGCCGGAGCAGGAACCGGTGTCCACCAGCGACCTCGTCTCTGAGGCGCCGGCCATCGTGGTCAGCGGACAAGCGCCGCCCCGCCTGCACGAGGCGGAACGCATCGGCCCCAATCAACAGCCGCGGTGGACGGCGCATCGCCGCTTCCCGACCACCCGGATCTACGTGCGGCCTCCCGGCGAGGTGGATCTCGAATACTGGGCGCGCATCAAGGTTCCGCGCCACGGCGGGCCGGTCAAGACGGTGACCCAGTACGAGATCGAAGTCGGCCTGCCCCATCGCTTGCAGTTGGACTTGTACGCCGTCGCCAACCAGACCGGCAACACCGGGCCGCTGGAATTCAACGAGCAGAAATCGGAGATCCGCTACGCCTTCGCCGACTGGGGCGAGCTGTGGGGCAACCCCACGGTCTACTTCGAATGGAACGCGCGCTCGCTCGAGGCGGACATCCTGGAGTACAAGCTGCTGCTCGGCGACGAGATCACGAGCGGTTGGTACTGGGGCGCCAACTTCGTGCTGGAGCACGAGACCGGCGGCGCGCGCGAGAACGTGTACGAATGGACGGGAGGCCTCAGCCACACCTTGGTGGACTCGCAGTTCTCCCTCGGCGGCGAGGTGAAGGCGGCCCTCGTGGACGACAAGTTCGACCGCGGCGACTACGCCCGCGAACTGGAAATCGGTCCGTCGCTGCAGTGGCGTCCGACGCCGCGCATCCACCTGGACTTCGCGCCCCTCGTCGGCATCGGCGGCGATTCGCGCGCGTGGGACATCTATTTCGTGCTCGGGGTGGAAATCTAGGACCGCGCGGAACCAGGGCTTTCGTTCCCGACGCGGTTCTCGCGCCGGGCGCCGGGCGCGCCGGGTGGGGCGCATGAATATGACGGATATCATAGCATGCGCCCGCCATGTCCGCCGTCCACCTCGCCGTCGCCACGCCGTGGTCCTTTCACCATGGCGCCGCGGCGGCGGAAGAACTGGCGGCGGCGGCGGCGGCGCGCGGGATCGGCGCGCTCGGGCTGGCCGACCGCAACGGCCTGTGGGGCGCGGTCTACTTCCAGAAGGCCTGTCAGGCGGCGGGCGTGCGGCCGCTCCTGGGGCTGCGGCTGGAGGTCGAGGGCGCGGCGGCGCAGCTGCTGGCGCGCGACGCCGCGGGCTGGGCGGCGCTCTGCCGTCTGGCGACGCGCCTGCAGCTGGAGGAGGTCGCGCCGGCGCCACCCGGCGTCGGGCGCTCGGCGCGCCTGCTCGGCTGGCTGCAGGAGGAGCGCGCGCGCGCGCCGGGCGGCTTCGTCGTGCTCGCGCGCGACGCCGAGTTGCTGCGCGGCCTGCGCGCGGCCGGCGGCGCGGCGGACGTGCACGTCGCGGCGCGCCCGGGCCGCGCGGCGGAGCAGGACGCGGCGCTCGCCGCCGAACTCGGCCTCGAGGCCGCGGCCGCCCCGCCCGTCGCCTTCGCCGACCGCGCCCAGCACGCGCGCCACCGTCTGCTGACGGCGATCGGCGCCTGCGAGAACCTCGCGCGCCTGGACGAAGCGCGCGATCCGGCGGCCGCGTTCGGTCTCGCGCCGCCGGACGCCTGGCTGCGCGACGCGGTTGCGCTGGCCGCCGCCTACGCCGCCGCGCCGCGGGCGCTGACGGTGGCGGCCGCGATCGCGGCGTCGTGCACGTTCACGATTCCGCTCGGCCAGAAGCGGATGCCGCGCACCGGGCTCGGGGCGGGCGCGTGCGCCGAGCTCGAGCGCCGCTGCCAGGCCGCGCGCGCGCGCCGCTTCCTGACCGGCCCGGAATGGGAAGAGCGCGGCTACGCGGCGCAACTCGCGCGCGAGCTGAACCTCATCCGCGCGCAGGACCTCGCCGACTACTTTTTGATCGTCGCGGAGATCGCCGCATGGGCGCAAGCGCAGGGCATCCAGAACTGCGGCCGCGGCTCCGCCGCCAACAGCCTGGTTTCCTACCTGCTCGGCTTCACGCACGTGGATCCGCTGCGCCATGGCCTGTGGTTCGACCGCTTCCTCAACGCCGGCCGCGCCGACTTCCCCGACGTGGATCTGGACTTCGCCTGGGACGAGCGCGACCGCGTGCTCGACTTCGTCTACCGCCGCCACGGCCGCGACCGCGCCGCCATGCTCGGCACGCACGTCACCTTCGGCCTGCGCGGCGCGGTGCGCGAGATCGCCAAGGCGATGGGCGTGCCGGCGGCGGAGATCGGCCCGATCACGCGCGCCTTACCCTGGGCCTACGACGGCAGCCTGGATCTGGAGCGCATCCGCAGTCACCCGCGCACCGCGCGCCTGCCGCTGGACGCCGAGCCGTGGCGCACCATCCTGACGGAGGCGTTCGCGCTCCGCGATTTCCCGCGCCATCTTGGCGTGCACGCCGGCGGCATGGTCATCGCGCCCGGGCCGCTGACCGATCATCTGCCGCTGCAGCTCGCCCGCAAGGAAACCGAGGACGGGCGCGTCGTCATCACGCAGTGGGACATGTACCCGGTGGAGGACGCGGGATTGCTGAAGATGGACCTGCTCGGCAACCGCGGCCTCGCCGTGATCCGCGACGCCACGGCGGCGGTCGCGCGGCATCACGGCATCGGCGTGGATTTCGCGCGCGTCGACGCCGAGCAGGAT
>CAZDMB010000078.1:0-11258 GCA_964506175.1 uncultured Planctomycetales bacterium | reverse complement strand
TGCCGCGCCTGCTCGCCGAACACGCGGAGGCCTTCCGCCCGAGCCCGCAGTTCGCGAGCATCTTCCTGCGCCTGAACCTGCGCCATCCGGCGCTGCAGAACCGCGAACTGCGCTTGGCCTTGGCGCAAGCGCTCGATCGCCGCGCATTGGCGGAGGCGATCGGCGGCGGCCGCGCCGCGGCCTCGAGCCTGGTGCCGCCGCTGCTGGACGCGTACCGGTCCCTGCCTTCGCCCGCGGGCGAAGACCTGGGCGCCGCGCGCGCGCATTTGGCGCGCGCGCGCGAGGAGCTCGGCCGGAACGGCTTGGAGGTGGACGACGTCCTGGGCGGCCTCGAACTCCTGGTCTCCTCGAACGAGCAGAACCGCGATTTGGCCGCCGCCTTGCGCGAGCAGTGGCGCAGACGCCTGGGCCTGAGCGTCCGCATCCAGGCGCTCGAGAGCCGCGAGGCGCGCGCCGCGGAGCGCGCCGGCGAGTACGCCCTCGCGCGCGGCTCCTGGGTGGGCGATTACCTCGATCCGGAGACTTTTCTTTCCTCCTTTCGCGCGGGCGATCCGGGCAACCGCACCGGCTTCGACGACCCCCGCTACGCGGAGTTGCTGGCGGCGGCGTCCGCGGCGGCCGGCGGCGCGCCGCTGGCCCTGCTGGCCGAGGCGGAGGCGCGCCTGCTCGCCTCGGCGGCGGTGATTCCGCTGCTGACGGACGTCAACCAGGAATTGGTCGCACCCAGCCTGCGCGGCTTCACCCCCAACCCGCGCGGCTTCGTGGACTGGAGCGCGCTACGCCGGCTGCGCTGATGCGCTTGTTCCGCCGCCTGGTCGCGCTGCTGCTCACGATTCTCGTGGTGCACGCGCTCGCCTTCCTGCTGGTGCGGCAGACGCGCGGCGGCCCCTTCGACGAGGAGCGCGAACTTGCGCCGGAAGTGCGCGCGGCCCTGGATGCCCGCTTCGGACTCGACCAACCGCTGCTGCGGCAGTATGGCGCCGCGCTCACGGGCCTCGCGCACGGCGACTTCGGACCCTCGCTGCGCTACCGCGACACCTCCGTGCGGACCATCCTGGCGCAGTCGCTGCCGATCTCCCTGCTGGTGGGCGTCGGCGCACTCGTCTTCGCGCTCGTCGCCGGCGTCCTCGCCGGCCTGTCGGCGGCGCAACGCGGCGGCGCCGTCGACGCCCTGGTGCTCGGCGGCGTCACGCTCCTGATGGCCACGCCCGGATTCGTCCTCGCCGGCGCCTGCGTCCTGCTGTTCTCCTTCCGGCTCGGTTGGCTCCCCCCCGCCGGCCTCGGCGGCCTGCGCCACCTGATTCTTCCCTGGCTGTGCCTGGGTCTGCCCTTAGCCGCGCAGGTGGCGCGCCTGGCGCATGCCGCAGCGCGCACCGCCCTTGCCTCCACGGCAGCGCGCGCCGCGCAGGCGCGCGGCCTGAGCCCGCGGCAGGTCCTGCGCCGCCACGTCCTCAAGCCCGCTCTCGTGCCCGTGGCCGCATTTCTCGGACCCGCCGCAGCGGCGGCGCTCACCGGCTCCCTCGTGATCGAGCAGGTGTTCGCACTTCCCGGCCTCGGCACGCACTTCGTGCAGGCCGCCTTGAACCGCGACTTCACGCTCGCCTTGGGCGCGACGGTGGTGTTCACCGCGCTCCTGGGCCTCGGCAGCCTCTTGTCCGACCTGTGGCTGGCGGCCCTGGATCCGCGTGTCGAGGCGCTCGCATGAAACGACTGGCGCTGGCCTGGCTGCTGTTGCTCGGCGCGCTCGCGCTGCTCGCGCCGTGGCTGCCATTGAAGGACGCGGAGTTCATGGACGCGGGCGCTCGCCTCCACGCCCCGGCCTGGACCGCCGCGCCGGTGCTCGGCACCGACCCGCTCGGCCGCGACCTGCTCGCCCGCGTCCTCGCCGGCGCGCGCGTCTCGCTGCTGATCGGCCTGCTCGGCAGCGCCATGGCGCTGCTGGTGGGCGTGCCCTACGGCGCCGTCGCCGGCCTCCTCGGCGGACGCGTCGATCGCGCCATGATGCGCGCCGCGGACGCGCTCGAGAGCGTGCCCATGGTGGTGGTGATCTTGTTCCTGCTCGCGCTCTTGCAGGAGTACCGCGCCGAATTGGCCGACGTCGGTCTCGGGCGATTGCAGCTCTTCCTCGCGGCCGTCGGATTGCTGTTCTGGCTGCCGGCGGCGCGCGTGGCGCGCGCCGAGACCCTGCGCCTGCGCGGGCAAGCCTTCATCCTCGCCGCGCACGCCGGCGGAGCCTCGCGGCCGCGCGTGCTCATGCGCCACGTCCTGCCCAACCTGGCGCCGGCGATCGGCACGCTGTTGATGCTGACCCTGCCGCGGGTGGTTCTGATGGAGGCGTTCCTCTCCTTTCTCGGCCTCGGCGTCGAGCCGCCGGCGGTCTCATGGGGGGTGCTGGCCGCGGACGGGATGGCGGCGCTGAATCCACTCGTGGACTGCTGGTGGCTCATCGGCGTGCCGGCGGCCTTCCTGGTGGCGACGCTGCTCGCCCTCGAGGCGTTGGCGCGCGCCGTGGCGGCCCGTCAAGCCTGAGTAAGATGAAGCGCATCCCAGCATGAACCCCAACCAGGCACTGTGGGAGAAGGGCGACTTCACCGCGATCGCCGCCTTCATGCGCGAGTCCGGGGAGACCCTCGTCCGTTCGCTCGACGTCCGGCCGGCGCAGCGCGTCCTCGACCTGGGCTGCGGCGACGGCACCACCGCCCTGCCGCTCGCGCGCCTGGGCGCCGAGGTTCTCGGCGTCGACATCGCGCGCAACCTGGTGGAGGCCGGCAATCGTCGAGCGGCGGCGGCCGGCCTCGACCGCATCCGTTTCCAGGAGGGCGATGCCTGCTCCTTGCAGGGCATCGCCGACGACGCCTTCGACCTCACGCTCTCGGTGTTCGGCGCGATGTTCGCGCCACGACCGTTCGAGGTCGCCCAGGAGATGGTGCGCGTCACCCGGCCCGGCGGCCGCATCGAGATGGGCAACTGGATTCCCAACGACCCGACCTCCTTCGTGTCGCAGTTGCTCAAGATCAGCGCCGCCTTCACGCCGCCCCCGCCGGAAGGCTTCGTCAGCCCGATGACCTGGGGCGTCGAAGCGCACATCGTCGAGCGCTTCGAACGCGCCGGCATTCCGCGCGCGAGCATCTCCCTCAAGCGGGACGTCTTCCATTTCCGCGCCCCGGATCGCGGCCCGGAGCACTTCATCGAATCATTCCGGCGTTTCTACGGCCCGACCATGAACGCCTACGAGGCGGCGCGGCAAGGCGGCAAGGAGGAGGAGTTGCATCGTCAGTTGCTCGAGCTGGCGCGCTCCCAGAACGTCGCCAGCGGCGGCGGCACCGCCATCCCCGCCACCTTCCTGCGGGTGTCCGTGCGCGTTTGAGGCGCGGCTGCCGCTCCGGGGCATCGCCTGTGCCGGCGGGATCGTAGGATCGGCCCGGCGCCTGCCGCCATGCCCGACATCCTGCAAGATCTTCCGCTGCGTGCCCCGCGCGGCCGTGTGTTCGCCGCCGTCAGCACGCCGGCCGGCTTGAACTCCTGGTGGACCCAGCAAGCCTCCGGCCGGCCGGAGCTCGGCGCCCCCTACGAGCTGCAGTTCGGTCCGGAGTACGCGTGGAGCGCCGCGGTGACGCGCTGCGCTCCAGACGCCGAGTTCGAACTCACGCTCACGCAGGCAGACGCCGACTGGCTCGGCACCCGCGTGGGCTTCGGCCTGGAAGATCGCGGCGATCACACCTGGCTGCGCTTCCGCCACGCCGGATGGCCCGCGGCGAACGAGCACTACCGGGTGTCAGCGCACTGCTGGGCCCTCTACCTCCGCCTCCTGCGCCGCGCCCTCGAATGCGGCGAAGTGGTGGCCTACGGGGATCGCCTCTCGGCCTGAGGCGCCGTTTGCCTGCATGGAACTCGCGGCCATCTGGCGCTACCCGGTGAAATCCATGGCCGGCGAGCGGCTGACGCAAGCCGCTCTGGATGCGCTCGGCATCGCGGGCGATCGTCTCCTCGGCGTCGCCAGTGCCAGCGGCAGGATCCTGACCGCCCGGACGCATCCGCGGCTGCTCGGCCACCGAGCCACGCTCGATCCCGTGGGCGAAGTGCTCGTGGACGGACGCCCCTGGGAGGATCCGTCGGTGGCGCGGGACGTGGAGGAGATCGGCGGCCCGGGGGCGCGCTTGCGCCTCTTCGCGGGCGACGATCGCTTCGACGTGTTGCCGCTGCTGGTGGCGACGGACGGCGCGATCGCCGCCTTCGGTCATGACGGGCGACGGCTGCGCCCCAACCTGATCATCGGCGGCGTGCCCGGCATGAGCGAGCGCGATTGGCCGGGCGCCGAACTGCGCATCGGTGCGGTGCGCATCGGCATCCAGGATCGGCGCGCGCGCTGCATCATGACCTCCTTCGATCCCGACACTCTGGCCCAAGACCGGGAAGTGACGCGCAGCATCTACGAGCGCTTCGAGAACCAATTGGCGCTCAACGCCTTCGTCATCACGGGCGGCCGGATCGCCGTGGGCGATGCCGTCGAACTGCTGCCGCCCGACACCGAATCGCGTCCGCGCTGACGCCGCCGCATGGGACGCGCGCGTCTCCTCCTGCTCAGTTCCCTGGCGATGCTGGCCTTCGCCGGCAATTCCTTGCTCTGTCGACTGGCTTTGGGCGGCGCCGGAATGGATGCCGCCAGTTTCACCTGCATCCGCCTGGCTGCGGGTGCCGTGACGCTGGCGGCGCTGGCGCGCGGCCGCAGCGGCGGCCCCGGCGCAAGCGGAAGTTGGGTTTCAGCCGGCGCGCTGTTCGCGTATGCCGCCTGCTTCTCCCTCGCCTATCGCAGCTTGCCGGCGGCCACGGGCGCCCTTCTGCTCTTCAGCGCCGTCCAGGCGACGATGCTTCTGCAGGGATTCCGCTCCGGCGAGCGGCTCACCCCGCGTCAGGGCATGGGTCTCGCCCTCGCGCTCGCGGGATTCGCCTTGCTGCTCCTTCCGGGGTGGTCGGCGCCGCCGCCCGCGAGCGCCGCGCTCATGCTCGGGGCGGGCGTGGCTTGGGGCGTCTACTCGCTGCGCGGCCAGGGCGCACGTGCGCCCGTGCGCGTGACGGCGGACAACTTTCTGCGCGCCGCGCCCATGGCGGCGCTCTGGCTGCTCTGGCGCCTGCGCGAGGGCGCCCCGGAACTCGACGGCTGGCCCTTCGCCGTGCTCTCTGGCGCCGCGGCATCGGGGCTCGGCTACGCCTTGTGGTACGCCGCCCTGCCGGCGCTCAAGGCGACCCAGGCCGCCGCGGTGCAACTCAGCGTGCCGGCCCTGACCGCGCTCGGCGGCGTCGTCTTCCTGGATGAGGGCGTGAGCGTGCGTTTCCTCGGCTCCGCGGCGGCGATTCTCGGAGGAATCGCGCTCGTCCTGCTGGCGGGCGGCGCCAAACGCGTTTGAAACCGCGGAGACCGCAAGATATTCATGGCATCCACTTGCCGCCGTCTCCGCACCCCGTCCATCCGTGAACAAGGTCGCGCGCGTCACGTTTTTCTTCTGGATCATGAAGATCTGCGCGACCACGCTCGGGGAGACGGCCGGCGACCTCCTCTCCATGACGCTGAACGTCGGCTACGGCCTGAGCACCGTGCTCCTGCTCGGGCTGTTCCTCGCCTCGCTCCTCGCGCAACTCGCGAGTGCGCGCTTCCATCCGGCGCTCTTCTGGACCGTCATCCTGACCACCAGCACGGCCGGCACCACGATGTCGGACTACATGGATCGCACGCTCGGGCTGGGCTTCGCGCGCGGCGCGCTCATCCTGGCTGGCATCCTCGGCGTGGTGCTCGCCGTCTGGCGCTGGTGCGAGCGGAGCCTCTCGGTCAGCAACGTCCGGACGCGCCGTGCGGAACTCTTCTATTGGGCCGCGATCCTCTGCTCCAACACCCTCGGCACGGCCCTCGGCGATTTCCTGGCCGACGACTCCGGTCTCGGCTTCCTGGGAGGCGCCCTGCTGATCGGCGGCGCGATCGCGCTGATCGCGCTGGCGCGCGCGCTCACCCGCGCCAATCCCATCCTGCTGTTCTGGCTGGCGTTCGTCCTGACCCGGCCCTTCGGCGCCACCTTCGGCGACCTGCTGACCAAACCCGGCGCGCAAGGCGGCTTGGACTTTGGCACGATCGGCGCCTCTGGCATCTTGGGGGGCATCTTGCTGGTCTGCATCGTCTTTGTCAGCCGCCGTGAGCGACGCGTCCCTGCCCATGCCGCAGCCTGAGATCGTCTCGACGCAGTGGCACTACGTGCTCCTGCTGTTCGCCCTGTTCGTGCTGCCGAAGATGCTGCAGCGCTTCCGCCTGCCCTCCGCCGTCACCAGCGCGGCGCTGGGCGCGCTGGCGGGAGGTTTCTACGGCATCTTCGAGGACGACCAGACCGTCCAGTTGCTCTCGACCTTCGGCATCGTTTCCCTGTTCCTGTTCGCCGGCCTCGAGGTGGATTTCCGCGAGCTGCGCCGCAAGGCTGCTGTCCTGGCGCAGCATTTGGCCGTGCGCGCGCTCCTGATCACCGGCACCGCCTTCGCGGTCCAGGCCTACCTCGATCTGGCAGTGCAGCCTGCCATTCTCGTCGCGTTGGCCCTCACGACGCCCTCCACCGGGTTCATCCTGGACTCGCTGGCCGCGCTCGGCCTGACCGAACCGGAGCGCTCCTGGATCAAGTCGAAGGCCATCGCCACCGAATTCGTCGCCCTCGGCGTGTTGTTCGTCGCCGTTCAGCCGATGGACGCGCGGCAGGTGGCCGAGTCCACCTTCACCCTGGGCGCCATGATCGTGCTGCTGCCGATGGCGTTTCGCTTCTTCGCCGCGGCGGTGCTGCCCTACGCGCCCAAGTCCGAATTCGCCTTTCTGCTGATGGCGGCGGTGCTGTGCGCGGTGGCCACGCGCGAGCTCGGCGTGTACTACCTGGTGGGAGCCTTCGTGGTCGGGCTGACGGCCCAGCGTTTCCGCCAACGCATGCCCGCCATCGCCTCGGAGAACATGGTGCGCGCGGTGGAGTTTTTCGCCTCGCTGTTCGTGCCCTTCTACTTCTTTCACGCCGGCCTCAGTCTGCGGCGGGAGGATTTCACGCTCGAGGCCGTCTTCCTCGGCCTGGTGTTCCTCGCGGTGATGACGCCGGTGCGCATCGGCCTGGTCGCCCTGCACCGCCGACTCGCGCTCGGCGAGCCCTTGGGCACGGGCGCGCGCATCGGCACTTCCATGATTCCGACCTTGGTCTTCACCCTGGTCATCGCCGAGATCCTGCGCGACCAGTTTCACGTCGGCCAGCCGGTGTTCGGCGCGCTGATCGTCTACACCATGGCGAATTCGCTGATTCCGGGATTCACCCTGCGCCTGCCGCCGCAGCAACTCGAAGCCCTGCACGTGCCGGCCGTTCCCATGGGGCCGCCACGGCCGACGACTCCTCCCCCTTCCCCGCCCCAGTGAAGGCGGCGGCTCCTCTGCCCGCGGATCAGGCTCCGGGAACCCGCGCCACGCACTCGATCTCGACGCGCGCGTCCTTCGGCAGCCGGGCCACCTGCACGGTGGAGCGCGCCGGCTTGTGCGGCGCGAAGAAAGCGCCGTAGACCTCGTTCATCCCCGCGAAATCATTCATGTCCAGCAGGAACACCGTAGTCTTCACGACGTCCGCCGGTCGACAGCCGCCCGCGGCGAGCACCGCGCGCAGGTTCTCCAGCACGCGGCGGGTCTGCGCGGCGGCATCTCCGGGAACGAGCGCGCCGCTGGCGGGATCGAGCGCCACCTGACCGCTGGTGAAGAGGAAGCCGCCGACGGCGACGGCTTGGGCGTACGGCCCGATGGCCGCCGGAGCTTGGGGAGAATGGACGCTGTTCATGGGTCAGGAGGAGGCGGGTCGCAGGCGCTGCACGAGGGCGCGATGGACGCGGTCGGGCAGGAAGCGGCGCAACTCGCCGCCGCCGGCGTAAACCTCCTTGATCAGCCGGCTGGACAGATACGCGTACTTCTCGCTCGGCATGATGAAGACGGTGTCCACGTCCTGCGCCAACTCGCGATTCGTCATAGCCATCTGGTACTCGTATTCGAAATCGGAAACGGTGCGCACCCCGCGCAACAGCACGCTGATCCCGCGTCGGCGCGCGTGCTCCACCACGAGGCCGCGGAAGGCCTCCACCTCCACGGGCATGCCGCGCACTTCTTCGCGCAAGAAGGCCGCGCGTTCCTCGACGGTGAAGAGCGGCTGCTTGGCGGCGTTCTCCGCGACCGCCACCAGAACGGCGCCGAAGAGTTCGGCGCCGCGCCGGATCAGGTCCAGATGCCCGAGTGTCACGGGATCGAAAGTTCCCGGGTAAAGGACGCGCGGCGCCGCCATGGGGAGATTCTAGGTCACGCCGCGGAGAGCCCGTCGTGGAGGGAGCGATGCCTGCTCCGCGTCTCTGGCTGCTGGCGGCCTGGGCATTTCTCGTCGGCGCCGGCCTCGCGGGAAGCGCACTCGCGCCCGCGGCGACGCTCCGGGGCGTGGCCGGCCTTGGCGCCGTCCTCGCACTCCTGGGGGCCGCCGTCGGTCCGCCGCGGGCGCGCGCGCCGGCACTCATGCTCGCCGCGTTCGCCATCGCCGCCGTCCGTGCGCCGGCCGCTCTCCCTGCCGAGGCGCTTCCCGGCCGCAGCATTCGCTGCACCGCCACGCTGCTTGCGTGGCACCCTTCGCCAGACGGCGGCGGCTGGGGCCGACTGACGGGCCTGGACTGGGCGGGCAGCGGGCAACGAGGGCGCCCGCCGCCGTCCCTGAACGTCACGGGGAGTTGGCCGGCGGGCGCCTCGCCTCGGCCCGGCCAACGCGTGGCCGTGGAGGCCTGGCTGCTCACGCAAGCCGGCCGGCCACGGTTGGTGCGCGCCTGGCTCCGGCCCGTCGCCGGCGGACGCACTTACCCGCTCGCGCTCCTGCGCCAGCGCCTGCACCAGAGAGTGCACGCCGTCCTGCCCGCGCCCGAGGCCGGCCTCGCGGTCGCCCTCCTGCTCGGCGAGTGGGCCGAATTGGACCCACGCCAAGCCGAGGCCTACCGCTCCCTCGGACTCCTTCACGTTCTCGCGGTTTCCGGCCTGCACTTGTGGCTTTGGGACCGCATGCTTCGCGGCGTTCTGCGCGATCGCGCCCGCTTCCTGCGCCTGCCAAGTCTCACCCTCCTCGCGGCGCTCGCCGGATTCGGGCCGGCGGTCACGCGCGCCTGGGCGGCGCTCCTGCTGCGCGCCGGGGCGGAGCGGGCGGGGCGCTGCATGGATCCGTGGCGCCTGTGGTCGCTGGCGCTTTGGCTGGAAGCCGCCTGGGGCGCGCCGGCGCGACAGGGTCTGGGATTCGTGCTTTCCTACGCCGCCACCGGGGCCCTGCTGATCGGGTTGCCGGCAGCACCTTCCGTCCCTGTCCTCCGCGCCCTGAGCGCCTCCTGCGCGGCGTTTTTCGGCAGCATGCCGTGGCTCATCCGCGCCCAAGGAAGTTGCGCGCCATGGAGCATTCTGCTCACACCATGCTGCGGACTCCTTCTGCCTCCGCGCATCTTGCTCTCGGCTCTGGCCTTGGTGCCCGGCTGCGGCGGCGCCGCGGGCCATGCGTTGGCACTCCTGTCCGACCTGGAGCGCGCTCTGCTCGCCGCCTGCGAGCGCTTGCCTGCAACCCCCTGGAACTGCACGCAACTCGTGCCCGGAGCGGCGCTCGTCGCCAGCGCTGCCGGCCTGGTCGCACTCACCCAGATGCGGCGGCGTCCTGGGATCGCCGCCTTGGTGGCGCTCGCGGGCGGAAGCGCGCTCTGGCTGCGCGCCCCGCACGCGCCCGGAGTTGCCGCGCTGCCCCTGGGCCACGGACTCGGAGTTCTCGTCGCCGGCCAGCACGGCAGCCTGCTCTTCGACCTGGGGAGCCGCGAGCGCGATGCGCGCAGCACCGTGGATCGCGTGCTTCTGCCGGAGTTGCTCCGGCGTCGCTGGCCCGCTCCCGACTGGACGGTCCTCAGTCATGGCGACGCCGATCACGCGGCGGGCCTGCTGCTATGGGAAGCGCGCGGTGCGACTCGGCGCGTGCACGTGGCGCCAGGCGCCGAACTCACGCTGTCCGACCTCCATCCCTACTGCGTGCGCGTCCTGGGCTGCCGCGCCGCCGTGGCAGGCGTGAGCAACGCTGCGGGACCGGTGCTGGAGGTGCGCCGGCCGCGCGCGACCGGTCCACCGTGGCGGGCGGTCGTGCTCGGCGATCAATTCGGATTCGCCCTGCGTGAGCTGCGTTCCCGGCTCGAGCCTGGGCCGGTGGACGTGCTCGTGTTGCCGCACCACGGACGCACGACCGACGGCCTCGGGGAGCTGCTGGATCACCTTCGGCCGCGCGCGGCTTGGGCGTCCTGCGGCGTCGAGGACCTGCCGCTGCCTGCCGAGCCGCTGTGCGCGCGCCGCGGCATTCCGCTGTTCACCACGCTGCCCGGCGCCCTTGGGTCGGCAGAGGCCGAGGTCACCCTGGAAGCGCCGCCGCGTCGTTCTCCTCCGTGAGCGCCGCCATCCACGGAGCCACGCTCTTCGGCGGCCAGGCGCAACTCGTGCGCGTCGAGGCGCAGACGGGCCGCGGCCTCTCGCGCACCATTCTCTCCGGAATGGCGGATGCCGTCGCGCGCGAAGCGCGGGAACGCCTGCCCGCCGCGCTGGCGGCGCACGGCTACCGTCATCCTGCAGGCAAGGTGCTCTTCAATCTGGTGCCGGCGCAAGTGCCGAAGCAGGGGCTGCCGCTGGATCTGGCGCTCGCCGCCGCCTTGCTCGTCGCGGACGGGCAATGGCCCGTTCCACCCGCGCCGCTGCTGTGCTTGGCGGAACTGGATCTGCGCGGACGCCTCGGCGCGCCAGCGCGCGGGCTCCTGCTCGCGGCGCTCGAGGCCGCCAGTCAGGAGGACTGGGCGGTCGTCACGGCGCCAGCCGCGGCGGCCGAAGCGGCGCTGGCGCCGGGAGTGCGCGTCCTCGCGTGCGCAGATCTAGGCGAGCTCGGGGAATGGTTGCAACGCCCGCTCGCTGCCTGGCCGGCGCCGGGCGCCGGTGCAGCATCCGCAGCGCCGGACGCGCCCTGCGCCGGCCCGCGCCTGGACGAGGTGCGTGGCCAGGCGCGCGCGCGCCAGGCGGTGCTCCTCGCCGCCTTGGGCGGGCACCCCCTGTGGTTGCAGGGACCGCCGGGATCCGGCAAGAGCATGCTGGCCCGGCGCATCTTGCCGCTGCTGGAAGACCTCAGCCAGGAGCGCGCGCTGCAGTTGGCGCGCGTCGAGGCCATGCTGGGCCCGGTGCC
>CAZDMB010000077.1:0-11268 GCA_964506175.1 uncultured Planctomycetales bacterium | reverse complement strand
TGGTCCTTCAGCACGCCGCTGGCCGCCACCTGGCTCGGCACGCTGACGCCGCTCCACTGCTTTGCGGGCCTCGTGGTCTTCACCCTGCTGGCCGCGTGGTGGAGCCGCGGCGTGCTGCGCCGCAAACTCGTCTGAAGCGCGCTACAAGGCAGAGGCGAAGCCGCCCTGCACCGCCTGCGCCAGCGGAATCAAGGAGGAGCCGATGTAGAAATACTGGCGGCTGGCGCCGTCGCTGGCCATCAGGTTGACGCCGGCGCCGATCTGCAGCACGCCGTCCCACAGGCCCAGCGTCACGCCCAGGCCGATCTCGACCTCCACCGCGCTGTCGAACTGCAGCAGCAGGGCATGCGGCCCGAAGGACATGTCGGTGGCGCGCATGAGGTCCGCCCAGAAGCCGTCTTCGTCGTAGCGCGGCGTGTAGGAGTGCAGCCAGGCGATGCCCGGCGTGAAGCGGAAGGTCGCGTCCTCGACGGAGCGCTCGAAAGGGCGCGCGAGCACCACGCTCGGATGGTAGGCCGAATGCCAGCCGAGTTGCGCCACGCGGAAGTGCGCCTCCCCGACCGGCGCGAGCAGGGCGCCGTCCGCGCCGACGAGGCTGGAGCGCAGGGCGATGCGGTCGCCGAGCTGCGCGATCGTGCGCTCGAGTTCGATGCGCGTGGGCAGCGCGTCCGCCATGGGGCGTGGATCGCTGCGCACCTCGCGCACGTCGATGGCGTCGTAGCCCGGAAGATGCAGCGGGACGGGATCCACGCCCGGCCGCTCGAGGAAAGCCTCCAGGCGCAGGCGCGCGCCGCCGCCCGCGGCGCCGGCCAGCGCCGCCAGCCGGTCCTCGTTGGGCCAGATCTCGATGCGCGACTCGGCGTCCACCATCTCCGGGTCCCCCAACCGCGCTATGCTCTGCGAGCTGACGTCGAAGTGGCTGATGCCGTGCCAGCCGTCCTTGGCCGCTTCGCGCAGGAATCTGGCGCGCTCCATCGGCTCCACCGGCGGGCGCTCGAGCGGATGCTGGGCGCAGGCCGCCGACACGAGCAGCAGGAGGGCGGGGCCGGCGCGCAGGAGCATCGGCGCTATCCTGCGTCGGATGCGCCTCCACCGCAACGCCTTCTGGGCACTTCTCGCGCTCCTCTGCCTCGCCGCCGGCGCGCTCGCCGCGCGCGGCGCAGTCGGCCCGGGGGCGACGCGCTCGCAGTTGGACGATCTCGCATGGTTGCAGGGAACGTGGCGCGTCGCGCGAGACAAGGAAGGCTTCGAGGAGGAAACCTGGTCGAGCCCGGCCGGCGACGCCATGAGCGGCATGTTCCGCCGCTCCGACGCCGACGGCCGCGTCACCTTGTACGAGATCATGGCCATCGAGCTCGAAGGCGCGCCCGGCGGCGCGCCCGGCCAGGACGGACCCGGGATTCCGGGACAGGAACGCGGCGCGCCCAAGCGGCTCATGCTGCGCCTCCGCCATTTCGACCGCGGGCTCCAGCCTTGGAAGAGCGAGGCCGCCGGCGCGCTCAGTTTTTCCGTGAAGAGCGTCGGCCAGCGGGAGATCGTGTTCGAGGACCCGGCGCGCGAGTTTCCGCGCGAAGTCGTGTACCGCCGCGCCGGGGAGACGCTGACCATCCGCCTGATCAGCGCCAGCGACAAGCGCCCGGACATGGAGTTCGCGCTCCAGCGGGTCGCCGACTAGGGCACAGCCGCTTTTTTCTCGGTTAGCCTGGAGCCATGCGCACGGTTCGCAACGGTTCCATCCTTCTGGCCCTGCTCGCCTCCGGCGGGATGGGCGGCCTCGGCGGCTGGCTGCTCGCCGCCCTGCAGATGCCCGGGCACGCGGCGCCCGGCCCGCAGCACCCCATTCGCGGATACGTGCAGAACGGCCGCTTCATCGCCGACGAGGCGCCCTTGCCGCCCGATCCGGCCGCGCAGCGCGCCGAGATGATCGCCTCCCTCCACGGGATCGAGAAGCAGCTCGAGGCGATCGAGCGGCACGCGCGCATGACCTACGTGCTGCTCGGCAACCAGAGCGAAGAGTCGCCGAACGAGAAGAAGCGGTAGCGCGCCGCGACGGCCGCGGCGTACACCTCCTTGACGCGCGCCAAGCCGTCGGGAGCGCCGAGTCGCTCGGCAAAGGCGGCGACGAGCGCGAGCAGGGTGCTGCGCGGCGTGTGGAAATTGGTGAGTAGGGCGTCCACCACCCGCCAAGGGTGGCCCGGCGTGATCATCAGGCGCGTGACGCCGTGCTCGCCGCGCGCGTCGGCCTCGAGGGCGCGGCAGGCGGTGGTTCCCGCCGCCACCACGCGCCCGCCGCGCGCGCGGCACGCGGCGATCGCCTCCTTGGCGGCCTCAGGCACGACGAAAGCCTCGGCGTGCATGGCGTGCGCCGCGAGCGTCGGCGCCGTGACCGGAAGGAATGTGCCGCGGCCGACGTGCAAGGTGAGGCGCGTCAGCTGCACCCCCCGCGACTCCAGCGCCGCGAGCAGCGGCGCCGCGAAGTGCAAACTTGCGGTCGGCGCCGCCACCGAGCCGGCCGCATCGGCCCAGATCGTCTGATAGCGGCTCCGGTCCTGCCGCTCCTCCTCCGGCTCGCCCGCCGCCAGGCGCGCGCGGCGCACGTAGGGCGGCAACGGCGTGGCGCCGTGACGCTCGAGCCATGCTTCCCACGAGGCCGGCGCTGCGGCCGACGCGCTCGCCACTTCCCATTCGCCCGGCGCCAGCTTCGCGGCCAGTCGCAGCAGGCCGCCGGCGGGCGCGAACAACTCCAATCCGGCGCGCAAGCGGCCGCCGGAGAGCATGACGCGCGCGCGGCCGCCGCCGAGGTCCGCGAGCCACAGGCCTTCCACGAGGCCGCCCGTCGCCTTGCGCAGCAGCAGCCGCGCCGGAAGAACGCGCGTGTCGTTCAACACCAGCAAGTCGCCAGGCGCCAGCAGGTGCGGCAGGTCGGCGAAGGCGCGGTGCTCGATGCCGGCGTCTCCCGGCTCATGCCCGCCGCCGCGCGCGACCAGCAGGCGCGCCGCGGTCCGCTCCGCCGGCGGATGGCGAGCGATCAATTCCTCCGGCAGGGAAAAGTCCAGATCCGCGGTGCGCAGTGCGCGCACGCGTGGTCAGGCGCCGCGCGCCCAGCCGCGCAGAGCGGCCATCTGGCGGTGGAAGTCGTGCTCCGCGAAGCCGAGCGGGTTCTTGAAGAAGGCGGCGGCGGCGCCGAGCGGGCCGCCTTGTCCGCGCTCCTGCGCCAGCAGCGCGATGCGCACGAGATCGATGACCAGCGGCGCGGCGAGCGCGGAGTCGCTGCCGTGCCAGGTGAACTGCAGCGACATGCGCGCGCCGAGGAATCCCTCGAAGTGGACGTAGTCCATCGCCGTCTTCCAGTCGTGCAGGCTGGGCACGAAATCGATGCGCACCCCGGTGTGCAGGCGCGGGTTCGGCAGGATCTGATGCAGCGCGGCGTCCTTGTTGGCCATCTTGCCGGCAGCGCGCAAGGGGTCGCTCAACGCCGCGCCGTCCTTGTTGCCGAGCATGTTGTAGCCCTCCCACGACAGCACGTTCAGATTGCGATCGCGGAACATGGGCGCCAGCGCGGTCTTGAGCAGGGTCTCGCCGGTCTTGCCGTCGTTGCCGAGCACCGGCACGCCGCGGCGGCGGGCGAATCCCGCCAGCGCGGGATAGGACGCGCCGGGAGCGGCGGTGAAATTGATGAATGGCAGCCCCTCGGCAACGGCGGCGGTGCCGTAGAGCAGGGAGCGCGAGAGGTCCGCCGGCGCGACCTGCAGCAGATCCAGCGGATCGGCTTCCTCGTCGTCCCAGCCGGCGGGCGGCCGGCGCGCGCGTTCGGCCGAGGCGAGGTAGACCACGACGCCGCGCGGCATGCGCGGCTGCTTCAGCCACTCCCGCAGATCCGCGCGCAGCGCCTCGACCTGCCGCGCCGGACCACCCATGAGGCGATCGGCGGCGCGCGGGTCCACGAGACTCTCGTCCTCCGGCTCGGGCACGCCGGGCGCAAGGCCCATCTCGAAGCGGTCCCGCATCTCCGCGGCGAGATCCACCAGGTCGTGCGGCAGCACGCCGATGCGCGCCATCTCCTCGGCGGAGCGGTGCGCCGAACCGGCGACGTCCCAGCCCGAGCACTGGAAGCGCGCCGGATCGGCCAACTTGATGCCGCGGAAGGTTTCCGTGGCGGTGACCAGGCCGACTGGCGGCGTGCCGCTGCGCAAGGCCTCCAATCCGTGCAACACGGTGGTGGCGATGGCGCCGCGCGCTCCGACGAGGAACACGCCGATTTTTTCCGGATCCGGACTCACTGCAGCGGCTGGGCGAGGGGCTCGCGCGTGAAGGTTATCGTCACCGGGTGTCCTGCGGGAGGCAGCAGGAACACGTTCGGGTACCAGATCTGCTGGTCGTCGGACATCGGATCGGCGCCGGCGAGCAGATGATTGGCGGGTTCGAAGATCACCAGGCTGACGAGGTTGCCCTCGCCCTCGGCGGCGAAGAACTCCTGGGCGTCCTTGTGCGGCTTGACGAAGCGCGAGCCCAGATAGACGAAGCGACCGCGCTGGTAAGTGCCCTCAGTGCGCGCGTTGATCACCAGGTCCTCGGCCCGGTAGCAGAAGTACTCTTCTTGCCCGGCGACGTCTTCGCGCCAGGAAACGTACACGTAGAAACCGTCGCCGTGCGCCGGCTCGACGCTGTAGGGCGCGGCGCCGTTCTGGATTTCCTCGAGCGTGGGCGCAGGCTCCGTCGCCGTCATGCGGCCATTGACGCCCTTGGCGGCGCCGAGCATCAGCATCGCGGCATTGAGCGCCTCCGCCGATACGCCCTGGCAGTAGAGCAGTGATTCGTAGTCCTTGCCTTGCGGCTGGATCACCAGCAGGTACTCGAGCGGATCCGCCAGCACGCTGATCCGGCCTTCGAGCTGGATGCGCTGCTGGCCGAGGTCCACCCGCACGCCCTTCTCGGCGAAGCGCGCGAGCATCTCGGCGCGCGCCTGATCCGTCGCCGGCTCCTGCGCGGCGTCCGCCGGCGCGCGGAGGTCTCCACCTGCCGCGAAACCCATGCCCAATGCGGCCGCCATGACGCCGATCCTGCCCGCGAATCTCATTGCTTCAGCATAACGACGGGGTTGGCGCGCGGTTGAACGCGATTCAGCGGCGGGCGTCCCCGTCCGTCTCCAAGGCGCGGCGCCGCGCCGCGGCGGTCTCGTGCTGCGGGAAGCCGGGCGGCACCATGCGCTCGACCGCGGCCCAGGCCTCGCGCGCCGCCGCCACATCGCCGCCCTTCTCCAGCAGCTCCGCGAGCAAGATGCCCAGGTCCGGGTGCAAGGGATGCAGCTCGCCGCCCCGGCGGGCCAAGCGCAAGGCGAGCGTCGCGCCTCCCTGGAGTTCGGCGGCCAAACGACCGGCGCTGAGGAGGACGTCCGGCTCGCACCAGCCATCGAGCAGTTCGGCCAGTCGGTCGGCGGCGGCGGCGTCGGGCTGGCAGCGGGCGTCGGCCAGGATCTCGCGCTCCGCCAAGCGGTCATGGAACAGGGTCCAGCCGGCGCCTTCCGGCGCGAAGGCCTGCGCCAACAGCAGCGGATAGGCCCGCAGCAGCCGCGGCTCCTCCAGCAGGGCGCGCAAGGCCTGCCGCTCGGGGAGTGGCGCGCGGGCGCGCGCGGCGCGCAGGGCGCGCACGCGCACGCGATTGGCCTCGCTCAGATCCATCGCATCGAGCGCATCGAGCCACAGCAGCGCCTGCGGCGCGTCCACGCCCGACCAGAGCGCGGCAGCCGCCCACAGGAGTTCCGGCGAGGTGGACAGCGGATCCCATTGCGCGAGCGCGGCCGAGAGCGGCGCCTCTGCCGTCGCCGGGGCGAGCAGGCGCGCCGCGGCGGAAATGGATTCCAAGCCGGGCCAGGCGTGCAGGCGCTCGTACAGATCCCGCCAGTCCTGCTCGGCGGGGCGCCCTTGGTCCGCATCCGCCTCCAGCAACTCGCGGAAATCCGCGGCCAGCTCCTCCAAGCCGGCGGGCTCGCCGCGTTGGCCGAGCGCGTGCCAAGCGGTCGCGCGCAACGCCAGACGCTCGTCCTCGGCGGCGAAGCCGCCGCCGCCGCGCGCGAAGGCGAGCGCGGCCGCGCGTTGCGCAGGATCGCCGTATTCGAGCACGTCGCGGACCAGCGCTTCGGCGAGTTCCCAATCCTGCGGCGGCTGCGCCAGCCACGCGGCGATGACGCGCTCCCCCGCCCGGTTGCGCATCAACTGGGTGAACGCGACGGCGCGCGCGCTGGGCGCGAACTCGCTGCCGAAGCACATGGTCTCGAACCAATCGATGTCCTCGGCGGCGGCGAGGCCGCCGAGCCGCTGCAACGCCTGCATCTGCTCCAGACCGCTTCCGGAACGCGCCACGCCGCGCAGATAGGCGATCGCGTCCGGACTGTCGGCGGCTTGGGCGATCGCCAAGGGCAGGCTGATCGTGCTCGGCACGTCGGGACGCGCGAGCAGGCCGCCGATCAGCGGCAGGACCTCCGGCGAATCGGACAGGGCGCGCACAACGGTGAGCGCCACCGATCCGGCGCCGAAGCCGCCGGTGGCGAGCCAGCGCGCGGCCTCGGCGCGGGCTTCGGACAAGGGCGACTGCGCCAGCACCGGCATCCACCACGCGGCAGCGGACACGCTGAGCGGCGTGCCGAGGCCGCGGAACGCTGCGAGCACCGCCTCCTGGGAATCGAAATGCGGCAAGGCGCGCAGCGCGATGCCGCGCTGGCTCGAGGAACCCACGCGCAGCAAGTCGCGCAAGCGCCCGGCGATCGCCGCATCAGTGCCGCCCTCGGCGAGCGCGTCGAGCGCCAGATGGGCGTAGCCGCTGGGAGATTCGATGGCGAGTTCGAAGATCTGCATGCGCCGCCGCGGATCGCGCTCCATGCGGCCCCACAATTGCAGCGCGTACTGCGTCGGCGAGCCGTAGCCTTCGCGCGCGATGCGCTCGAGCAGCGGAATGTCCTCCGGCGCCGCGATCTGACGCCAGGCGGCGAAGACTTGGCGCAGCAGGCGCTCGTCCGCGTCCGGCGTCAGCGCGGGAAGAAGGGCGCGCAGGCCAGGGCGGCCCTGAAGCAGGACGAGGGTCTCGGCGAGATCGCCGCGCACTCCGGGATGCACGTCCGGATCGAGGGCGGCGGCGAGTAGCGCGGGCGCCGCAATCCCGGGGGACGCGGACTTCAACAGCGCGGCGATCTGGTCGGCCGATGGACCGCCCTCGGTCGGCTGACGCAGGGCTGCCGCCAAGCGGCGCACGGCGTCCGCGTCCAACTGCGCGCGCAGACGCGCCGGAACGACGCCGGTTTGCGCCGCCGGCTCGCCCCGCAACCATGCGTCCAGCACGAAGGCGGCGGCGGCGCGGCGCTCCTCCTCCGGCACGCGGCGGCCGCTCGTCCACGGCGGCGCGAGCCGCGCCAGCGCGGCGGCGAGCGGATAATCCCGCGCCTGCTCCAGGCCCGCCGGCGCGCTGGCGACGCGGCCGTCGAGAGCGAGTTCTTCCAGAGCGTCGCGCAGCGGTTCCTGCGCCTGCGCCAGCAGCAACGCGATCAGCATGCGCTCTCCCGCGCCGGCGCGCCGCGCACATGTTCCAACTCGGCGGCGCCGAGCGCCCGCGCCAGGTCGGAGGCGATCAGCGCGTCCTCGCCGATCTGCGCCGCCACCAAGTCGCCGGCGCGGCCGTGCAACCAGGCGCCCAGACGCGCCGCGTCCCAAGGGCCGAGGCCGCGGGCGCCGAGGGCGCCGATCAGGCCGGCGAGCACGTCACCGGCGCCGGCGGTGGCCATGCCGGGATTGCCGGTGGGGTTCCGCCAGACGGGACGGCCGCGCTGCCCCGCCAAGGTGCCCGCGCCCTTCAGCACCACCACCGCTGGCGTGAGGCGCGTGAGCGCGGCGAGCGCCGCAGCGCGGTCGGCCTGCACCCGCGCGGCGCCCTCGCTCCAGCCGAGCAGCCGGGCAGCCTCCCCGGGATGCGGCGTGAGGATCGTGGCGGCGTCCAACGCGGCCAGCGCGCCATTCCCGGCCCGCGCCAGCGCGTTCAATCCGTCGGCGTCCACGACCGCCGGCGTGCCGCCGCGCGCCTGCAGCAGCGCCGGCAGCCACTCCTGCGCCTGCGCCGCCGCGCCGAGTCCTGGGCCGCAGACGACCGCCTCCGCCGCGCGCGCCGCCTCGAGCAGGCGCGGCAGGTCCTCGCGCAACAAGGAAGCGCGCGCAGCGTCGCCGCACGGCAGCAGGATGGCGGCGGGCAGCGCGGCGGTCAGGTCCGGGGTGATGCTCCCGGGGCAGGCGATCACTGCGGAACCGGCGCCGCCCCGCAACGCGGCCTCGGCGGCGAGCGCGGCGGCGCCCGCCATCCCGCGCGCGCCGGCGACCAGCAACACGCGTCCCATCGCCCCCTTGTGCGCGTCGCGAGGCCGCGGCGGCAGCAGCGGCAGGTCATGCTCCGGCATCGGCTCCAGGGTACGCTCGCGGCGTGACTGCCGGCGCGCCGCGCTCGCCCAAACTGGAGACGTATCGCGACCCGGCGGTGGCCGCTGCGTACGATCAGCGCTGGCGCGGGGCGCGCGGGCGCCGGCGCGATGCGCGCAAGGCGCGCGCGCTCGAGCGCGCGCTCGAGTTGTTGACCGCCGCCGCCGGCGCGCGCCCGCAGACCCTGCTCGACGCGCCGTGCGGCACCGGACGCTTCGCCGCGCTGTGGCCGAGCCGCGGCTGCGCGGCCGTGGGCGCGGACTTGGCGCCCGCGATGTTGCGCGAGGCGCGCGCCAAGCACCCGCGGGCCGTCCTGATCGGCGCCGATCTCGGCCGGCTGCCCTTCCGCGACCGCGCCTTCGACGCCGCCGTGTGCGTGCGCTTCCTCCATCTGGTGCGCGCGCCTGCCGAACGGGCGCGCTACCTGCGCGAGCTCGCGCGCGTCACGCGCCTCGGCGTCATCGTGGATTGGCGCCATGGTCGCACCCTGCGGATCTGGGGGCTCCGCCTGCGTTGGCGGGTCGGCCTGCGCCCGCTGCCGCCGGCCAACCCCTCGCACGCGCAGATCCGCCGCGAAATGGCGGAGGCGGGTTGGCGGGTGGTGGCGCTCCTGCCGGTGCGGCGCGCGCCGCTGCTTTCCGACAAGCTGCTGGCAGTCGCCGTTCCAGCTGCGGCATTCATGTCCTAGAATTCGCGCGGCATGGATCCTGCCTACCGCGCGGCGCTCGAGGGCTTGGCCATTGCCGATGGCGCAGACCGCGCCTGGCTGGAGATGAGCGGACCCGACGCGGAGGATTTCCTCCAGCGCATCCTCAGCAGCGACCTCCGCCGCCTCGAGCCGGGCGCCGGACAGTGGTCGGCGCTGCTCGACGGCGACGGCCGCTGGATCGCGGACTTGCTGCTCTACCGGCACGCGCCGCCGTCCGCAGAGGTGTTCGGCATGGATCTGCCGGCCGCCCTCGCCGCCCCCTTTCATGCGCGCCTGAACATGCTGCATTTCAGCGAGCGCTTGACCATCGCCGCCGCGCAGCCGCAGCCCGCGCGCCGGCTGTTGCTCGGCCCCGGCGGCGCGCGCCCGCTCCAGGCCGCCGGCTTGCCGGTGCCGCCGGATCGGGACGGCTTCGGCCTGAGCCGCGCCGGCGAGCTCACCATCCTCCGGCGGCCCGACCGGGGCGCTCCGTGCGTCGAAGTGCTCGGGCCGCCGGCGCGCGTCGCGGCGGCGGAAACCGCGGCGCTGGCCGGCGGTGCGGTGCCCGCGAGCGCGGCCGTGTTGGAAACTCTGCGCATCGAGTCCTTCCTGCCCCGCTGGGGCGCGGACTTCGACGGCGAAACGGCCTTGCCGCAGAGCAACGAATGGCGGCGCGCCTCCGTGACGAAGGGCTGCTATGCCGGCCAGGAGGTCGTCGCGCGCATCAACACCTACGGCGAGGCGCCGCGCCAGTTGTGCCGCCTGCGCTTCGATGGCGCCGAGCCGATGAGCGGTGCCGATCTCACGGACGACGGCGGCAAGATGCTCGGCACGGTCAGTTCGTGGACGCTCTCGCCGCGCAGCGGCCAGGGCGTCGGCCTCGGAACCCTGCGGCGCAAGGCGGCGGCGGCCGGCGCGCGCCTGCTCGCCCGCCGGGGCGACATCCGCGTCGGCGTCACCGTCGAGGTTCCGGAGAAGCGCCTCGGATGAAGAGCCGCAACCTGCTCGGCCTGGGCGCGCTGCTGCTGCTCGCCGCCGTCTTCTTCCTGTCCCTGATGTGCCCGCCGGCTCGTGAGCGCGAGACCTTGCCGCCGGAGTCCGCGCGCTGGCGCGACCCGCCGGCGACGGGCACGTCCGCCGCGGCGCCGGCGGAGGTGCGCACCCCCGCGCCGGCGGAGGCTTCGGATGACAGCGTGCTGGTGCGCGTGACGGACACCGACGGCCGCCCGCTTCTCGGCGCGGAGGTCTTTCTCAACTGGGCCGACAAGCCCGGCTCGGCGCCCGCCAAGCGCGGGATGTCCAACCCGGACGGGACTTGCCTGATGGAGCACCTTCCCGGCGCGCGCTACCGCGTGCACGCGGTCGCGGACGGGTTCTTCCCCAGCGCCACGCAGCCGGAGTTCAGCATTCCGGCGCGCACGCGCCAAGAAATCACCCTGCCGCTGGAGCGCGGCGCGCGCATCGACGGCTTCGTCTTCGGGCTCGACGGAGCGGAAGTGCCGAACGCCTGGATGCGCTTTCGCAACCTGGACGACGGCACCATCGTGCTGAAGCAGGCTGACGCGCGCGGCATGTTCACGTCCGGGCCGCTGCGCCGCGGCGGCTGGGAGGTCGCTTGGCTCGAGCACGTCGCCGCCGAGCCGGATCCGCGCATTCTCTGGACCGCGTCCATCGAGGCCGGCATGCGCAGCGAACTCATCGTGACGCTCGACCGCGTCGGCGCGGGCCGGGAGCCGCGCGCCGGGCGCGTCGTGGGCATCCTGCCTTCCGGGCGTTGAGCCCGGCGCGGCGCCGCTTCAGGCGCGGCGCCGCCGCAGCAGGGAGAAGGAGGCTCCCAGCAGCAGCAAACCGCCGGCGAAACGCTCGGCCGCGTTCCAGCCGGTCAGAGCGCGAGCAGTCCACACCGCGGGCTGCAGCGCGACGCGCGCGCCGGCGCGCGCCCACGGACGGGCGGCGATCCACGCCGCCGCCTTCGGCCCCTCGCGGTAGTACCAGCGAATGAAGCCCCGGCCTGGCCCGCTCATGGACAGGTATTCGTCGCGCAGGCCGCGGAGCGCGCGCACTTCCGGCGCGTCGTAATCGCCGTGCGCGGCGGTGGCGACGAAGCAGCCTTGAACGCCGGCACCC
>CAZDMB010000076.1:0-11275 GCA_964506175.1 uncultured Planctomycetales bacterium | reverse complement strand
CACCCGCACGCGCGATTCGGCCACGCGTGCGCCGCTCTGCGCGCGCAGCACCAGCCCTTCGCCGTCGACGACGGCCCGCGTCAGTTCGAGCCGCGCAAAATGCGTGCCGCGGTTCCACGCCGCGGAAGCGGCCGTGCCGAGCGGGGTGCGCGCGCCGCCGCGCTCGACGTAGACCACGAGCGTGAAGGCGACGGGAGCGATGGCCTGCGCCGCGACGCGCGCGGTCGCCGGACCTTCGCCCGCCGGCACGATGACCAGCGCGCGCAGCCAGCGCGCGTGATCCCGGCCGATGAGCGGCGTGGCGGGCGCCGCCCCGGCCTGCCAGGCGGCGGCGAGCTGCGGATCGACGACCGGATCGGGCGCGCCGTTCGACCAGCGGCCGCCGGCGGCGGTCACCGTGCAATCGTTCACGCCGGGGAAGGGCGCCGCGCAGGATGCGGCCGGCAGCAGCAGGGCGGCGCAGGCCAAGAACGACCGGGGCGCGGGCATCGCGCGAGTCTAGCCGGCGGCAGTCCGTGATGGCCGGCGGCCGACGCGCCGCGACGAAGCCGTCACCGCGCGCCGCTCGCGCGTAAACTCTCACGCATGCTTCGCCGCATCCCGCGGTCTTGGGCCGCGCTCGCGGCGTTGAGCGCGCTCGTTTCCGTCGTCCTGGCCCAAGACGCCGGGCAGGACGCCGGCCTTCCGTCCGGTCAGCCGCGTCCCTGGCGGCATGAGGCCAGCGACCTCAAGCCCGATCCCCGCATCCACTGGTCCGCCTTGCCCAACGGCATGCGGCTCGCCTGGGCCGAGCATGCCGAGCCGCGCCAGCGGGTCTACCTGCGCTTGCACGTGGACGTCGGCAGTTACGCCGAGGAGCCGGGCCAGCGCGGGATGGCGCACTTTCTCGAGCACATGGCCTTCAACGGCTCGCGCCGTTTCCCGGCCGGCACGCTGGTGGAGTGGTTTCAGAACCACGGCATGAGTTTCGGCGCGGACACCAACGCGCACACTTCCTTCTCCGAGACGGTCTACAAACTCGATCTGCCGGACCGCGACGCCGACACCCTGCGTGACGGTCTTCGCGTGATGCGCGACTTCGCCGACGGCCTGCTGCTCGAGGAGAGCGAAGTCCAGGCGGAGAAAGGCGTGATCGACGGCGAGGAGCGCGAGCGGGATTCGCCCGGCTTCCGCGCCTTCGTGCGCGCGGCGCAAGAACTCTACGCCGGCTCGCGCATGCCGGAGCGCCTGCCGATCGGCGTGCGCGCCGACCGCGACGCCTTCACCGCGGCTTCCGTGCGGGAGTTCTACGAGCGCTGGTACCGCCCGGAGAACGTGACCTTGGTCGTGGTGGGCGACCTCGCCGGACTCGACCCGACGCCGCTCGTGCGCGAGGCCTTCGCGGATTTCAAGGCGCCCGCCAGCCGCGTCGCCCTGGAGCCGCCGCTCGGCGCGGCCTCCGCCGCGCGTCTGTTCTTCGCGGTGCACGAGGCCGACTTGCCGCAGGCGCAGGTCAGCCTGGCGTCGCTCAAGCCCTGGGTCGAACGCCGCGACGACGCGCAGCAGCGGCGCGCGGATCTGCTGGAGCAGATGGCGCTCACCATGGTGAACTTGCGCTTCGCCGAGAAGGCCAAGCAGGAGGGCACGCCGTATCTCTACGCCGCCGCCAGCCGCTTCGAAGGCATGAAGATCTGGGACGGCGGCGAGCTGGTGGTGGCTTCCGCGCCGGAGAAGTGGCAGGACGCCTTCCTCGCGGCCCACCTGGAGTTGCGCGCCGCCCTCAACTTCGGCTTCCAGCAGGCGGAACTCGACGAGGTGCGCGCCGACATTCAGCGCGGCCTCGACGAGCAGGTCGAACGCGAAGCCACGGCGCCGAGCGCCGCGCTGCGCGAGGCGGTGTTGCTGGCGGTGGAGGAGGGGCAGGTGCCGCTCGCAGCCGCGGACGAGCGCGCCCTGCTCGCCGACACCGTCGCGCAGGCCACGGCGGAGGAGTGTCTCGCGGCCCTGCGCGCGCTGTGGGCGCGCGACGGCCAGGCATCGCTGTCGCTCGTGGGTCCGGAAGACCTCGGCGAGCAGGCGCCGGCGCGCCTGCAGGCCCTGCTCGAGCAGTCGCGCAAGGCGCGACCGGAGAAGCCCGCGGATCTGGCGCGGATTCCCTTCGCTTATGCCTCCGACGCGGCGGTGGTCGGCGCCGTGGCGCGCCAAAGTCGCGTGGAGGACCTCGACCTACGCACCTATGCCTTCGCCAACGGCGTGCTGCTGAACGTCAAGCGCACCGACTTCAAGGAGCGCCAGATCTTGCTGCGCGCGCGCCTCGGCGAAGGCTATCTGGCGTTCGAGGGCGACGAGTTGCTGATCGTCGGGGTGGCCGCCAATGGCTTGGACGGCGCCGGATTGGCCGCCCACACCGAGGAAGAACTGCGCCGCATCTTCGCCGGCAAGCAGGTGGGCTGGAGCGCGGGCGTCACGGCCGATCAGTTCACCTTCGATGGCCAGACCACGGCGGAAGATCTGCTGGCGCAGTTCGAACTCTTGGCGGCGCGTCTGCAGCACCCGGGCTGGCGCGAGGAAGGCCTGCAGGGCTTCCTCAAGCAGTTGCCGCTGATCGAGCAGGTGTTGAAATCGAATCCCGTCGGCCCCTTGCTGACGGAATTCCTGCCGGTCTACTTCCATGGCGACTCTCGCCTCGAAATCATGGACGGCCTGTCGCCCTTGCCGCCGCTCGAGCGCATGGCGCAAGTCACCCTGGCACAGGCCGCGCCCCTGTTCGGCGGCCAGTACGCCGACGGGCCGCTCGAAATCACCGTCGTCGGCGAAGTGGATCCGGAAGCCGTCGTCGCCGCCGCGGCGCGCACCGTCGGCACCCTGCCGCCGCGGCGCGCCGCGCGCCCCTACGCGGAGCGGCGCCGCGTCGCGGCGCTGCCGCGCGGCTTGCGCATGGATCGGACGGTCACCACCGCGGACAAGAGCGGGCAGATCTTCCTCTTTTTCCCGCTCACCGACGGCATGGATCCCGTCAACCGGCGCCTGCTCGGTTTCCTGGGAAGGATCGTGGACGATCGTCTGCGGGTGGAGGTGCGCGAGCGCCTCGGCGCGGCCTACTCGCCTTCCGCCGCCGCCGATCTCTCGCGCGTCTTTCCCGGCTTCGGCGTGTTGCTGGTGCAAGCGAGCACCGACCCCAAGAAAGTGGAGGACCTGATCAGCGCCTGCCGGCAAGTGGCCGCCGATCTCGCGGTTGGCGGCGTGACGGCGGAGGAGGTGGCGCGCCTGGCCGCGCCGCTCCTGAATCAGATCCGCGACCAGCGGCGCACGAACGAATACTGGCTGCGCGAGTTGTCCGAGGCGCAGTCGGCGCCCGCCACTCTCGAGAATCCGCGCAGCGTGCTGAGTTTCTACGAGAACCTCGACCGCGCCGCACTCAGCGCGCTCGCCGCGCAGTACCTCGACCCGCAAGCCGCGAGTTTGCTGGTGGTCTTGCCCCAATAGCGGCCGCGCCCGCTAGACTACGCCGCCGCTTTTCCGGCAGCCCCTTCGCCATTCCATTCCTTACAGCATGAAGTTCGTCGCATCCATGGCTCGCAGCCGTTCCGCAGGTGGCCGTTGGTCGCCCTCCGTCGTCAAGAGCATCCGCAAGCGCCACGTCCTCTCCCAAACCGCCCTGGCGCGGATGGTGGGCGTGGGCCTCAACACGGTCTACCTGTGGGAGAAGGGTCTCACGCAGCCGCGCGCCGGCGTGCGCGCGCGCGTGCTGGAGCTGGCCAAGGCCAATGGCGCGGAGATCGCCCGCCGGCTCAAGAAGGCTGGCCTCAAGGAAGGCATGAAGAAGCCGGGCCGCAAGCCGGGCTCGCGCGCCAAGAAAGCGGGCAAGGCGGCGCGGAAGCCTGCGCGCAAGGCGGCGCGGCGGCGTCGCAAGTAGTCCGTCGCGGACGAAAAGAGGCTCGATCCGCCCCGGCTCGGGCGTAGACTTTCCGCATGATGTGCGGAATGGTTTTGGGTGCCGCGCTCGCGTTCCTCGCGCAGGAACCGGGCAACGTCAGTTACGACGCTCTCCTGAACGGGCTGATCGACCTGCGCTGGATGTGCGAGGCGCCGCGTCCGGGCGAAGGCGCGGACGCCTTGGACCAGCAGGCGCAGAGCGGCGAGATCGAACTGCGCCATGCGCAAGGACCGGGCGTGGTCGGCCGCCTGTGGTGCTCGCGCGCCGACGGCACCCTGCTCATCTTCGCGGACGACGCCGCCGAGCCGGTCCGCTGGAATCTGGCCGAGTTCGACGGCCGTGACGAGCTCTCGCCGCTGCCGCCGGAGCCTCTGGCCGGGACGCTGGGATCCGGCTGGTACTCCATGGTGCCGCTGCCCTTCCAGCGGCAGATTCGCATCGTCTGGCAGCCGCCCGCCGCCGGCGGCGCGGCGCGCCTCCAGGCCGACGTGCGCCGGCTCGGCCAGGGCGCGGAAGTGCCGAGCCTGACGGCTGCCCTGCTGCAAGGCGCCCGCGGCGCGATGCTCCGTGTCGCGCGCACGATTGCGGATGACACGCCGCCGGCCACGCCCACCAAGCCGAATCTGACCGTGGCCCGCTGTTATCACAAGATGAAGACGGATCCGGCCACGCCTTACTACGACGGCACCTTCTACTTCCCGATCAAGGGCGACGGCATCATCCGCTGGTTCGAGATCACCTTTCCGGACGTCAAGGATCCCGCGCAGGTGGAACGGGAACTGCGCCTGATGCAGTTGCGCATCGAGGCCGGCACGGCGGTGAACGCCGACCGCGGTGAAGTGCTGTTCGAGCTGCCCATGGGCGAACTGCTGGGCAGCGGCATCGGCTACAACCCCTACGACCACTACTTGATGGGCCTGCGCGAGGACGGCCGGTTCATCTCGCGGCTGCCCATCCCCTTCTCCGGCGACATGAAGCTGGTCTTCACGCATCCGACGAAGGAAGGCGTGAACTTCCGCATGCGCATCGCCGCCGAGGCGATGCCGCCGGAGAGCGTGCCGCCGCTCCGTTTGCGCGGCGGCTGGCAACTCGGCGACGCCACCCAGGCGGCCGAGATGCTGCGCATCTTCAACCAGGACGCGCCCGTGGCGCCGGCCGGGGAGCAGCTGGTCTTTCCGCCCGCCGCGCGTTTCACCGGCCGAGAGCAGGAGGCGGTGGTGTCGGCGCGCGCCCTGTGGTACGGCCCGGCGAAGGGCGCCAGCACCTTCGGCGGCAGCTATGCGATGGAGCAGCGTCTGCCGACGCCGGCGCCTGCGCCCGCCTCGTTCCACGTGGATGGCGCCGTCGAAGGGGAGAGCGCCCGCGTGCTCGGCATGAGCGCCGGCGCCACGCTCTCCGTGGAAGACTGGTCGGCCACGGTTCCCGGGGTGAGCCGGCGCGAACTGCTGCTTCTGCGCCCGCGCGCCGCGGAAGATCAGGCCGTCCTGGCGCTGAGCGCCGTGACCGGCGGCGAATACGAGCTGGTGGCGCGCTTCGGCATCGGCCCCGGCTTGGGCCGGGCGCAGCTGTTCGTCGACGGCCGCAAGGCCGGCGAGCCGGCCGACACGGCCGCGAAGCAAGCCGGCTTGAGCGAGGAGATCGTGCTCCAGCGCGGCGTGTTCCTGCCGCGCGAATACCAGATCTCGCTTCGCTCGCTCGACGGCAAGCCGCTGGCGCTCGACTACTTGCGCCTGCGCCCGGTCCGTTGAGCGCGGGCTCGCCCGTCGCGGCGCGGTTCCTCGAGCTCTGGCGCGCCGCCCGCGATCTGCGCGTGGCGTCCAGCGTGCTGGAGTGGGATCAAGAAACCCTGATGCCGCCGCGCGGGGCCGCGGCGCGCGGGCGCGTGCTCGCCACCCTCGCCGCGGCCCGCCACGAGCGGCTCACGGCCCCGGCGCTCGACGAGGCCTGCGCTGCGCTGGCCGTCGAGGCCGTCCCCGGTTCGGTGGAAGCGGCGCAAGCCGCCGCCGCGCGACGCGACATCGATCGCGCCAAGCGCATCCCGGCGCGGCTCGCGGCGGCGGAAGCGGAGGAGCAGAGCGCCGCGCTGGTCAGCTGGCAGCAGGCGCGCCCGGCGCGTGATTTCGCAAGCTTCGCGCCGCACCTCGAGCGCCTCGTGCGCCTCGCACGCGAAAAGGCCGCCTGCCTCGCGCCTCCCGGCCGTCTCTACGACGCCCTGTTGGACGAGTACGAGCCGGGCACGACGGAGGCGGCGTTGACGCCGCTCTTCGCCCACCTCCGCCGCGAACTCGCGCCGCTGATCGCGCGCGCCGCCGCCGCCGGCCGCGCGCCGGACGAAAGCCCCGCCCGCGGCCAGTTCGCCGCGAGCGAGCAGCTCGCCTTCGGCAGCGTCGCCGCACGCGCGATCGGCTTCGATTTCACCGCCGGCCGCTTGGACCGCGCCGCGCACCCCTTCTGCTCCGGCTTCAGTCCCGGCGACGTCCGCCTCACTTGGCGCTCGCAGGAAAGCGATTTTCGGCCGGCATTTTTCGGCATCCTGCACGAGGCCGGTCACGGGCTCTACGAGCAGGGATTGCCCGTGGAGTGGGAAGCGACGCCCTTGGGCGAAGCGGCCGGCCTCGGCGTCCACGAGAGTCAGTCGCGCTTGTGGGAGAACGCCGTCGGGCGGAGCCGCGGCTTCTGGCGTTGGGCCTTGCAGCACTGGCAGACGCACTTTTCTGCCCCGCCGCCGGCGGTGGATCGCCTCTGGCCCGCCCTGCACGCAAGCCGGCCCAGCCTGATTCGCGTCGAAGCCGACGAATCCACCTACAACCTCCACATCGCCGTTCGGTACGAACTCGAGCGCCAACTGATCGGCGGCCGGCTCGAGGTGGCGGACTTGCCGCAGGCCTGGAATGCCCAATACCTAGAACTGCTGGGCATCCGCCCGCCGCACGACGGCGACGGCGTGCTGCAGGACATCCACTGGGCGATGGGGGCCTTCGGCTACTTTCCGTCCTATACGCTCGGAAACCTGATGGCGGCTCAATTTTTTTCCGCCGCGGCGCGCGACCTCGGCGACTTGGAGGCCGCCTTCACGCGCGGGGAGTTCGCCCCGCTGCGCGCCTGGCTGAGGGAGAAGGTGCACCGGCACGGACGCCGATTCAGCAGCGAAGAACTCGTGCGGCGCGCCACCGGCGCCGCGCTCTCGCCCGAGCCCTTCCTGCAGGGCCTCCGCGCCCGCCTGACGGAGGTTTACGGCTAAGTGGGCGGCGCCCGAATCTCACGCAATCTTCGCGCTTGACAGGTCCGATCCTCTGGTATTCTGGCGGGGAACCGTGCCCCCGGCGCGGAATTCCCCTCAACGCATTCCAACCCCTTCAAGGACATTCCATGATCGCTTTCATCCTCCTCGCGGCCCAGCAGCAGCTGGACCAATCTCTCGATCCCACCCTCCAAGCCGGCATGACCCTCTCGGGCATGAACAACGGCGCCCGCGGCAATGCGGACTGCGACGACTTCAACCGCGCCAATGGCCCGATGAGCGGCAACTGGACGCAGATCAGCGGCAGCCAGAACATTGACAACAACAATGGCTTGGCTCCGACCAGCCAGGGCAACGCCTGGATGCAGTCCACGTCCGCCAACTGCGCCGCTTCCTCGAGCAAGGTGGAGATCAAGTTCTTCCCCAACCCGGCGGGCACGCTGAAGTACGTCGCGGCCGTGACCGGCGTCGGCGGAGCCAGCAACTTCTACACGAAGATCCAGAGCCAAGGCAGCACGCTGTACACGAACCTCGGCTTCTACGTCGGGTTCAACGGCGGCGGCACCGGCTCCTACGGCGGTTTCTTCTCCATCACCCCGGTGGCTGAAGGCCGCATGATCGTGCACTACGACGCCGGCACCGACTCCACGGTTCTGGAGATCGACGAGTTCGACAACGGCACGATCGATTACACCTACACCGCCGGCGGCGCCTCCTCGGTCGGCGCGCTCGGCAACACGGGCCATGGCCTGGGCACCTACGGTGACCAGCGCTACGACAACTGGGAACTGAACGACGGTTGCGGCGGCGGTGGCGGCTTCACGCTGACCCGCGGCGGCTCCTGCCCCGGCGCGACCAGCCTGGTGACGGCTGGCGGCACCCCGGGCGGCCCGCAAGCCTTCCTCTACGGCTCCGCCGGCAGCTTCACGCAAACGGGCAGCCCGTGCACGGGCCTCACCCTGCCGATCTCCGCTCCGACCCTCGCCGGCATCCTGACCGGCAACGGCTCCGGCTCGGCCTCGGTTTCCTTCAACGCCCCGGCGGGCCTGTGCGGCCTGCGCGTGGTGGTGGTGAACGTCGCGACCTGCGCGGCCTCGAACTTCATCACGCTGTAGTTTTCGAGCGCCCGGAAATCCGGGTTTCTCAAGCGCGCCCCGCGACGGACTCCGTCGCGGGGCGCGCCCTTTTTGGCGCTACCGCCGTTTCCAGCCGACCAGGTAGGAGATCCAGGCGGTTTCGTTCTCGGCCCGCTCGCGCCGCCGGAACACGCCGGTTCCGCGGCCGCGCGCGTCGGCGTCCTCCCAGTAGACGTCGGCGCGGGCGAAGCCGGCCTCGTGCAGCAGGTCGCGCAACTCGGTCACGGACCAGAGCCGCCAGTCGTAGGAAAAGGCGCGGCGCAGCGCCGTGCCGTCCGGAAAGCGGAAATGGATGTGGCAGCGCAGCCGCTGCGTGATCGCTTCGAGCGGCTCCTGCTCCCAGACGTAGGTGAAGCCGCGTTCGCGCCGCTTTTCCTCGATCTCCTCCTGCATGCCGGGCCCGCCCATCAGGTCCAGGAAGAAGGCCCCGTCCGGGCGCAGCGTGCGGTGCACGCGCCGGAAGTAGGCGAGCATCGTGCGCCGCTCGCGAAAGGTCCAATAGGAGAAGTTGTAGGCCGTGACGACGTCCACGCGCGGGGTGCGCACGCGCAGCACGTCGGCCCGCATCTGGCGCACGCGCCGGGCGGCGAGCCCCAGCGGCTCGATGTGCCGCTTGCGCCCCCAGGCGAGCGGCTCCGGATCCAGGTCCACGGCGTAGGCGCGTCCGGCGGGCAGGCGCCGCGCCCACAGGGCGGAAAGTTTGGAGGTGCCGGCGAAATCCTCGCGCAGGAGCAGCGCGGACTTGCCGCGCGCCCGGCGGTAGACGCTCTGCATGAAATCGAAGTCGGCCTCCGGCTCGTAGACCGCGCGCTCGTAGAGCTCGTATTTGTCCGCCGTGCGCGCCGTCAGCGGGCCGCGGCGGCGGGCGCGCGGCGGGGAGGAGCGGGTGGCAGCCATTTGTGGCCGCGCAGGCTAGCAGCCCGCGCGCGGCGATGTTCCGCCGTATGCTGATTCTCCCGTCGGCACCGCCGGCGCCCTCGATCCTTCCCGCCATCCGCCATGTCGCGCGCTCCGCTCCTCCTCGCACCGCTGTTGCTCCTCGCCGGCGCCGCGCCCGCCGCCGCGCCGTTCAGCAGCATCACCCTCGCCAAGACCGGGACCTGCCCGGGCCAGATCAACTTCGTCATCGCCGGCGCCACGCCGAACGCGAACGTGGTGATCGTCTACGGCAACGCCGGCTCTTCCACCTACGGCGGCAACCCCTGCAACGGCATGTTCATTCCGCTGGCCAACGCCAACCTCGGCACCATCCTGAGTTCGGACGCCGGCGGCAACGCCACGTTCTCGATCCTGGTGACCGCCGGCGCCTGCGGCAAGTCCGTGGCCGCCATCAACGTCGGCACCTGCACGGCCTCGAACACCGTGATCGTCTGAGCGGCGCGGTCCTAGGATTCCGGCATGAGCGGATCCTTGGACGACTTCGCGGCGGAACGCGCGCGCCTGCAGGCGCTCGTGCTGGAGAAGGGCAGCCAAACCACCAAGCGCTTCTTCAATCTCGACGGCGCCGCCTACCGCGACGGCGCATTGCCCGGCAAGACCAAGGAACTGCTCGGCCTCACGGCGAGCGCCGTGCTGCGCTGCGACGACTGCATCAACTACCACCTGCTGCAGGCCAAGGAGGCCGGCTGGAGCGCGGCGGAACTGCGCGAGGCGCTGGACGTCGCCCTGATCGTCGGCGGCTCGATCGTGATCCCGCATCTGCGCCGCGCGTACGGACGCCTGGAAGAACTCTACGGCGAGGCCGGCTAGGGCAACGCTGAACAAGTGCTTTCGTTCGGGCGTGAGGACCGCGTCCAGGACGGAATGACTCGTTCAGCGTTGCCCTAGTCCTCGCCGCGGCGCGCGCGCTTGAGTTCCGCGCGCCGGCGCTTGCCCTCGAGGCGCTTGCGCTTGGCGGCGCGGCCGGGCCGCGTGGCCACGCGTTTCTTCGGCCGGTGATTGAGGCGCGCCAGCTTGGCGGCCAGCCGTTCGAAGGCGAGCTCGCGATTCTGCGCCTGGCTGCGACGCTCGCTGGCGGTGACGGTGACCCCGCTCGCGGCGTGCACCAGGCGCACCGCGCTCTCCACCTTGTTGCGGTGCTGCCCGCCCGGCCCTCCAGCGCGAAAGAAAGTCACCCGCACGGCGCGCTCCAGGCTGGCGCGGTCGGTGGGGTAGGAAGAGTCTGGAGTCATGCCGGGCACACCCTACAATTCCCGGCCCCATGACCCGCAATCTCATCATCATCGGCGCCGGCCCGGCCGGGTACACGGCCGCCCTCTACGCCGCGCGCGCCGGCCTCAAGCCCCTGCTGTACGAAGGCCTGCAGCCCGGCGGCCAGCTCACCACCACCACGGAGGTCGAGAACTATCCGGGCTTCCCGGAGGGCATCCACGGTCCCGAACTGATGGAGCTGTTCAAGAAACAGGCGGCGCGCTTCGGCACGGAATACGCGGAGTTGAAGAACGTCGCCAAGATCCACACCGACAAGCGGCCCTTCGTGATCGAAGACGACATGGGCGACACCGCGCAGGCCCATGCGGTGATCATCGCCACCGGCGCCAGCGCCAAGCTCATCGGCCTGGAGAAGGAGAAAGCCCTCATGGGCTACGGCGTGTCCGCCTGCGCCACCTGCGACGGCGCCTTCTTCAAGGACCGCGAGGTCGCGATCGTCGGCGGCGGCGACACCGCCATGGAGGAAGCCACTTTCCTCACGCGCTTCTGCACCAAGGTCACGGTCATTCACCGCCGCGACCAGTTCCGCGCCTCCAAGATCATGCTGGAGCGCGCCCGCGCCAACCCGAAGATCGCGTGGAAACTGTGGCGCGAAGTGACGGACATCGAGCACGACGCGCAGAAGAAGGTCACCGGCCTCGTGCTCAAGGACACCCAGCAGGGCGGGACCGAGCGCTTCGCCACCCAAGGTCTGTTCGTGGCCATCGGCCACCAGCCCAACACCGCCTTCCTCGGGCCGGAGTTCGCGCGCAACGAGGTCGGCTACCTGAA
>CAZDMB010000075.1:0-11407 GCA_964506175.1 uncultured Planctomycetales bacterium | reverse complement strand
GCAGGTGCGCGACTGGCTGTTCGTGCGCGACCAGTGCGACGGCCTGCTGGCGGCGCTGCAGCGGGGGCGGCCGGGCGAAAGCTACAACTTCGGCGGCGACGCCGAACGTGAGAACGTCCAGGTTGTGCGCGCCATCTGCGCGCTGCTCGACGAACTGCGGCCGGATGCCGCCGGCGAGCGCGCGCGCCTGATTCGCCACGTGCAGGACCGCCCCGGGCACGACCGGCGCTACGCCATGGACGCGTCGAAGGCGCGCCGCGAGCTCGGGTGGGCGCCGCGCCAGAGTTTCGAGAACGGGCTGCGCCTGACGGTGCGCTGGTACCTGGACAACCTCGATTGGTGCCGCAGCGTGCAGGACGGCTCCTACCGGCGCGAGCGCCTGGGCGTGCGCGGCGCCTAGGGCGGGGCGCCTCAGGCGCCGGCCGCCGCCGGGGCGAAGCCGTGCTCGCGCACGGCGCGCGCGACTTCCTCGTAATTGAGGATCAATTCCGCGAGCGGCCGGCGCACGATCTTCTCCGTGCCGATCTCGACCGGCGCGGAGTCGACGCCGAGGAAGGCGAACACCTTGTCGCATTCCGCCTGCGGCGCGCGCACCAGGTCCTCGTAGACGAGGTGGAGCGAACGGTGGGCGGCGAACGCGCGCCGGAATTCCTCGCTGCGCCGGCGGGTCTCGGCGAGATCGGCCAGGCAGTCGCCGACGTCCACGCGGAACGGCTTGACGGCGGGCACGACTTCGCCGCTCTTGACGTTGGTCACGCCAGTCTGCTTCATGACCACCTGATGGGACACGTAGCGCTCCAGCAGATTCTCGCGATGCAGGAAGATCACGCGGATGTCGAGATCGCGCTCGATCAGGCCGCGCACTTCGTGCCAGCGCGGCTGCGCCAGCTCGTCGTATTTGAGCTTGAAGCCGACGCCCTTCTTGCCGGGCGCGTAGAAAAAGCACTTGTAGAGGGCTTTCTCCGGGCGCGTGAAGCGCTCGCGCTCCAACTCGGCGTGCAGCGCCGGATCCTCCTGGCAGCGTCGGCCGATCGGGCCGGCCAAGCTGGCCATGCGGTCGCCCCAGACCTCGCCGTGCACCAGCAGCGCGGGGTGGCACCGCAGCAGGCGCACGAGCATGGTGCTGCCGGTGCGCGCCGCGCAGGTGAGCATGAAGAGGTCGTTCCGGAGAGGCATTGGGAAGATTGTAGATGCTCGCCTATAATCGCTTCGCGATGGAGCGCGCGTCCCGCCGTCAGGATCTGATTCATGATTGGGCCGGCGCCGGCCCCTTCGAACTGCCGGCGCCCGCGGCGCCGCCGCTGCTCGACGACGAAACGCTGCGCGACGGCTTGCAGTGCCCCTCGGTCGAGGATCCGCCGCTGGCGAAGAAGGTGCGTCTGGTCCGTCTCATGGACGAGCTCGGCATCGACACCGCAGACATCGGCCTGCCGGGCGCCGGCCCCAACGCGCGCGAACACATCCTGGCCCTGGCGCGCGAGATGAAGGGTCTGCGCATCCGGCCGAACGTCGCCTGCCGCACCATGGTCGCCGACATCGAGCCGATCGCCGCGATCGTGCAGGAACTCGGCGCGCCGATCGAGGTCTGCGCCTTCATCGGCTCCTCGCCCATCCGCGCCTACGCCGAGGACTGGAACCTCGCCAAGATGGTCGAGAACGTGCGCGCCGCCGTGCGCTTCGCCAAGAAAAACGGCCTGCCGCTGATGTTCGTCACCGAGGACACGGTGCGCTCCACCCCCGAGATCCTCGCCGCGCTCAACGGCGCCGCCATCGAGGAAGGCGCGGATCGCCTGTGCGTCTGCGACACCGTCGGCGGCGTCACGCCGGAGGCGGTGCGCAACATCTTTCACTGGCTCAAGCGCTGGCTGATCGAGAATCGCGCGCAGCACGTCGGCCTCGACTGGCACGGGCACCGCGACCGCGGCCTGGGACTCGTCAATACCCTGGTGGCGCTGTCCGCCGGCGCGCAGCGCGCGCACGCCTGCGCCTTGGGCATCGGCGAGCGCGCCGGCAACACCGAGATGGATCTGCTGCTCGTCAACCTCAAGCTGCTCGGCTGGATCGACCGCGACCTGCGCAAGCTGGGCGAGTACGTGCGCGCCGCCAGCGAGGCCGTCGGCCGGCCGGTGCGCGGCGAATACCCGGTATTCGGCGACGACGCCTTCGAGACCGCCACCGGCGTGCATGCCGCGGCCGTGGTCAAGGCCTTTCGCAAGGGCGACGCCTGGCTGGCGAACCGCGTCTACAGCGGCGTGCCGGCGGACGACTTCGGCCTGCAGCAGCGCATCAGCGTCGGGCCGATGAGCGGCAAGTCGAACGTGATCTGGTTCCTGGAGCAGCGCGGCGTCGAGCCGACCGAGGAGCGCATCGCCGCCGTGCTGACACGCGCCAAGGCCTCCTCGCGGCTGTTGACCGAGGCCGAGGTGCTGGACGCCGCCGGCGCCGCGGCGGGCGCATGAAGGGCCTCTCCACGCGCGCGATCCACGCCGGCAAGTTGGAGCCGGCGCCGGCGGGCGCGGTGGTCACGCCGGTCTACCAATCCGCCACCTTTGCCTTCGACGGCCCGGCAGGACTGCCGGAAGTCACTTACGGCCGCTACCAGAACACGCCCAACCACGCCGTGCTGCACGCGCGCCTGGCGGCGCTCGAGGGCACGGAGGACGCCTGCGTCACCGCCACCGGCATGGCGGCCATGGCCGCCGGGCTGCTCGGGCTCTGCGCCAAGGGCGACCGCGTGCTCGCGGCGCGCGGGCTGTATGGCGGCACGCACGCGCTCCTTACGGAGGAATTGCCGCGCCTCGGCATCGAAGTGGATTTCGTGGATGCGCACGACTCCGCTTCGTGGGCGGCGGCGATGCGCCCGACGACGCGCGTCTTCGTGGTCGAGACGATCTCCAATCCGCTGTGCCGCGTCTGCGACCTCCCCGCCGTGGCGCGCTTCTGTCGCGAGCGCGGCATCGCCTCCCTGGTGGACAACACCTTCGCATCGCCCGCGGTGTTCTTGCCCGCCGCGCACGGCTTCGACCTGGTGCACGAGAGCGCCACCAAGTACCTCAATGGCCACAGCGACCTCGTGGCCGGCGTCCTGGCCGGACGCCGCGACGTGCTCGCCAAGGCGGCGCGCATCGTGCGGCGCCTGGGAGCCTCGCTGGATCCGCACGCCTGTTTCCTCCTCGAGCGCGGACTCAAGACCCTGTCGGTGCGCGTCGAGCGCCACAACGCCAACGCCGTGCGCGTAGCCGCGTTCCTCGCCGGGAGCGCGTCGGTGGAGCGCGTCCACTTTCCCGGCCTGCCTTCGCATCCGGACCACGCGCGCGCCAAGGCCCTGCTGTGCGGCTTCGGCGGCATGCTCGCCTTCGACTTGCGCGGCGGCGAAGCGGCGGCGACGCGCTTCCTCGCGGCCGTGCGCATCCCGGCGGTGGCGCCTTCCCTCGGCGGCGTGGAATCCTTGCTGTCCCGGCCGAGCATGACCTCGCATGCGATGCTGGCGCCCGCCGAGCGCGCCGCCCTGGGCATCCATGACGGCACCGTGCGCATGTCGGTCGGCATCGAGGACGCCGACGACCTGATCGCGGACTTGGCGCAGGCGCTCGGCGCCTAGCGCGCAGGTTCGCAGCCGAGCCGCGCAAACAGCCCGGTGATGGCCGCTTCCACCTGTGCCGGCGGCGCGCCGCGCCGCCGCAGCACGCGCGCCACCATCTCCGCCGCGGCCTCGGCCTCCATCGGCACGACCTCGTCCGCGCCCGCGGCGCGCATCGCGGCGACGTCGGCGAGGAACGGCACGCGCGCGACCACGTGCAGGGACGGCGCGACCTCGCGCACCGCGCGCAGGGCGTGCTCCGCGGCGTTGGGATCGTTCACCGCGATCACCAGTTCGCGCGCGCGCGCAGCGCCCAGTTCGCGCAGCAGGTCGGGGCTGGTGACGTCGCCGTAGACGGCGCGCTGGCCGGCGGAACGCGCGCGTGCGACGTTGTCGAAGTTGAGGTCCGCCACCACGAAGGGAATGCCGGCCTGCTGCAGCGCGAGCGCCAGCTGCTGCCCGGTGAGGCCGTAGCCGCCGATCAGAACGTGTCCGCTGAGGTCCGCAAGCGATTCACGCAGATCTGCCGGCGGTCGCGCAAAGAATCGCGGCAGCACGGGCGCGCGCAGCATGCGGACGGCGATCCGGTCGGCGCCGGCGATCAAGAACGGCGCCACCAGCATGCTCAACACGGACGCTCCCAGAAGGCGGGCGTGCAGTTGGGCATCGAGCAATCCGGCGCGCCCGCCCTCATCCAGCAGCAGGAAGGAGAACTCGCCGATCTGCGCCAGGCCGAGGGCGACGATGACGGCCACGCGCAGCGGCCAGCGCATCACGGCGCCGAGCGCGAGCACCAGCGCGAACTTGCCGGCGACCGCCGCCGCCGCCAGCCCCGCGGTCGGCGCGAAGTCGCGCAGCAGGACCGACGGATTCAGCAGCATGCCCACCGAGAGGAAGAACAGCGAAGTGAAGGCTTCGCGGAAGGGCAGCAGGTCGGAAAGCGCCTTGTGGCGGAACTCCGTGTCCGCAACCATGACGCCCGCCAGGAAGGCGCCGAGAGCCAACGACACGCCGGCGGCGGCGGCCAACCAAGCGGTGCCGAGGCAGAGCGCGATGAGAGTGAGCACGAACAGGCTCTGTTGGCGCGTGGCCGCAACCAAGGCGAGGCCGCGGCGCGCGATGGGCCGGCCCACGAATAGGACCAGCGCGAGGGTCGCCGCCGCGCGCGCGAGCGCGGCGACGAGGCTGGCAGCTCCGCCGGAGGTGCCGGCCAGGAAGGGCACGAGCATCATCAGCGGCACCAGGCACAGATCCTGGAAGATGCAGATCGAGAGGATCGCGCGACCGGAAGGCGAGTCCACTTGCCCGGCTTCCTGCAGACCGCGCAGCGCGATCGCCGTGCTGGACACCGCGATGATCGCGCCGACCAGGCAGGCGGGCCCCCAAGGAACGCCGCAGCCGCGCGCGATGAGCGCGGTGAGCGCGAGAGTGCCACCAAGCTGGAGGCTGCCGCCCACGGAAAGAGTGCGCCCCATGCGTCGGATCCGCGCCACCGGCAACTCGAGTCCAATGCCGAAGAGCAGCGCGATGACGCCGAGCTCCGCCAGGTCGGCCACCTGCTCGCTGTCGGGGATCAGGCCGAAGGCGTGAGGGCCGGCCAGGGCGCCGGCCACCAGGAAGCCGGCGATCGGCGGCAGGCGCATGCGATGCAGCAGGAGCACCAGCAGGGCAGCGGCGCCGAACAGGACCGCGAGCTCGCCCAGGATGCGCGCGTCATGCATGGCGGCGGCCTGCGCGCATCAGCAGGGTTGCGCCCAGCGCCGCCGCCGCGGCCGAGCCGAGCAGCACGCCGGTCTTGCCCTCCGTCAGTTGCTCCGCCGGCATGCCCAGCCCGGCGATGAACAGCGCCATGGTGAAGCCGATGCCCGCAAGGCAGGATCCGGCGCCGAGCAGCCGCCAGTTGACGCCCTCCGGCAATTTGGCCCAGCCCAGCCGCACGGCGACGCCGGCGGCGGCGAGGATGCCCAAGGGCTTGCCCAGGAACAGCGCGACCGCGATCGAGAGCCCGACCGGGCTGGCGAGGGCTTCGACCGACACGGTGACGCCGGCGTTGGCGAGCGCGAAGATCGGCATGATGACAAAGGCGACCCAGGGGTGCAGGGTGCTCTCGAGGCGCTCCACCGGCGACACGGCCTCCTGCAACAGCGCGCTGGATTCGCGCACCAACGCCGCGCGTCGCTTGCCGGTGACCCCTTTCAGGCGTTCGCGCGCCGCGCGCAGCAGCCGCTCGACCGCCGGCGGCGGCAGCAGCGGACGCGCGGGAGTCAGCAGACCCAGCGCCACGCCGGCGACGGTCGGGTGGACGCCGGACTTCAGCACGCACAGCCAGACGCCCGCGCCGACCACGCCGTAGGCCAAGAGCGAACGCACGCCAAAGCCGCGCATCGCCGCCATCAGCAGGAACAGGCCCGCGCCCAGGCCGAGCGCGGCGGCGGACACCCCCTCGGCGTAGAACAGCGCGATCACCACGACCGCCAGCAAGTCGTCCACGATGGCCAACGAAAGCAGGAAGAGCTTGAGGCCGGGCGGAATGCGCGGGCCGAACAGCGCGAGCATGCCCACGACGAAGGCGATGTCGGTGGCCATCGGCACGCCCCACGCGCGCGCGGCGTCGCCCTGATGCTGCAAGGCGAGGTAGATGGCCGCGGGCAGCAGGGCCCCGCCGATCGCGGCCGCCACCGGCAGGGTGCGGGCGGCGGGCTCGCGCAACTCCCCCAGCACCAGCTCGCGCTTGATTTCGAGGCCGACGAGAAAGAAGAAGATCGCCATCAGCGCGTCATTCACCCAATACCAGAGCGGATAATCGAGCAGCAGCGGACCCGCGCCCAGCACGACGCGCGTCTCCCAGAAGGCGGCCCATTCCGCCGCCCATGGCGAGTTGGCCGCCGCCAGCGCCAACACCGTGCACGCCGCCAAGAGGAGGCCCGAAGCCGCTTCGACGTGCAGGAAGTGCTGGAACGGTTGGGCGACGCGCTGGATCGGCGAGTCGGGATAGAGACTGGGGTCGTCGCTCATGGGCGGAATCCGGCCGCGCGCGCGAAGGCCAAAGCGCGCGGCGCCTCCTCGTGGAACCGGTGAGAATCACGCGAGAGCTCGAAGCACGCCGGGGTGCCGGCGGGCAGCGCGGCGCAGGCGCGCGCGGCGCCGGCCCAGTCCACGTCGCCTTCGCCCGGCGCCAGATGCTCATGGACGCCGCGCCGCATGTCGTCCAGCTGAACGCTGACGATGCGCGCGCCCTGCGCGCGCACGGCCTCCTCCGGACCGCAATCTTCGTTGACGAGCAGGTGGCCGAGATCGAGCGTCAGTTCGAAGCGCGGCTCGGCGAGGGCCGCGAAATCGGACAGGGTGCCGATGAAGTGGCCGGGCTCCGGCTCGAGGGCGAGGGCCACTCCGGCGCGCGCTGCCGCCGGCGCCAGCGCGTCCGCAGCGGCGTGCAGGCGCGCGCGTGCTCCGGCGGGCGTCTGGCCGACGGGGAGGACTCCGCTCCAGAACGAGAGCACGCGCGCGCCCAGGTCCGGGCACCAGGACAACAGGGTTTCGAGCAGGCGCAGCCGCGCGCGGAAGGAGTCGTCGCTCTCGAGGAGATTCGGACGATGCTTGCGGCGCGGGTCGAGCGTGAAGCGGGCGCCGCTCTCGAGCACCACCGCCAAGCCGAGGCGCGCGCACAGCGCGCCCACGGCGCGCACTTCCGCGGGCTTGGCGCTGCGCGGGTCGAGGTGCGGCACGTCCGGCGTGATCGCGACCGCGCGGTAGCCGAGTTCGGCGAGCCAAGGCAGCGCGTCCTCCAAGCGGTGATGCGCGAAGCCGTTCGAGTTGTAGCCGAGCAGGACCATGATCAGCGGCGCGGCGCCTTCTCCAGGCCCTCCTCGTACTTGCGCAGCAAGGGTTGGATGTCGAGCAAGGCGGTGGGATTGTCCTGCCACTGCTCGCGCAGCGCCGCCAAATCCCCCACCGCCGACGCCAGCAGACGGCCGGCTTCTTCCTTGCGCGAACGAAATTTGAAGGGATCGCCGGCCACCTCGAAGTGCTCGTGATAGGCGAGCTCGATCAGCTTGATGCCGTCCTCGCCGTTCTGCAGCGCGCGCTCCCAGCGCTCGTCGGTCATCCACGGCATCGCGACGGCGACGCCCGAGGCGATGGGCGTGACCACGCGCGCCGGCGCGGCGGGCCGAGCCGCCGTTGCCGGCGCCGCGTCAGCCGCGCCGAAACTGACGCGCAGGAAGCCGGCGCCATGCTCCTGAAAGAGAAACCACAGACCGCCGGCCAGGACGAGAAGCACGAGCAAAAAGGCGGCGAATTTCATGGGCGGCCGATGGTCGAGCCAGGATAGCCGCCGAGTCGGTCTCCCGGGCGCAGGCGCGCGCCGCGCAGCAACTCGGCGGCGGAGAGGCGCGCGCGGCCTTCCCGCTGCGCCTCCGCCACGATGTACGCGCCGTCGCCACAGGCCACGGCCAGGTCCGCGTCCGCGCGCAGCACCGTGCCCGACGCGGCCCGCGTTGGCCCGAGTTCGGGCGCGCCGCGATGGATGAGCAGGGTCCCGCCCGCGGGCAGAGTGGCGCGCGCCCCCGGCCAGCCCGCCATGGCGCGCACGAAACGATCCACGGCCGCGGCCGGCCGCGACCAGTCGAGGACCGCGTGCTCCTTGCGGATCTTGCGGCAGATCGTGACTTGGGCCGGGTCCTGCGTCGCGCCCGCCGGCAGGGCCGCCAGGTCGTCCGGCAACGCGTCGAGAAACTCGCGCAGCGCGTGCGCGCCGAGCTCGGCCAGGCGCGCGGCGAGCGCCGGAGCGTCCTCCTGCGGAGCGATCGCCAAGCGGCGCGCGGCCAGCACCGCGCCGGCGTCGAGCGCCTCCACCACCCGCTGGATGCTGACGCCGGTGTCGGCATCGCCCGCGAGCAGCGCGGCCTGCACCGGGCTGGCGCCGCGCCAGCGCGGCAGCAGCGAGCCGTGCAGGTTGATGCAGCCGAGGCGCGGCACCGCGAGAAAGGCCCGCGTCAGGATCTGGCCGTAAGCCACCACGACCGCCAGGTCCGGGCGCAGCGCGGAGAAATGTTGAAGGAATGCAGGATCGCGGGCGCTCGCCGGCTGCAGCACCGGCAAGCCGCGGAGCGCGGCCGCGGCGGCGAGTTCGTTGGCGGCCTCCGCCAGCCCGCGACCGGCCCGCGCCGGCGGCGCCGTCACCAGGCCGACCAGCGGATGCCGGCCGGCGAGGACGGCGCGAAAGGACTCCGCCGCGAACGGCGGCGAACCGACGAATACGAGGCGCAGCGGCAGCGCCGTCGCCGCCCTATTTCAGGTGCGGCTCAACGAAGGACTTGAACTGCGGGTAGGACATCGTGCCGGTGTGACGCGCGACCTCCTTGCCGCCCTTGAACACCACGAAGCAGGGAATCGCCATGACGCCCAGCGTAGATGCGGTGTCCGGATGGTCTTGCGTGTTGTGCTTGACCACCTTCAGTTGCCCTCCCAACTCCACGGCCAACTTGTCCACGGCCGGAGCCATGCCGCGACACGGGCCGCACCAGGGGGCCCAAAAATCCACCAGCACCGGCGTGGCGCTCTTCTTGACTTCGGTTTCGAAGGTGGAGTCGGTGACTTCGAGGACGCTTCCCATGTTTCGTATTCGCGGTTGCGGGAACTTTGTGACGCGGAACGAGGCGGCATTCTAGGGCCGCCGGCCAATCACAGCGGCTCGTCGCCGACCAGCTCCTCGACCTCGGCCTCGACTCCGGCGTCCGGCGGATCGAAGGCGGCGTCCAGGTCCTCCAGGGCGAGCGCGCCGGCGCCTTCGACGCGGCGCACGCGCACGTCGGAGAAAGGCGCCTCCTGCGCGAGGTCCACCTGCTGCTGCTTGGCCAGCTCCAACAGCGCGACCAGCGTGTAGGCCGCGTCGCCGCGGCGGGCGCGCAGGTCCGTCAGCAGCGCCTTCCAGGTGGTGACGGGCACCTCCTGCAGGCGCAACCACAGCTCCTCGACGTAGGCGCGGAGCGGTTTGCCCATCTGCCGCACCTGGTGCGGGCGCAAGAAGCCGGTCTCCTGCTCGAGGCGGGCGATGACGCGGAACAGATCCCACACCGAGAGATCCCCGAGATCCATCTCCGGCTGGGCGGACTCGGCCTCGCCGTCGGGATCCTCGGCGAAGCGGCCGAGCCAACGGCCGCCAGCCGGCATGAGGCGCGCACGCGCCGCGCGGCGCGCGGCCATCACGTCCGTCACGCGGCGGAGCTCCTTGTAGGCCAGCAACTGCTGCACGAGCTCCTCGCCCGGGTCGAAGAGGTTCTCCTCGGCCTGGATCTCTTCCTGCGGCAGGAGCGAACGGCTCTTGATGGCGAGCAGGGTGGCCGCGATCACCAGGTAGTCGGCGGCCTCGTCCACGTCCACGTGCTTGAGCTCGCGCACGTGCCGGCAATAGGCGTCGCACACCTCGCGCAGCGTGACGACGTGGATCTCGAGCTCCTTGTCCCGCACCAACTGGAGCAGGAGATCGAGCGGGCCGTGAAACACGCGCTCGAGGTGGATGGTGAAGCCGATGTCCGCCGCCTCGACGGCCTCGGCCTCCGCCGGCTCGGGCGCCAAGGGGCGCGAGGGCGGCAGGATGTCCGGGTCGGCGGGTTCGATCATGGAGCACACAGGATCCCGCAGGATCCCGCGGGGGTCAACGCTCGATCAGCGGGTACCAGGAGATGGGCAGCTGCGTCACGCGGGCGATCAGGTTGCCCAGCCCGACGGTGCCCTCGAACAGCAGGTTGCCGAAGGCCGGGACGAAGAACAGGAGGCCGAAGATCAGGAACAGGCCGAAGGACTCCAGCGAAACGTAGACCCGGCGGGCCTCGCCGGGCAGGACGTAGGCCATGACCCGGCTGCCGTCGAGCGGCGGGATCGGCATCAGGTTCAGGATCGTCAGGGTGCAGTTGAAGGCGATGCCCCAGCGGAGGATCGACACGCCCGAGGAGTCCGCCACCCAGGTGCCGGTGTGCAAGAGGATCGACAGCAGGAGCGCCCAGAAGCAGGCCTGGAGCAGGTTGCTGGCGGGGCCCGCCAGGGCCACCAGGGCCATGTCGCGCCAGGGGTGGCGAAGATTGCCGAAGATCACCGGGACCGGTTTGGCGCCGCCGAAGAGGATCGGCGAACCCACGAGCAGCAGGAAACCCGGCAGCAGGATGGTGGAAAACAGGTCGATGTGGGGCAGCGGGTTCAGCGTGATCCTGCCCAACATGCGCGCCGTGGGATCGCCCAGGCGATCCGCCACCAGCGCGTGCGCGGATTCGTGGATGGTGACGGCCAGCACCACCACTGCAATGACCCCCACGAGGGCGAACGTGTCCATGACTGGCGCAATTCTGGGGCACCCGCGCCCTCCCTACAATAGAGTGTCGGCTCCGCGCCCACATCCTTCATGGGAAAAGTCCTGGATCCCGAACGCGCTTTGGCGCGCGGCCTCGAGGTCCTCCGGCTCGAAGCGGAGGCCCTGCACGCCCTCGCCGGCCGTCTGGGCGAGTCCTTCCAGCGCGCCTGCCGCCTGATTCTCGAGTGCCAAGGGCACGTGGTGGTCAGCGGCATGGGCAAGGCGGGGCTCATCGGGCAGAAGATCAGCGCCACCTTTGCCAGCACCGGGACGCCCAGCCATTTTCTGCATCCGGCGGAGGCGCTCCACGGCGACCTCGGGCGGCTGCGCCCCGAGGACCTGGTCCTGGCCTTGTCGAAGAGCGGCGCCTCGCGGGAAGTGGTGCAACTCGTCCCCGCGGTGCGCGCGATCGGCGCGCGGATCATCGCCATCTGCGGCGCCGCCGACACGCCGCTCGGCCCTCACGCGGACGTCGTGTTGGA
>CAZDMB010000074.1:2288-11567 GCA_964506175.1 uncultured Planctomycetales bacterium | reverse complement strand
GCGGCGGCTCGCCGCACCAGTTCGAAGCGCGCCTCGCCGCAGCGCGCGCCGTTGAGGAAGAAGACGGCGCGGCCCGGACCCTCCAGCAGCGGCGCCGCGCGCCGGTCGAAAATGCGCTCGCGCACGATCAGGCGCACGCGATCCGCCGCCGGCAGGTAGTACGAACCCGCCTGCACGCGGTGCCGGCGCGGCCGGTCCGCGGCGCGGCCCGTCGTCTGGATCTCGTACACGAGTTGCGCGGTCACGGCCGCGCCGCGGTTGCGGACGTCGAGATCGAAGACGAGGCTGCTGTTGGGTCGCACTTCCGGACCGCCGCGCAGTTGGGCTTCCAACTCGACGTCCACCCTGCCGAGGCCGAGAAGGTGCAGCGCGCGCGGATCGCCGCGCTTCAGCAGGCCGCGCAGCCCCTTGCGCGCCACCTGCTCCACCAAAGGGCCGGCTCCCTCCTCGCGCCAGCGGTGGAGGATCTCGAGCACGAGTTGCGGCTGGTTGCGCGCGATGTCGTTGAGCGCGTTGGCGACCGCCCCGGCGACGCGCGGCGCCGGGTCGGCGCGCAGAGCCTCGAGCACCGGCAAGAGCTTGCCCGGCGATTCAACCGCCCAGGCGAGTTGCGGCACCCACACCCCGCGCGGGCGCAGTGCGACCACGACGGCGCGGCGCACCTCCGGCTCCGGATCCTCCGTCCAAGGGAGGAAGTGGGCCACCACCGCAGGCCCGAGATCCTGCGCCCAGGGGCGCAGGCCCGACTCCGGGAGCCACTCCGCCACCAGCCGATCTCCGCTCGCCGACCAGGTGCGCAGGAGCCGCAACGCCGGCTCCGGCGGCCCGCCGCGGCAATGGCGGGTCCAGGCGCCGGCGAGGTGGAAGCGGGCCCGCGGATCCGGCAGGGCGCCCCAGGCGCGCGCCACGGCCTCCGCGTCCCCGGCCTCGGCCAGATGCTCCGCCAGGATCTCTTCCAAAAGCTGCCACTGGCGGGCCAGGCTGAGCTCGAAATAGCCGCGGGCCTCCGCCTCGCGCGCCAGGGTGCCGGCCCCGGGGAGGCCGCAGGCCCAGGCCGAGGCCTCCAGGAGGGGCAAACCCGTCTGAAACCGGGCCTCCGGCCGTAGGGTGCCGATCACCGGATGCTCCCGGACTCGCAAAAAAGGGCGCGCGGTTCCCATGCCTCCTTTTAGTCCATGTTATTCTTGCTCCGTACAACCGGTTCTGGCCTGGCCCAGCCGGCTTTTCGCCCAGTTCTCCCCCCTCAAGCGATGCATCCCCTGTTCGCAGCGGCTTTCCTCCTGGCTTGGGCCGCCCCAGCCTCGGCCGCCCAGATCGGCTTCGGCGACAACATCAAGTTGCCGTGTTCCGGACTGTATGCGGATCACGCCACGGTCGAAGCAAACTCCTATGGGGACATCTGCGTGGCCTTCCAGTCCGGACTGGCTTCCGGCTCGCACCAAGTCGAAGTGCAGATCGTGCACAACGTCGCGCCCGGCACGTGGCAGTCCTCGCTCGCCCTGCACTACGTTCTGGGGGACCCGGGCCTCAACGTGTTCGGGAACGGCAATGATTCCTGCAACAAGCCCGACGTCGTCGCCCTCGATGACGAATCCTTCGTCGTCGTCTGGCCGCGGCACGACTTGTCCAATCCGGCGCTGGGCCGCCTCGAAACCGCGCGCTTCGAAGTGCGCGACGCCGCGGGACTCCTGCTGCCTGCGCCGATTCTCTCCACGGCCGCGCCGGGCGAGGGTTTCGTCGCGGATCCCGCGGTGCCGGCCGGCGACGGCGGCCTCATGCCGGATCTCGCCGCGATGCCGGGCGGCATTGCGCTCGCCGTCTATGCCGCCGAGGATTCGAAAACCTTCGGCACGGGCGGCGAGACCTACCGCGAATACTCGCTCCGCCTCACCCAGATGAATTGGGGACTGGGACCAACGCATCCTGGCTTCCTCGAAGGCCCCTGGGTGCTGGCCAACCGTATCCCGGTGGACAATCCATGGTGGGCGCCCTACTTCGGCGGGCTCGTCCTGCCCGATGTCGTCACCGACGATTTGGACAACATCGTCGTCGCCTGGGAGCAGTATTGGGTGAGCGGCCACCCGGCCTACGGCGGGGGCGACCTCGGCGAGATCGTGGTGCGCCGCTACGCCGCCACGACCTCCGCCACGCCACGCAGTTCGCTCGATGAGGATCATTTCTTCTCGACCTTCGGCCCCTACCGGCACCAGCGGCGGCCCAACCTGGCGACGACCGCCGACGACGCCGTCAACGACGTCCTCCTCACCTGGATCGATCTCTACGATCCGCCTTGGCACGACAAGGTCAGGGTCAGGTCCATCCATTACCCCAGTTCGATGGCGGTCGGCCAGTCCTGGGACGACGAGCGCTATTGGGGCGCCGACCCCTATCACGACGAGATGCATCCGGACGTCGGGATGCTTCCCGGCCGGGAGTTCTGCTTCGCCACCCGCACCTATTTCCGCCAGCGCGCCATGATGGGCGCGAACAACGCGACCGGCACCATGTTCCAGGTGCCGACGAAAGTCGGCTGGCCGCTTCGTCCCTCGGTGAAATTAGTGCGCGCCCCGGTGCCGGGAGGCGGCACGACGGACGCGCTGATCATGACTTACGAGGGCGCCAACACCGATCTGCCGACGATTTTCCGCACCTATCTGGGCATTTTCCGCCTCTAACCGCCATGCTTGCCGGCCTCGTTCTCCTCTGGGCGCAACAGTCCTTTGGTCCTGGCCTGGATGTGGAGTTGGGAACGCTCGGCGCCAGCCACGCCGACCATGCCACGGTCGCCATCAACCAGTTCGGCGACATCGTGGTGGCCGATCACGCGGATTTCACCGCCACGCGCAAACTCGTGGAGGCCACGGTCATCCCCTGCGTGGCCCCGCACGCCTGGGAGACCCGTCCGCCCATCCTGCTGGGCGATCCGCAACGCAACGTGTTCGGCAGCGACCTCTGCCACAAGCCGGACGTCGCCGCCCTCGGCGACGGCTCCTTCGCCGTGGTGTGGGCGCGTTTCTCCAGCACCGATCCCGCGCGCTGCCGCCTGGAAACGGCGCAGATCATCACCCGCGACGCGCAAGGACGCCTCTACGCCAACGCGATCGTCAAGACGCGCGCGGCCGGCGAAGGTTGGGTGGTGGACGACAACCTGAATGCGGGCGTCGCCGGCGTGATGCCCGACGTGAGCGCCGATCCGGGCAATCCGCTGGCCTGCTTCACCGTCTACGCGCACGAGTAATCCAGCAGCAACGGCGCGGCCGGCGTGGTCCGAATTTACGCCGTGCGCACGGCGGAAATCGACTGGAGCAAGGCCGCAGGATCGCACTCGTGGCTGGAGGGCCCGTGGATCCTGGGCAGCGGCATCGGCACCGACAATCGCTATTCCGAGCCGCTGCGCGGCGGCCAGGTGCTTCCCGACGTGCTGTTCGACGACGACGGCTTCCTCGTCGTCGCCTGGGAGGAGTACTGGCTGGCGGAACATCCCGGACGCAGCGGCGGCGACGGCGGCGACATCCGCATGCGGCGTTTCGAGAAGCCGCGCCCCAATCGCGCGCCGGTCAAGATCGACGATCTCGTCCTGCTCGGCACGCAGGCAGCGCGTCCGCAGCGGCGCCCGATGATGTCCAGCACGGAACTCGACGGCGAGAACCGCGTGCTCATCGCCTGGAACGAAGATCTCGCCGCCGGCTCGGCGGACCAGATCCGCTTCCAGAGCGTCGTCTTCAACCGCAACGGCGCGCCGGGATATTCCGGTCCGACCGCCGGCTACTGGGTGGCGAGCACCCTGAACGAAGAAGCGCTGCCGCGTCCGCTGCTCACCAGCCGCAGCAGCATCTGCTTCGCGACGCGGGATCTCGGCAACCGCAAGGATCTGGAGGCGGGCTTCGAGATGCCGGCGCTCGCGATGCAGCGCATGCTCGCGGTCCCGATCTCCAGATCGTTCCCGAATCGTCCGGCGATGGACATCCTGGAGGTGCCGCGCCAGGGCGGCGGTCCGCTGTTCCAGACGATCGTCATCACCTATGAAGGCGCCAATACGCGCGATCAGGACACCTTCAAGATCCACCTCTGGATCACGGAGAGCTAGGCACCGCTGCCAAGCGCGGCGCCCACGGCTGCCAACAGAGCCGAGACCGCGGGGGTCGGGTAGGGTCGGGCGCAATCCTCCAGCGACAACAGGCAGGTCTGGCCGGCGCGGCGCCGCAGCCGCAGGTAGAAGCGCTGAGCGAATCCTCCATCCGCGGCGAGCGCCAGCAGCAGCCAGCCGTCGGCGGCGGTGAAGACCTCCTGCACCGCGAGGGCGCCTGCAGGGAACGGGAAACTGCGGCCTGCCAGTCCATGCACCTGGGCAGGCTCAGGGTCCGGTCGAAGGTGAAGGTGATCCATTCCCGTGGGTGAACTGAGAGACGGAAGCGGGCGGGCCGCCACGGGGGAGCCCGTGAGCCGCCACAGGTCGCGGCCGGCGGCAAGCCAGCGGCGCTCGTAACGCGTGCGAAAGCCGCGCTCGGGATTGCGCTCGAGCGCGCTGACGCGGAAGTCGCCGGCGGAGCGGAGGCTGGCCGCCATCTCGAGCGCGAAGGGCTCCTGGTCCGTGACCAATTCGAAGCGGCCTTCCGGAGCGAGAGCCGAGCCGAGAGCGCGCACGAACTCTTGGTCGGTCAGGCGATGCTTGGCATGGCGCGCCTTGGGCCAGGGCATCGGAAACTGCATCAGCACGCGCTGCGCCGCGCCCGGCGCGATCCACTCGCGCAGCAGATGCCGCGCGTCGCCGTGCACCAGGCGCACGCGCTCCGCCAGGCCCGCTGCCGCCACGGCGGCGGCGGCGCGACCCACCGATTCCAACGCGCGCTCGAAACCGATGAAATTCCATCCGGGCCGCCGCCGCGCCCACCACACCAAGGCCTCCCCTCCGCCGAAGCCGACCTCCACCGCCAATGGAGCGCGGCGCGCGAACAGGCGCGCGGGCGACGGCGGGAAGGGCTGGTCGTGCGCGGGCCGCAACAGCACCGCCGCCAGCGCGGCGCCGTCCGCGCTCACGCCTGCCGCCAGGAAGGATCGCTGGCCAAGGCGGCGAGGACGCGCTGCGCCGCCTCGACCGCGCGCAAACCGTCGGCGCCGCTCACGCGCGGCGCGCGGCGCGCGCGCAAGGCCGCCACGAAATCCGCCAGCTCGGCGCGCAAGGGCTCGTCCTCCTCGAGCTGCAACTCCTCGACCTGCAGCAGGCTGCGGAAGGCGGCCGGCGGGTCCGGCGCGGCGGCGGCCGCGGCCACGGCCGCCGGGCTGAAGCCGGGAGATTTGCGCACCAGCAGCGCGTAGCGATCGCGGCTGTCCACGGAGACGTAGCAGTCCGGGCCGAAGACGCGGAAGCGCCGCATCGGCTTCAGCGACAGGCGCGAAGCCGTCAGATTGGCCGCCGCGCCGTCGGCGAAGCGCAGGCGCACCGAGGCGATGTCCTCGGTGGCCGAAAGCGTGGCTCCCCCCACGGCGTCCACGCTCACGATCTCGGAGCCCGTCCAGGCGAGCGCGAGATCGAGATCGTGGATCATCAGGTCGAGCACGACCCCGACGTCGGTGGCGCGGAAGGGATAGGGCGCGAGCCGATGCGCCTCGATGAAGCGCGGACGAATGCCCAGCTCCATGGCGCGGCGGACCGCGGGATTGAAGCGCTCGACGTGACCGGTGGCGAGCGTGGCGCCGCCGGCGCGCGCGTCCTCGAGCAAGGCGCGACAGGCTTCCGCGGTCGACGCCAGCGGCTTCTCCACCAAGCAGGACACGCCGGCGCGCAGCAAGGGTCCGGCCACCGCGCCGTGCAGAGATGTTGGCGCGGCGACGACGGCGAAATCCAGGCGGCCGGCGAGGCTGGAGCCCTCCGCCAGGTGAACGCAGCCGTGCCGCTCGGCGGCGGCAGCTCCCTTGGCGGGATCCGGGTCCACCACCGCGACGAGGTCGACGTCCGGCATGCCGGCGAGAAGGCGCGCGTGGTGCTTGCCGAGATGGCCCACGCCGAACACAGCCGCGCGCAGCGGGGCCGGCATGTCAGGTGCCCGCCTCGGGACGGCGCAACGACTCGCGGTAGCGGCCCTGGAAGCCGCGCTCCATGTCGCGCAGGAAGGAGATCAAGCGCTTCGTGTCCGGAAACAGGTCGGTGCGGTTCTCCATCTCCTGCAGCGCCAGCATCATCGGCGTCTCGTCCGCGAGCAGGCGCCGGAAAGCTTCGCGCAACTGCGCCACCGTCTCGGCGGTGCGGCCGCGGCGGCGCAGGCCGATGACGTTGACGCCGCGCGCGCGCGCCGGCGCCCGTTCGGCGATCATGAAGGGCGGCAGGTCCTGCACCACCCGAGCCATGCCGCCGACCATCGCCATCGTGCCGATGGTGACGAAGTGATTGATGGCGGTGCCGCCGGCGATGATGGCCTGCGACTCGATGCGCACGTGGCCCGCGAGCAGGACGTTGTTGCCGAGGATGATCTCGTCCTCCAACACGCAGTCGTGTGCCACGTGCGCGCAGGCCATGATGAGATTCTTGTCGCCGACGCTGGTCACCCAGCCGCCCGTCGCGGTGCCGATGTTGATGGTGACGAACTCGCGCACCACGTTGCCGTTGCCGATGACGAGCGCCGACTCCTCGCCGGCGTACTTCAAATCCTGCGGCAGTCCGCCGATGGACGACTGGCCGACGAAATGATTGTCGTTGCCGATGGTGGTGCGCCCTTGCACCACCACGTGCGGCCCGAATCTGGTGCCGCCGCCGGCGCGCACGCGCGGACCGAGATAGCAGAACGGGCCGACGATCACGTCGTCCGCCAATTCGGCGCCGGGCGAGACGAAGGCGGTCGGATGGATCTGGGGCATGCGGTCAGGTCTGCGAAACCATGGCGAATGACAGCACCGCCTCGCTGACGACGCGGTTGCCGACCTTGGCCTGCGCCTTGATCTGTCCGCGGCTCTGCGACAGGCGCAAGGTCTCCACCTCCAGGCGCAGCACGTCGCCCGGCTGGACGCCGCCGCGGAAGCGCACCTTGTCGATCGAGGAGAGCACCACGAGCTTGCCGGCGTGCTCCAGTTTGCGCTGCAGCAGGAAGCCGGAGAGCTGCGCCAACGCCTCGAGCTGCAAGACGCCGGGCATCAGCGGCTGATCGGGGAAGTGGCCTTGGAAGAACGGCTCGTTGATCGTGACGCACTTGATGCCGACCGCGCGCCGCCAGCCCTCCACCTCGATGACGCGATCCACCAGGAGGAAGGGATAGCGATGCGGCAAGAGCCGCATGACGTCGGTGATGGCGTAGCCGGTCTCCAGCGGCGGCTGGACGGTTTCGCGCTCGTCGAGGATCTCGCGCAGCGCGCGGACCACCGCCTGATTCAGTCCGTGGCCGCTGCGCGAAGCGATCACGTCGGCATGCAGGTCCACGCCGAGCAGCGCGAAATCTCCGAGCAGATCGAGGATCTTGTGCCGGGTCGGCTCGCGGTCGAGGCGCATGGCCGGCGCGGTTGCGGCGCCCAGGACCAGGGTGTTGTCCGCGGTGGCGCCCTTGCCCAACCCGGCGGCGAGCAGCTTCTCGATGTCCGCGGCCACGACGAAGGTGCGGGCCGGCGCGATGGCCGCGGCGAAGTCGTCGGCGCCGAGATCGAAACTCACCGGACTGGAGTCCACTCCCGCCGGGTACTCCGGCAGATAGCGAATGCGCAGGCTGGCGCCGGACGGCGGCAGCACCACGATCTCCGCGCCCTCCTCGCGGAAGCACAGCGGCTCGGTGACCTCATGCACCTTGCGCTGCTTGCGCTGCTCGACGAAGCCGGCCTTCTGCAGCAGTTCTGCGTACGGCGCGGACGAGCCGTCCGCGCCGGGCATCTCCGGGCCGTCGACGCGCGCGATCAGATTGTCCACGCGCAGTCCGTGACACGCGGCGAGGAGGTGTTCCACCATGCCGATTTCGGCCTCGCCCTGGCGCAGCACGGTGCGCCGCTGCGAAGTGGAGAGCTGGTCGGGACGCGCCGCCACGTCGGGCGCGCCCTCGAGATCGGAGCGCTGGAAGACGATGCCGGTGCCCGCCGGCGCAGCCTCGAGGCGCAGCCGCACCGCCGCGCCGGAATGCAGAGCCACGCCGGTCATTTCCGCGGCGCGCCGGATGGTGCGCTCGTTGCGGGACGGAGCCCGGCGCGGATCGTCTCCCTGGGCGGTCATGGCGCGCGGCCTCAGCCCTGTTCGCGCAGGATCGCGAGCACCGCGTCGGTGACGTCGTGATCCGGATTGGACCAGATGATCCAGCGGCTCTCGAGATCGCGCAACGAATTGCGCGGATCGCCGCCGCCGGGCAGCGGGCCGGGACGCATGATCACCGCCGACACGCCGGTGCGCTTGCCGTAGTCCTCGCAGGCGGCGTGGATGCGCCGCACGCTCGCGTCGAGGAGGGCCTCGTTCTCGCGGCGTTGCGCTTCGGTCCAGAAGTTGAGTTCTTCCTCCAGCCCTTTGTCGCGCAACTGCACCTGGAACGAGCGCACGGCGTATTCTTCGCTGCTCTTGTCCAACTGCGCCAGAGCGCCCTTCTCCGACTTGATGGCGTCGGAAATCTGGCGCAGGCGGTCGCCCTGCGCCTGGTACTTGGCGCGCAGCGCCTCGTATTGCTTCGCCACGGGTTCGAACTCCTGCAGCAGGCGCGAGATGTCCACGCTGCGGACGGCGTCACTCGGCGGCGCGAAGGCGCGGCTCGCCAGCAGGCCGCCGCTGAGGGCGGCGCCGCCGGCCATGGCGAGAACGAGGAGGAGTGCGGTCTTTTTCATGCGCTAGAAGGTGCCCAGAGTGAAGGAAAGGACGCGCGCGTCGTCGAACTCTTCGCGCGAGATCGGCCAGCCGAAGTCGAGCGTGAACGGCACGAGCGGCAGCAGCGGCAGCCGCATGCGGATGCCGATGCCGAAGGAGGCGCGGGTGGGTTCGAGGCTGCCGAAGTCCTCGCCGAAGGAGCCCGCATCGACGAAGAAGGCGCCGCGCACCCACTCGTACTCGTCCACGATCCCGCGTTGTCGCGTGGACAGCAGCGGGAAGCGCAGCTCGACGCTGCCGTCCCAGGCGGCGTCGCCGCCCTGGGCGAAGGAGTTCGCGTCCTCGCCGATGCCGCGGTAATCGAAGCCGCGCACGCTCGATTGGCCGCCGACGTAGAACTGCTCGGTGTACGGCAGCGTGCTGGCGCCGCCGCCGGCCCAGCCTTGGCGGAAACGGCCGCGCAAAGCGAGCACCCAATTGCGGGCCAGCCGGTCTTCCCACAGCGGAAAGAACTTTTCCAT
>CAZDMB010000074.1:0-2278 GCA_964506175.1 uncultured Planctomycetales bacterium | reverse complement strand
AGCGCGGCGGTGAAGAACTCCGCGTCCCCGCCGAGCGCGCGGCCGGTGTCGCCGAACGTCAGGCCGATGGAGCCGCCGTCCACGGGCGAGAACGGGTCCTCCACCGTGTCGTAGCGGAAGCCGAAGGAGAGCGTGTTGAGATCCGTGGAGCCGAGTTCCGCGAGCAGCCCGGCGGGCGCGCCCGGATCCACGTCGCTCACGTCGAGGGTCTCGATCTCCGGCCCGGCGAAGACGGTGAAGAAGCGTCCGAAGCGGCGTCCGAGAGAGAAGGCGCCGGCGGTGCGCTCTTCCTCGTAGGTGGAGTAGAGGCGCAGGCGCTTGGAGCCGGAGACCGTGAGCGACAGGCGGTCGACGTGCTCGCGCAGCAAGTCCGGCTCGGTGAAGGCCAGGGTGTAGGTGGAAAAGCGCGTGCCCGGCTGCAGCGCGAGCCGCAAAGTCTGCCCGGCGCCGGTGAACGCCTCGCCTTCCAGGATCTCGCCCAGCGCGGCGCCCGGCGAGGACGGCAGATCCGTGATGTCGAAGTTGCGCTTCTCCAGGTCCAAGATCAGCGCCGGACCGGAGTCGGTGTTCAACGCGCCGCCGATGCGGAACTGTCCGGTGGAGCCCAAGTCCTTGAGGTCCAAGTTGAAATCCACTGCGTCGTCGTCGCCGAAATCGCGCCAGCGCGGGTAGACGAAGGGCTGGCGCTGCTCATCGGTGAAGAATCCCTGGCCCACGAGCCGGCGCGCGCTGCGTTGCAGTTCCTCCTCGCTGGCGGGACCGCCGGGCTCGACCGAGACCTCGCGTCGGGCCACGCGGTCGGCGGTGCGCTGCAGGCCGCGCACGACGACGTCGCGCACGGTCTTGGCGCGGCCTTCGTGCACCTCGAAGACCAGATCCACGGCCGCCGCCTCGCGATCGTAGATCACGCGCGGGCCGGGATTGCGCCGGTCCTGATTGCCGCCGATCTGGAAGAACTGCCCTTGCCGGGCGGTCTCCACGTCGGCGCGCGCGAGCGACGGGTGTCCGCTCGCCGCGTACAGGCGCGTCAAGGCGGCGGAGGCGGCCTGGATGCGGGCGAGCTCGAAGGGCTGGCCGGGTTCCAGGTCCAGGGCCGCCGCCACTTCGGCGTCGCTGAAGCGCAGCGCCGAGCCGTCGTCCGACACGATGCGCAGGGAGCGGATCTTGTACTGCGGTCCTTCCTGAATGTGATAGGTGATCCGCACCTCGGACTCTTCATCGTCCAGATAGGCGATCTCGTGCGTCACCTCCGCGTCGCGAAAGCCGTAGTCGGCGTAGAGCTGGCGCAAACCGTTCAGGTCTTCCTGGACGCGCGTTTCGGAGTAGGGACTGTCGCGCACCAGCAGGAAGCCCGGGCGATGCTTCAAGGTGCTGAAGAGGTCGAGACCGGGATACCAGCGTCCGCCGGCCGGGATGGCGTCGGCCCCGTCGAACTCGACCTCGCTGATGCGGACGATCGGCCCCTCCTCCACGGTGAATCGCACTTCGCCGAGATCGTCGTCGCCCTTCCAGGTGACGCGCGCATGGGCGTAGCCTTCGTCGCGGTAGTACTCCTCGACGCGGCGCACGACCTGGCCGATCGTCTCCACGTCGAGGGCTTGGCCGAAGAGGCCGGCGTGCAGTTCCAGTTCGGCGCGGTCGTATTCCTCGGCGCCGAGGAACACGGCGCGGCGATAGGACTTGAAGGCCTGAACCTGCAGGCTGAGGATCGCACGCCCCTCCGCCGTTCCCGGCAGCAGCGTGGCGGTGTCCACGCGGATGCGGCGGAAGCGCCACAACCACTGAATGTCGCGCTGCAGGCCGAGAGGATCGAAGGCGGCGCCGTCCTTCTGGCGCAGGCTGGCGCGGATCTCGTCCTCCCGCCCGGGAGCGCCGGTGATCTGGACGCTCTCGACGATGATCTGGGACTCCTGCGCCGGCGGCGGCGGGTCCTGGGCGCGCACGGAAGCCGGCGCCACGAGCGCAGCACCGGCGGCCAGGCAGCAGGCGGCGGCGAATCGAATCATTCGAACACGGCCGCCGAGGCCTGCGCCGGCGTAGGCACGCCCTGCGATTGCGCCAGGGAGTTCTCGAAACGCATGAAGCGCTTGTCGAACCGCAGCTCGAACTCGCCCGTCGGTCCGTGGCGATTCTTGGCGACGTAGATCTGCGCCTTGTCGCGGTTCTCTTCGGTCTCGGCGTAGAGCGACTCGCGCATCAGCAGCAGCACGAGGTCGGCGTCCTGCTCGATGGCGCCGGATTCGCGCAGGTCGGAGAGCATCGGGCGGTGGTCGGAGCG
>CAZDMB010000073.1:9584-11592 GCA_964506175.1 uncultured Planctomycetales bacterium | reverse complement strand
GGGGCCGGCCGTGCGCGCGGCGGTGCTCCGCGACTCCGGCGCGCCGCCGGACTGGGCGGTGCGGCCGTGGGCCTTCGTGCCGGAGGCCTGCCGGGCAAGGTTCGGAACGCGTTCGACGGGGCGGCCGGGGACAGCGGGCCAGGAGATGGCTTCCCGCCGCCGCAGGTCTCGGCGCTGGAGTCGGCGCCGCCGAGGCGGGTGCGGTCAAGCCGTGAGCAGATCTCGTGAAACCGGGGGGTGGCCGGTCGATTAGAGAGATCGAAGGATGCTGACACTCCTCCTCCTTCTGACGGCATCGCCAGCGCTGAGCCAGAAGCCGCGGAACGAGTCCAAAGAGGAGGTCGCCTTCCGCCTCGGCCCTGCCGCCGCCACCGCCCGGCGCGAACTCGTGGACGGCCAGATCCACGTCGTCCTGACCGTCACCAACGACACCGACGCCCCTCTCTGGTGGCGCGGCGCCGGCATCGGCTGCATCGGATCCGGCATGTGGACGCCTCCCTTGGACGAGGCGGGCCGACCGATCCCCGAATTCGATTTCGGTGGCGTTGGCTGCACCATGGAAAGGGATCGCAGGCCGACGCCGGAACAACTCGAGGAATGGAGCATCGCGCCCGGGGAGACACGATCCGAGGTCTTGAGGCCGTTCTGGCACATCGAGGAATGGGATGAAGGCAGGGACTTGCGTCCGAAGATCCCCACGCTCAGCCGCTGGGTCTACTGGCACGAAGTCACCCTGCCGCGCGCCACGCCCCCGCCGAGCACGATGAACTTCGAGTGTCCGGATTTGCTCGTCGCTTGGGATCGCAGCCTCGGGGTGAGAGTTTTCGTGGAAGGATCGAATGGCGACGTCCACTTGCCCCAGTTCGATCCCTTCGATGAAACCCCCTTCATGCGGGACCAGCCGGTGCCAGTGCACATCGGTCCTCTGATCGGCACGGCGGAGTTGACCGAAGGCCCCATACCTGAAGTGATCCTTCGATTGCGCAATCCGACCGGGCATTCGGTGTCGTGGAGCCGCGCGACTGCCGGGACCTGCTGGTGGGAGGGCTTTCTTGCGGACGATGTGAAACGTGACGACGAACTCGGCGTCAAGGTGGGCGTCAGCGTTCCGGATCTCGAGTGCACTCTGGCGCCCGGTGCGAGCCGCACCATGAAACTGCTGCCGTTCGACGATCCCGAGGAGGCGATCTACCCGCCCAATGGTCGGTGGCACTGGGTCGCCGACAGCACTTGGCCCGTGTTCGGCGACGCGCCCAAGGATGGGTGGCCTAAAGGCGTGTTGCACGTCGTCTGGGATCCGAAATACGGACTCGCGGTCGCGCTGCGACGAGAGATTGGCGGCTACGAACCCTTCAGGTACGCGGACGTCTTCGGGAGGAGTTCCGCCGCGGTGCGCGTCGGCGAGGCGTGGCTCATTGCGGAAGCTCTTCGGGGGGTACCAAGCAACCTCGAGATCCGGACGCTGCCGGTGCATGATCAGTGCTACGCCTTGTGGGACTTCTCGGATCTGGCGAGCACGGAGGAGTTCCGTTGGGAGGAGGAGCCGCATTTCGCAGAGCTGATCCCCTGGCACGAGCCGGATCCTGAGGTCGCATATTCGAAGCCGGGCGACTGGATGGATTGGATCGTCCATGATGGAAATCCAATGTCCGAAAGCCAGCACAAGGCCCGGCCCAACCGAACTCCCTTGATGACTCTGGATCCCGGCCTCCTCGAGGCACCGTGGGAGTGGCGGCGCGTCATGCTGGTGCCGCGCGCGGATCCGCCGAGGAGCAGTCGAGGGATGGAGGCCGTGCGGCTGACGGTGAGATGGTCAGAGGAGACAGGGTTGGTTTTGTCCGCGGAACCTGCGCCTCCGCAACAGCAGAAGCCCGCCACGGAAGCCGAAGACCATTGAATCTGCCTCGCCTGCCCCCGCCCCCCGCGCACCGCGGCCCCCGGGCCCGCGGGGGCGGCGCCGGGAGCGGGGGGGGGGAGGGCAGCCACGCGTGGCGGGGCGGCGACGGGG
>CAZDMB010000073.1:0-9574 GCA_964506175.1 uncultured Planctomycetales bacterium | reverse complement strand
CTCCCCCATGCAACTCGGCGCCTTCTCCGTCAGCTTGTCCGTGAAGGACATCCACGCTTCGCTGGCCTTCTACGAGAAGCTCGGCTTCCGCAAGTTCCACGGCGACGCCGCGCAGAAGTGGCTCATCCTCAAGAACGGCCCGCACGTGATCGGCCTGTTCCAGGGAATGTTTCCCAAGAACTGCCTCACCTTCAACCCGGGCTGGGACCAGGACGCGCAGCCGGTGGCGGAGTTCGAGGACGTGCGCGTGATCCAGAAGCGCCTCAAGGCCGCCGGCCTCGCGCTCGCCGCCGAGGCCGACGAGCAAACGAGCGGCCCCGCCAGTTGCATGCTGCTCGACCCGGACGGCAACCCCGTCCTGATCGACCAGCACCGCTAGAGCGGCGCCCCGGGAAGACGCCCCCCGCTACCGCCCCTGGAAGTCGGGCTTGCGCTTTTCCATGAAGGCCTTCGTCCCCTCGCGCGCGTCCTCAGTCGAGAACATCATGCCGAAGGCGTCGGCCTCCAGGTTCTCGGCCTCGGTCTGGCCGCACTCCTGGCCGCGGCGGATGGTCTCGAGCGCGGCCGCAATCGCCACCGGCCCGCGCTTCTGCATCGTGGCGCAGAGTTTCTTCACCTCCTCGCGCAACTTGTCCGGCGCCGCCACGCGCGTCACCACGCCGACGCGGTGCGCCTCTTCCGCCGTGAACTGATCGCCGGTCAGCACCCACTCGCGCGCCACGCCCGGCCCGGCCAGGCGCGCCAGGCGCACGGTGCCGGCGAAACCGGGAATCAGGCCCAGCGACACCTCCGGCAGGCCGAGTTTGGCGGTGGTCGCGGCCACGCGCAGGTGGCAGGCCAGCGCCAACTCCAGGCCGCCGCCCAGGGCGAAGCCGTTGATCATCGCCACCACCGGCTTCGGGCAGTTCTCGATCATGGCGAGCACGTCCTGGCCGGTCAGCGACAGCCCGCGCGCCTCGTGCGGCGACAGATCGGCGAGTTCGCCGATGTCCGCGCCGGCGACGAAGGCCTTGTCGCCGCCGCCGGTGATCACGATGGCCTCGGTCTCCGGGTCGTCGGTGAGGTCGCCGATGCAGATGCGCAACTCTTCCACCACCTCGGAGTTGAGCGCGTTGAGCTGCTTCGGCCGGTCGATCGTGACCCACGCCACGCCGTCCTCGTCGAAAGTGAGCTTGAGGTGCTTGTAGTCGTAGGCCTCGACGTCGTCGGCCGTCACGGTCTCGTCGAAATCGCTCATCGGGCTACTCCTTGGCGCGCAGGCGCATCGAGGTGATGGTGCAGGCCTTCAGCGGCTTCGAGCCCTCGCCGCCGCCGCCGGTGGGCACGGACGCCAGCGCGTCGAGCGCGGCCTCGCCCGTCTGCACGCGCCCGAAGGCGGCGTACTGGCCGTCGAGGAAGGCGGCGTCGCCGTGGCAGACGAAGAATTGGCAGGAGGCGCTGTGCGGATCCTGGGCGCGCGCCATGGAAATGACGCCGCGCTTGTGCGAATGCTCGGGCTTCTTGCTGAACTCGCCGCGAATCTTGCCGCGCGGCCCCGAGCCGGTGCCGGTGCCCTGCGGGCAGCCGCCCTGCACCATGAAGCCGGAGATCACGCGATGGAAGGACTTGCCGTCGTAGAAGCCGTCGGCGGCGTACTGCAGGAAGTTGCGCACCGTCTCCGGCGCCGCCTCCGGCCAGAACTCGAGGGTCATGGTGCCGGCGTCCTTGCCGTCGAGCGCCACCTTGACGTCGCACAGCACCTGGGCGAGTTCGGCGGGCGCGAGTTTCGCGGGATGCTTGAGGTCGGGACTCATTGCAGGCGCTTGATGATGTGGATGCGGAAGGGCGAAGTCTTGGGGTCGTAGGAGGCCACGCCGATCTCGCCCGGCTGCAGGGAGAAGCCGACGTCGCCGAAGGCCGGAGCCATGCGGTCGCGCGGGAAGGAGATGGTGGACTGCAAGAAGGGCATCAGCACGGGCTGGAGCTGCTTCTGCATTTCCGCGAGCCACTGGCGGTTGGTGGCTTCGCCGGCGCGCACCTTGGCCTCGAGCGGCGCCAACTTCGGCGCCACCTGCGCCATGCGCTCCTCCATGCCGGCGAAGATCACCGGGTCGGTGTAGCCGGGCGTCGTCAAGCGATAGACGCCGGGCGAAGGGTCGCCGGGCTGCACCGGGTCGTCGGAGTACTGCCGCACCAGGGCGTCGAAGTCTTCGCCCTTCTGGGCGCGCGCCAGCACGTCGGCGGCGAGGGCCTCGGCCTCTTCGCGGCTGCGCTTGGCGCCCACGCGCGGAATGTCCTTCCAGGAGATCAGCACGTGCTGGATCTCGATCGCCACCGGCACGCCGGACGGCAGCGGCCGCGCGATCGTCTCCGCCGGCGCGGGCGCGGGCGCGTGCACCACGCGCGCCTCGACGATGGCGGCGCGCTGCAGCGGCCGCGACTTCTCGCCGGTGCCGGGGTTGGCGGCGGTGGCGACGTTGGCCAGCACTTCGAGCGCCGCCACGCCCGACACCATGCGGCCGAAGGAGGCGTACTGGCCGTTGAGGCCGGCGGTGCTGTCGGACTCTTCGCAGCAGAGGAAGAACTGGCTGGAGGCGCTGTCCGGGTCGGAGCTGCGCGCCATGGACAGCACGCCGTATTTGTGGTTCCAGCGCGGGTCGAGCGAGAACTCGCCCTGGATGCGGCCGTGCGGCCCGTTGCCCCCGCCGTCGTTGCTCGGCGCGCCGCCCTGGATCATGAAGTCGCGGATGATGCGGTGGAACAGGAGGCCGTCGTAGAAGCCTTCGTCGCAGTAGCGCAGGAAGTTGCGCACGGCGATCGGCGCCTTCTCCGGCCACAGCGCGAACACCATCGTGCCGGCGTCCTTGCCGTCCAGCGACACCTTCATGCTGACGTGGTACTGCGCCAAGTCCGCGTCCGGAATCTTGGCCGCGTCCTCGAAGTGAAACTCCGGCGCGCGCTTGGTCGGCGCGGCGGCGGGCGGCGCGGCGGGAGCGTTCTGCGCGGCGGCGCCGGCCGGCGCGGCGGGACCGGCGGCGGTCGGCGGCGCGGCCTCGCGCGCGCAAGCGGCGGTCAGGGCGAGAAGGAGTAGGGTCATGCGCATCGGTTCAAGCGAGTTCCCAGGCCGAGGACATCCCCAGCCCGCCGGAAACGCAGATCGTAGCGAGGCCGCGGCGGGCCTGGCGCCGCCGCAGGGCGTGCAGCAGGGTGACGACGATGCGCGCGCCGCTGCAGCCGATCGGGTGCCCGAGGGCGATCGCGCCGCCGTGCACGTTGAGGCGGGCGCGCGGCAGCGGCAGCTCGCGCAGGCAGGCGAGCACCTGCGCGGCGAAGGCCTCGTTCAATTCGAACAAGTCGAAATCGTCCACGCTCCAGCCGTGGCGCGCGAACAACTGCTGCGTGGCGGGCACCGGGCCGAGGCCCATGCGCTTGGGGTCGCAGCCGGTGGCGTGCAGGTCCAGCAGGCGCGCGAGCGGGCGCCAGCCGCGGCGCCGCGCGGCGCTCTCCGTGGCGAGCACGAGGGCGGCGGCGACGGCGGTGATGCCGGAGGACTTGCCCGCGCTGACCGTGCCGCTCTTCGCGTCGAACACCGGCGGGAGTTTGCGCAACTGCTCCAGCGTGGTGTCCGGGCGCGGGTGCTCGTCGTGCGTGAAGCTCGTCGTTCCCTGTTTGCCGGCCACCGCGACCGGCGCGATCTCCGCGGCGAAGGCGCCCTCCGCCCAGGCGGCGCCGGCCTTCTGCTGGCTCTCGTGCGCGAACACGTCTTGCTCCGCACGCGTGATGCCCAGTTCCTGCGCCAGCAGTTCGGCGGTCTCGCCCATGATCATGTCGGCGAGCGGGCAGTGGAAGCCGTCGCGCACCATCAGGTCCACCACCGCGCCGTCGCCGAGGCGGTAGCCGGTGCGCAGCCGCTCGAGCGCGTGCGGCACGCGCGACATGCTCTCCATGCCGCCGGCCACCACCACCTCGGCGCGCCCGAGGCGCAGGGCGTCGGCCGCCAGTTGCAGCGCCTGCATGCCGCTCGCGCAGGCCATGTTGACGGTGAAGGCGGTGCGCTCGCGCGGGATGCCCGCGCTCCACGCCACCTGGCGCGCGGGGTTGGGGCGCGCGCCGGCCTGCCGCGCCATGCCGAAGATCAGGCTGGAGACCTCGTCCGGCGCCACGTCGGCGCGCGCCAGCGCGGCGCGCACGGCGGCCTCTCCCAGCGCGGTGGCCGGCAGCGCGGCGAGGCTGCCGCCGAAGCGCCCGATGGGCGTGCGCACGGCGGACAAGACGACGACGGATTCCATCAGCGGTCGGGCATTGTCCCTGCGGCGGCCGATCGGGGCAAACGGCGCGGCCGAGGCCTCAGGCGAGCTCTTGCCATGCGCCGGCCAGCATCACGCGGCGCACTGGGTTCTCCCCCAGCGCGTAGCCGAAGTGCGCCGCGTCCGGCAGATCCAGCGCCACGAGGTCGGCGTCGGCGCCGGGCGCGATGCAGCCCTTGCGCGCCGTCAGGCCGAGGGAGGCCGCCGGAGCCGCGGTCACGCCGAACAGGCATTCCGCAGCGCTCAGGCCCAGGCGCCGGCGCGCGAAGTGCGCGGCCTCCGGCAGCGAAGGCGTGTAGGAAGAGCCCGGATTGAAGTCCGTGGCCAGGAACCACGGCACGCCGGCGCGGATCAGTTTGCGCGCCGGCGCGTCGGCGTTCTGCCCGAGGAAGTGCGGCACCACCGGCAGCAGGCCGGCGTAGGTGGAGTGCGCGAGCGCCAGGGCTTCGAGTCCGGCGTCGGAGAGCACCTCGAGGTGATCCACGCTCTCGGCGCCCAGTTCCACCGCCAACTCGACGCCGCCCAGGCTGCGGAACTGGTCGGCGTGGACGCGCAGGGCGAAACCCAACTCCCGCGCGCGCTCGAGGTAGCGGCGCGCGGCGGCCAACTCGAAGGCGCCTTCCTCGATGAAGACGTCGGCGGCGCGCGCCAGCCCGGCCTCGCGCACGGCTGGCAGGGCCTCGGCGCAGAGGTGATCCAGGTAGGCGTCCGGCCGGTTGCGGAACTCTTCCGGCACGGCGTGCGCGCCGAGGAAGGTTGGCAGCGCGGTCATCTGCGTGTGCGCGGCGGCGTCGCGGATGGCGCTCAGTTGCTTCGACTCTTCCGCGAGAGAAAGCCCGTAACCCGACTTGGCCTCGCACGTCGTGGTGCCGTGACGCAACATGCGGCGAAAGTGAGCACTCACCTCCTCCGTCAGTCCTTCCAGGCTGGCGGCGCGCACCGCCCGCACGCTGTCCAGAATGCCCCCGCCCGCCGCGGCAATCTCCAGGTAGGTCTTCCCTTGGCACTTCTGCTCGAACTCGAGCGCCCGTCCCTGCGCAAAGGCCGGGTGGGTGTGCGCGTCCACGAAGCCCGGGGCCAGGCCCAGGCCCTGCAGGTCCCACTCCTTCTTGGGCCGGTGCTGCCGGCGCAACTCCGCCGTCGCACCCACCCCCACAATCCGCCCGTCGTGGCAGGCCACCGCATCCGTTCCGGCCGGGGCCAGGCCCTCCCCCAGCCACATCCATCCTGCGCCGTAAACCATGGCATCGCAAGGACTTAGGCTTGTTTTCGCGGTTCGGGGCGGCATGCCGGTGCCGGGTATCATAGGGGGTTGTGGCACGCGGTCCGCGCATGCCATGCTGGCCAAAGACGTGTTGCCTCCAATTCTCCTTTCCGGCTCGGCCGCCCCCGCCGAGTCCCCGTTCGATCCCGGTTTCATCCTGCCCGGCCTGCTCGTTCTGGCCGGGGCGGTGTTCGGCGGCCTGCGCAGCCTGCTGGGCTCCCCGGTGCGCTCCTCCCTGCTCGGCACCCTGGACGACCGCTGGACCACGCGCGCCGAAGGGGCGCTCGCGCGCCAGCCCTATCTGCCCTCGGCTGCCGGCCTCATGCGCCTGTTCTGCGTGGTGGCGGGCTCGGCCCTGCTGGTCCACGCCGGTCTCGGTCTCAGCCTTCCGGGCCGCATCCTTCTCTGGACCGTCGCCGGCCTGGGCACCGCCTTCGCCCTCGAAGGCCTCCCCTCCCTCATTCAACGCCGGCGCGGGCGGCGCTTCGTGCTCGCCTTCCTGCCGGTGGCGGCGGCCTGCGCCTGGCTCACGCGTCCGCTCACCTGGCTGCTGGACCGCATCCTCCAGCGTCTCGCCGGCCGCGAAGCCTCCGACTCCCAGCAAGAGCTCTCCGCGCAACTGCTCGACGTCGCCGCCAGTCACGAGCCCGAATCCGGCATCGGCATGGCGGAGCGCCGCATGATCAGCCGCGTGATCGACCTTCAGGTCACCGACGCCGCCGGCGCCATGACGCCGCGCACGCACCTGACGGCCGTGCCCGTGGAGGCGAGCGTGGCCGAGGCCCTGCAAGTGGCGCTCTCCACCGGGCACTCGCGCATTCCGGTGCACGGCCGCGACTTGGACGACATCGTCGGCATCTTCCACGTCAAGGACGTCCTGCGCGCCACGGTCGAGCGCGCCGATCTCGCCGCCATGCCGGTCCGCGCCTCCATGCGCGAGCCTTACTTCGTGCCCGAAACCATGCCCGTAATGGCGCTGCTGGAGGAAATGCGCCACCGCCGCAACCACCTGGCCGTGGTGGTGGACGAATACGGCGGCACCGCCGGGGTGGTGACCATCGAGGATCTGATCGAGGAAATCGTCGGCCCGATCCGCGACGAGCACGATCGCGGCGAGGGCGAGGCGCGGATGAGCCGCGTCCACGACGACGAGATGGTCGCCGACGGCCGCGCCAGCCTCTACGACCTCAACGAGTTCTTCGGTTGCGAACTGCCCGAGGACGAGGACTACGACACCGTCGCCGGCCTGCTCTTCGACCGCCTCGGCCACATCCCGCGCAAGGGCGAGAGCCTGGTCGTGGACGGCGTCCAGATCGAGGTCCTCGAGGCCGACGACCGCCGCATCCAGCGCGTCCGCCTGCGGCGCTCCGCGCCCGCCCACGCCGGCGGCGAAGCGGTGTAGGCTGCGTACCTCGTGTCTCCTCTGCGCACGCCGGCGATCGTGCTGCGCCGCTGGCCCTACAGCGAGCACTCGCTGGTGCTGCGGGTACTGACGCCGGAGTTGGGCACGATCGGCCTGCTGGCGAAGGGCGTGCAGAAGTTGAAGAGCGGCGCGCTCGGCGTGCTCGACACCTGGGCCGTGGTCGAACTGGAATGCGGCGGCCCCGAGGGCGCCGAGCTGCTCAACCTCTACCACGTCAGCCTGCTGGACCGCCTCTCCGGCCTCGACGGCGACCCCGAGCGCCTCGCCGCCGCCGGCGCGCTGGCGGAACTCGCGGAAGAGGCCGCGCCGCCGGGCCAGGCCGCGCCGGAAATCTTTCTGTGGCTGGCGGATTCCCTGCGCGCGCTCGCGGCGCTGCCGCCCGGCGCCGATCCCGCCCCGGCTCTGGTGCAGGCGCTCTTGCGCGGCCTGCGACTGCTCGGCCTCGACCCCCGCCTGGAGACCGCCGCGGGCGATGGCGCCGACTGGTTCTCGCCTGCGGCCGGCGGCCTCGTGCGCGCGGCCAGCCGCCCGCACGAGCACGCGCGCCGCATCCGGCCCGAGGCCCTCGCCCTTCTTCGCGGCATGGCCGACGGCGGGGCCGCGCCGGCCTCCGGTCCGTGGGACGATTGTCTTACAATGCTCGGCGAATTCCTGCATTACCACATGGAGCGTCCCTTGCGGGCCTGGCCGCTCCTGCAGGAGCGCCGTCGCCGCCGCCGCGCCCGCCGCACCGCCTGATGCACCTGCACGTTCGCCTTCTCGCCGCCGCCTGCGCGCTCGCCTGCGCGCCCGCCTGCTCCAACCTGGAGGCGCCGCCGCGCGCGAGTTCGGAACTCGACGAGGCGCGCAGCCTTCACGCCGCGGGCCGGGACGAGGAAGCCTGGGACATCCTCGAAGAGTTCGACGCCGAGGAGTTCGACATCGCCGCGCAGCGCGAGTTCAACGTCCTGTGCGGCGACGTGCAAAACGCCCTCGACGACTGGGACGCCGCCATCCGCTTCTACGAGGCGGCGATGGTGCAGGCCGGCCCCGCCGAGGAAGCGCAGCGCATCGAGCGGCGCCTGCTCGAGCTCGGCATCGAGTTGCTCGAAGGCAAGCGCAAGGTGCTGTGGATCTTCAACGATCGCAGCCGCGGCGTCGTGACCCTGGAGAATCTGGCCGCCGCCGGCCAGTTCCGCGCCACCCGCGTCGAGGCCTTGGCGCGCCTGGCGGAGTACAAGTACGCCGAAGGCGAATACCTCGACGCGGCGGAGTTCTACGCCGGCCTGCTGGACCCGGAACTCGCCGGCCTCGGCTACGAGGACCAGGCGGCCTACCGCCTCGGCATGTGCTCCTACAACCGGCTCGAGCCGGGCAAACTCAACGGCACGATCATCCAGCAGGGTCTCGACCAGTTCCGCGCCTATCTGCGCGAGTTCCCGAACGGGCTCTACCGCACCGAGGCCGAGGCCGCGCGCCAGGCGCTCACCGAGCAGTACGGCGCCTACCACGTGATGCTCGCCAACTATTACCGGCGCATCGACAACCTCCCGGGCGAGCGCTTTCACCTCGAGGTCGCCGCCGGCCGCGCGCCACTCGGCTATCTCGACCTCGCCGCCGACTTGCGCGCGACGCCGACCGCCGCCGAAGCCGAAGAGCGCCTGTCCCGGCTGACGCCGGAGGCGGCGGGCGGCCAGTGACGGGCGCCGCGCGCCTCGCGCTGTGGGCGCCGCTGGCCCTCGTCGGCTGCGCCGGCTACCAGGTGCTGGACGGCGGCGTCGGCGGCGGCCGCGCTTTCGCCGTGCCGCCGGCGGAGAACGACTCCTCCTGGATCGGGCTCGAGGTGCCGCTGACGCGGGCCCTGCGCGCGGACGTGCAGCGCCTGCTGGACGTGGAGATCACCGCCAGCCACCCGGCGCTGGTGCTGCAGACGCGCCTGGCGGACCCGAGCCGCAACGGCCGCGTCGGCCTGCGCGGCGGCGCCTACGCCCTGGGTTCCGCCGTCGTCGAGGTGGCGTGGGAGCTGCGCGACGCCGCCGGCGCCGTCCTGACGCAGGGCACCGAGCGCCGCGAGCTGGAATTCGTCCCCTCCCTGGAGGAGACCGATCGCGGAGCCTATGACCAGATCTTCCAGCAAATGGCCGAAAAGATCGTGCTGGACGTCGCCGCCTGGCTCAACACGGCGGCGACTGCGTCGGCCTGAACGCATCCATGAACCAGCAACAGCAGCCGAAACCTGAACCGAACGCCAAGCGCTCGAGCGGCATCTTTCTCATCGTTTTCCTGCTCGCGATCGTCGCGCTGGTGGTGTTCGGCAACGGCCAGTCCGCCAAGCCGCGCTCCCTCGATCAGCTGTGGGTGGATCTCTACACCGGGCGCGTCGAGGCGCTGAAGTCGAACGAAGCCGGCACCACCTTCGAGGCCAAGGTCGGCGGTCGCACCTTCAAGGTGCCGGTGGTGGACGGCCGCCAGGTGTTGGAGCCGATGCGCGAGCTGCTGGCCAAGAGCCAGCGCATGGCGCCGGCCGAGCCGCTGGACGCCTTCCTGCGCGACGTCGAGAGCGGCGTGAAGAAGCCGATTCGCGGCTACCCGCTGCGCATCACGCGCCTGACCGACGAGGAA
>CAZDMB010000072.1:0-11794 GCA_964506175.1 uncultured Planctomycetales bacterium | reverse complement strand
CCGAGTGCCCGACCAGGGCGACGCGCTCGCCGCGCCGCACGCACAGGCTGACGTCGTGCAGCGCCTCGGCGTCGCCTTCCGGGTAGCGGAAGGAGACGCGCTCGAACCGGAGTTCCTCGCGCAGGCCGGGCCAGGGCGCGAGCGAGGCGCCGGTGTCGAGCGCGGAGCGCAGGTCGAAGACCTCGAACACGCGGTCCACCGAGCCCATCGAAGTCTGCACGATGCTCACGGCCTTCGCCAGACGCTTGGTCCACGCCACCGTGCCGGCGATCGCGCCGAAGAAGACCAGCATGGTGGCGGAGCCGTGGAACACCGGCGCCACCAGCAGATGGACCAGCACGAGGCCGCCGAGCGCGATGCCGACGCCTCCGGAGGAGATCAGACTGGTGACCGCCAGGCTCGAGGCCTGCGCGCGCACCATCCGCGCCGAATGTTTCACGAAGTCGTCGTTGGTGCGGGCGAACTCGCGCGATTCGCGGTCCTCCATGCGGAAGGCCTTCACCACGCGGATGCCCGTCAGCATCTGCAGGGCGCTCTGCGTCGAGTCGCCGAGGCTGTCCTGCGAAGCCTTGCTGCGGCGGCGCACTTTCGGGCCGATCTTGGCCACCGGCAGCGCCACCATCGGCAGCAGGATCAGCATGCCGAGCGTGGCGCGCGGCTCGGCGGCGTAGGCCAGGATGAAGGACGCGACGATGGTGAAGGGGCACTGCACCATCTCCTCCATCATCAGCGTCAGGATGCGCAGGCTGGTGGAGGCGTCCGCCGTCATGCGCGTGACGAGGTCGCCCAGGCGGCGGCCGCCGTGCCAGTTGACGTCGAGGCGGAGCACGTGATCGAGCATGTCCTGGCGCAGTTCCGCCACCATGCGGATGCCGAGGATGCGCGTCGTGCGGATGAAGGCGTACTCCGTCAGAGCGAAGAGCAGAGCCGTCGCCGCGATGAAGATCAGCAGCCAGGCGACCTGGCCGACGTCCGGCCGCAGGCCCAGCGAAGGCAGCGCCTGCAGCGCCGGCTCGAGGTACTTGTCGCTGAAGCCGGCGAGCGGCGAGCCGGCGCCTGAGCCGCCGGCCTCGGGCGGGAACAGGCGGCTCGTCAGCGGCTCGAGCAGGACCATCGTGCTCTGCACCCCGGCGCCCGACACCGCCGCCAGCAGCACCACCAGCGCCGCGGCGCCGCGGTGGCGCATCAGATACGGCCAGAGGCGGCCGTACGCCGTCCGGATCGAGGCTGCGCGCTTGCCGCTGCGGCCGCTCAACGCAAGCGGTTGACGTACGCCAGGAAGCGCTGCGTGGTCAGGTCTTCCTCGACCTGATAGGCATGGCGCGGATTCGCCACGGGGTCAATCGTCTCCGACGGCGGATCGCGCCGCGTGATGCGGTACAGGTACCAGCCCAGCGGGCCGCGTGTCGGCCCGTAGACCGCGTCCTTCTCGGCCTTGAAGAACAGGTCGTCGCCGATCGAGTATCCCTGCAGGAAATCGGTGAAGTCGCTCTCGGCCAGCAGCACGCGCAGATCCGCGCGCGTCAGCAGGCTGAAGCGGCCGCGATCGCGCTGCAGCACGTTGCTGCCGTCGCCCTGCGCTTTCGCCGGGTACTCGCTGTACTCGGTGAGGACGGAGTCGAAGGGCTCGCCGTCCTGCAACTGCTGCGAGGCCTCCCGCGCCAGCTTCTCGGCGGCGGCGAAGGGATCGGCGCCCGGCTTGTAGACGCGCGGGTTCAACTGATACTCGAGGGCGCTGCGATCCACCGCGGCCAGCAGGATCACGTCGGCGTCCACCTTGCCCAGGCCGAGGAAAGCGCCGCGCTCGGCGATCTCCTGGTCGATCATCTCCTTGGGCAGGGTCGCAGGCAAGGTCGTGCGGAAGGACTGCCGGGCGTTGAAGTACTGGCGGTAGACGTCCATGGACGGAAAGCCCAGGAACTCGAGCACCGTCTGCTCGTGGGTGAAGATGGTGCCCTCGTAGCCGGCCCGCTCGGCCGCCCACAGTTGGTCGAGGGTCGCGCGGCTGAGCCACTTCTTCTGCGCGCGCAAATCTTTCTCCACCGCCTCGAGCAGGCCGACCAGTTGCGAAGCCTGCTCCTCCGCCATCGGCGTGATGAGCGGACCGGCCTGCTTCAACAGGTCGCTGGTGGCGAAGTCGCGGCCGTTGACGCGCAGCGCCACGCCCACCGGCAGGCCATCCACCGGCGTCTTGATGTCGGCGCCGGCGCGCAGCCAGGCGAGGACTCCCGGCAACATCACGTAGGACAGGATGAAGTCCTGCGGAAAGGCCGGCAGCTGCTTGCCCGCGGATTTCATCTGCATGCGTTCGCTGTACTCGCGCTCGATCGGCGGCCAGTTCGAGTTCGGCTGATCCGCGCGGTAGATCTCCCGCAACTGCTCGAGCGGCCACTGCTCCGGATCCTGCGGGAAGAACATCTCCACCACGCGCAGCACCAGCCGCACGGTGCGGTGGTAATGCTCCGGGGTGTAGCCCTCCACCAAGCGCATGCGCCAGAAGTCGCCGTTGGGCGCCTGGCTGAGGAACAGGTCCAGCTGCTCCTTGACCTTCGCCGAGACCATTTCCTCGGTGATCTGTTCGCCGCCGACCCGCTGCTGGGCGGCGGCCCGGCGCGCGGCCTCGGCGTCCAGCAGGCTCTCTAGGATCACCAGATTGGTGACGTTGTTGCCGTAGAGGTAGAGCTCGGCGCGCTGCAGGCGCTCGTCGAAGGGCACCTCCTGGACCGGCTCATTGGCCTGGTGCGCGAAGACCGGCTCGATCTTGGGCCGCTCCGGCACCTTGGTCTCGAGCTGGATTTGCTGCTGAGCCGGGTCCTGCGCCGGCTTGCCGGCATTATCCTGGGCGGAGGCGGCGGCACAGAGGACAGCCGGGATACCCAGCACGAAACAGGCGGACTTCAGGCGCGAAACGAAGATCATGGTGGATGGACTACGTGCTTCAGGAGGGCCGGGACGGAGATTCTACCCCGCTGCCGCATTGGCGGCCTTGTTGGCCGCCGCCGGCTGCGGCGAGCCCGAGGGCCTCGTGGTCGGCGGGACGGACATTCCCTATCGGCAAATCGACCAAGCCGAGGCGAGCCTGCGGCGCTCTTTTCCGCTCGAAGGCCGCGCCACCCTGATCTGGCACCTGCTCGAAGGGGGACTCGCGGCTGAGGCCCTCTTGCACGCGCGCCTGCCCGCGGCCAGCGCCGCCGCCCGTCAGGAGGCCGAGCGCTGGGCGGAACGCCTGCGCCAGGGCGAGGACTTCGATCAGGTGCGCGCCGCATGGAACGCGGAGCATCCGGAGATCACCGAACTGTCGCTGCTGCAGAAGCCGGGGCCGTTCTTCCTCGGCGCCAGCGTCGCCGCACGCGTAGCCGCGATGGAGCCGCCGGCGTGGGCCGGGCCGCTGCGCAGCGAAAAGGGCTGGGAGATCATCCGCCTGGCCGAGCGCACCGACGCGCCGCGTTCGCTGGCGCAGGTGCGCGTCGACCGCATGGTCTTTCCCGTGGGCACCGAGGAGCAGCGCGCCAGCGTGCGCGCCGACTGGGCTAGACTGCCCCTGGCCGGCAATCCGGAACTGCTCGATGCTCTGCCGCTCGAGTTCCGCGAAGGCCGGATCGTCGCACCGGAGGCCAAACCATGATGCTCGCTCTCGTCCTCGGTCTCGCCGCGGCGCCGCTTGCCGCGCAGGAGCCCCCGCCGCCGCCTCCTCCGAAGAAGCAGTTTGCGCGCCTCACCGGCCTGCAGCAGAAGGCGGTGCAGGAAGACCTGGTCGCCTTGCGCCGTGCCGAAAAGGAGGAGGACCACGCCGCGGCGCAGGCGCGCTTGATCGCCGTGGGCGAAGGCATCGTGCCTTACGTGCTCGACGCCACCAAGCAGTACCTCGAGGCCGGCCGCTTCGCGGACGTGCAGGCGCTGCTGGCCGCCACCCTGGCCGATGCCGACCTTCAGCTGGCCTGGGGACTGCTCAAGAAGAGCGCCGCCGAACCGCTGCGCGCCCACCTCGTGCGCCGCTGGGCCGACAGCGAGCGCAAGGACGCGCCGGAGTTCCTCCAACCGCTCCTGAAGGACGCGATGCCGAGCGTCGCCTACGAGGCGGCGCGCGGCCTGGTGCGCCGCGGCGATCGCAGCGCCCTGCCGCCCGTAGTGGACGCCATCCGCCAGCGCTGGACCCAGGAGGCGCCGCGGCTGCGCGCCGATTTCAGCGGACTGGAGCGCGGGCCGCTGGCGGACGTGCCGCACGACTTCCTCTCCTCCAGCAAGGTGCAGGAGCGCCTACTCGGCCTCCGGCTGTTCGAACTGTTCGGCGTCAAGGAGCAGGCGAAGCTGCTGCTGCCCGGCTTGTCCGAGAGCGACACCACCCTGCGTCTCGCCGCGATCGACGCCTGCCGCGTGGTGCTCGGCGGCGAGGCGCCGCTCGAGAAGCCGTCCATGACCCAGATCATCGAGCACGCCGAAGCCTGGAAAAAGAAGCTGTGAGCCGGATGGCGCGACCGGCGGCGTGGGCGGCGGCATGGCTCGCCGCGGTGGCACTGGCGGCGGCCCCGGCCGCGGCGCAGGCGGCCAAGAAGGACAAGTGTTGGGTCTGCGGCGAGGATCCGAAGATCATGGCGGCGGCCGGCATCGTCAATCACGGCCCCTTCCCCTTCTTCAACTCCGACTCCGAGGACGTCCAGACCCACCTCGGCGCCAAGACGATGCTGTGGCTGGAAAGCACCCACTTCCGCATCGGTTCCGACCTGAAGGACTGGCGCATTCCGGTCGAGGAGAAGAAGGCCTATCGCGCGGAGCTGGAGGCGCTGGCGCTCAAGTTTCCGGCGATCGACCCGCGCAAGATCGGCACCCTGGATCGCGCGCTGCGGATCCACCTTTTCGCCGAGCGCCTGGAAAAAATGTACGCGGACATGCTCGGCCTGGTGCAGTGCACCGACGAGCAATTCATGAATCTGCCGCCGGAGGAGAAGTTCCTGGAGGCGTGGAAAGGCGACTGGAACAAGGTGCTGGTGGACGACTACAACACCCGCCCGCCGCGGCCGCCGGAATGGCCGAACTGGGTGGACATGGGGCGCTACTTCGGCATGCCCATGAAATTCGAGGTGATGATGCTCCATTACAAGGGCGACATGGAGCGCTTCAAGCGGGACTACATCGGCCACGAGAACACCCATCCGCAGCGCTGGCACTGCACCGTCAAGGTGGACGTCGGGCAGCCGAAGAGCCGCTGCCTCTGGTTCGGCTTCTCTACCGAGGCCGAGGAGATGAAGCACGACCAGCACGTGCACAACGCCCTGCTGCACAACGTCGGCATCAACATGCTCGACGCCTACATGCTCTACCTGGTGGAGGCGCCGTTCTGGCTGCGCACCGGCGTGGGGCACTGGCTGACGCAGCGCAATTCCACCGACTACAACTTCTACGACCTGGACGAGGGCGCCGGCGAGATGGGCACGGACGAGCGCAATTGGCCGGCGGCGGTGCGCAAGCTGGTGGTGGCCGGCGCCGCGCCCACCCTGCTGCAGTTGGCCAAACTCCAGTCCTACGGCGAGATGAATCTGGTGGATCATCTCGTCTCCTGGTCGAAGTTCTGCTTCCTGCGCGAGAAGGATCCGGCCGCTTGCGCCAAATTCATCTTGCTCCTGAAGAAGAATCCGAACTTCACCGCCAATCTCGACGCCCAGCGCGACGCGCTGCAGCAGGCCTACGGCTACAGCTTCCAGCAGGCCGAAGACGCGTGGAAGGAGTGGGTGCTGGCCACCTACCCGGTGAAGTAGAGGTGGGACTCGGCCGGGAATTCGTCGTCTTCGACACGGAGACCACCGGCATGCCGCCGAGCGGGCGGCTGCTGGAGATCGGCGCTCTCAAGGTACGCGGCGGGCAAGTGGTGGAGCGATTCGAACGTCTCGTCTTTCCCGAGGGCCCGATCCCTCCCGCGGTCACCGAGATCCACGGCATCCGTGACGCCGACGTGGCCGACGCCGCGGCCGCGCCGGAGGTGCTGCGCGCCTTCTTCTCCTGGGCGGGCGCCGCTCCGCTGCTCGGACACAACGTTTCCTTCGACGCCGCCGTCCTGGCCGCTGAGTTCTCCCGCTTCGGCTTGCCCCCGCCCGACAACGCCACCTACTGCACCTTGCGCGCGGCCCGCAGCCTGCTGCAGCGGCCATCGCACGCGCTGGCGGCGCTGGTGGAGGACCTCGGCTTGCCGCCCGGCCGGCACCACCGCGCCCTGGCGGATGCCGAGCACACCCTCCATCTCTACTGGCGCATCCTCGAACTGACCGCCGGCCGTTTGAAACCGGGCGCCTTCGGCCGCGGGCGCCGCCTTTCCGAGCACGCGCCGGAGAGCGCGCCGCTCCCGCCGCAGGCGGAAATCCTGCGCGAAGCCTCGCTCACCGGTGAAGCCGTGGACCTGCGCTACCGCGCCGCCAGCGGCTTCGTCGTGCCGTTGCGCGTCAGCCCCCGCTTCTTCTACCGGCGCGGCGGCCAGAGCTGGATGGAAGCCCTGTGCCACGAGGACTGCTGGTACAAGACCTACCGGCTGGACCGGGTGCTCGGCGCGCGCGCCTGCCCGGATGCCGCGCCAGTCGCGGCCCGCCGCGGCTTCCATTGAGATTGCAAATCATTTTGAGGGGGCGGCGTTGCTTTCGGCGCGGAGGAGATAAAATGGAAGTTCGAGAAATGCTGCCCAGGCCCGGAAGCAGCGCTATTTCTCGACCTCTCCTACCCCACACGCCGGGCCATCATCGACCGAGGATTCGCATTCAATCGCTATGAGCGAGGCCAATTTCTCCCATGAGCCGGAAGACGCCGGCTACGAGGCTGGAACCTCCTTCCCCTCCCCCGCGCATGAAGGCACGCAGGTGCCGCTGGACCCGGCCGAAGACGTGGCCGCGCTCGAGCGCGAGGATCTCGAGGACCGCTACCTCGATCTGAAGGACGAGGTCTGGCGCCTGCGCCGCGATCTCAACCTCGATCCGGTCACCGGCCGCGTGCCCAACAATGGCGGCTACGCCTCGCCGGGCGGCTTCCTGCGCCGTCAGGAGATCGCCGTGTTCGTGGACGTGCAGAACATGTACCACTCGGCGAAGAAGACGCACGGGCGCAATCTCTCCTACGCCAAGATGCTGCGCTTCTGCGTGCGCAATCGCCGCCTGAAGCGCAGCATCGCCTACGTCATCGACCGCGAGGGCGTGGACCAGGTGTCCTTCTTCGACCACCTGCGCTACTGCGGCTTCGAGGTGCGCAAGCGCGAGGTCATCGAGCGGATGGACGGCTCGCGCAAGGCCGAGTGGGAGATCGGCATGGCGATGGACATGCTGCGCATCGCCGACAAGGTGGACGTGATCATCATCGTCAGCGGCAACGGCGTCTTCGCCGACATCGTGCCGACGCTGCGCGCGAAAGGCGTCAAGGTCGAGGCCTGCGCCTTCCGCGAGTCCATGAGCGACGTCCTGCTGCGCGCCGTGGATCAGTACCATCTGCTGGGCGAGGAACACCTGTACACGGCGCCGGGAGCGCCGGTGCACGGCGGCCTGCCGCTGCCGGCGGCGGCGCCGCCCGCCATGCTCACTTCCGAGGAGTAGCCGCGCCGTCCGCCGGCGCGGCGCCCCAAGCGCCGCCGCCGGGAGTCTCCAGCCGCAGCCGGTCCCCCGGCAGCGCCGTGAAGGTGCAGCCGGGCCCGAGGCGCCGGCGCCGCCCGCCGCGCAGCAGCCATTCGGCGCCGGCTGCGCCCGCGCCGCCCCCCTGCGCCCCCCACGGCCGGCTGCGCCGCCGCGTCGTCATCAGGCTCACGCGCGTCGGCGTCAGGAACTCCCATTCCTTCACCATGCCGTCGCCGCCGCGGTGGCGGCCGCGCCCGCCCGAGCCGCGGCGCACCGCCAGACGGACGACGCGCACCGGCGCGTCGGCCTCGAACACCTCCACCGGCGTGTTGCGCGTGTTGGTCATGTGCACCTGCAGGGCGCTGGCGCCGGGACCGTGCGGGCCCGCTCCGGCGCCGCCGCCGATCGTTTCATAGTGCACGAATTCGCTGCCGTCCGCGCGGCGGCCGCCGAAACAGACGTTGTTCATGCTGCCCTGGCTGGCGGCCGGAATCCGCGGTCCGAGCAGACCGGCGAGCGCGCGGTAAAGGACGTCGACGATGCGCTGCGAAGTTTCGGTGTTGCCGGCGGCCACGCCGGCGGGCGCTTCGCTTGCCAGCACGCTCGCGCTCGGCAGCAGCAGTTCGATTCCTTCGAGCGCGCCGCTCGATTCGGGCAGATCCTCCGCGGCCAGGGTCCGCAGCACGTAGAAGATCGCGCTCAGAGTGACGGCGCGGTGGGTGTTCCAGGAGCCCGGCACCTGCGGCGAGGAACCGCCGAAATCGAACCGCAGGCGGCGGCCGCGCTTGCGCACCGCACAGGCGAGGCGCGGCGTGCCCGGCCCGTCGAGGAAGTCCTCGGCCGCGGCGGCGCCGTCCGGCCAGGCGCGAATCAGCGCGCCGGCCTGGGCGCGGGCGTGCGCGCGCAGCGCGCGCATGGCCCGCTCCAACTCTCCGGCGCCGAAGCGCGCCACGAGTTCGCCGGCGCGCGCCTGCCCGCGGAAGAGCGCCGCGCACTGGGCTTCGAGATCGGCGTGGCGCGCGGCCCCGTCGCGCGTATTGGCGGCGAAGATGCGCCACACCTCCGCCACGCGGCGGCCGCCGCGTACGAGATGCACCGGCGGGAGGCACAGGCCCTCGCCGTAGAGATCCTTGGCGCCCGCCAGGGAGCCGGGCTCGGCGCCGCCGACGTCGGCGTGGTGCGCGCGGTTGAGCAGGTAGCCGTAGCGCCGGCTGCCGGCGTCCAGCGGCGCCACCACCGTCACGTCGTTGAGGTGCGTGCCGCCGCGGTGCGGGTCGTTGAGCACGACCACGTCGCCGGAGCGCAGGCGGAGCTCCTGCAGCACGGCGGGCACGGTCAGGTGCGCGCTGCCGAGATGCACCGGAATGTGCGCGGCATGCGCCACGAGGCGACCGGCGGCGTCGAGCAACGCGCAGGAGTAGTCCCGCCGCTCCTTGACGTTCGGCGAGACCGCGCTCTGGCGCAGCGCCTCCCCCATCTCCTCCGCGACGCTCGCGAACAGATGGCGGAAGGCCGCGAGCGGCACGGCCGGAGCGCGCCGGGGTTGGGGCACGCCGGGATTCTAGGGCAAGGCGGCACGCGGGCCTGCGTTGCGGCGACGCCGAGCCGCGGGCGAAAAGAAACGGCCGGCGCCGCGCGGCGCCGGCCGTGGAGAACGGAATCCGCGCCTACGGCCGCAGAATCATGTTGTTGCACCGCTGGCCGGTGCTCATGTTGCCGCCGTGCATGTAGAGCGTCGCCCCCGCCAAGCCGGGAGGAATCGTGCCGGTGAGGGCCGCGACGCCGGAGGCGTTGGCCGGGATCATCGCCAGCAGGGTCGCCGGCGGGGACAGCAGCAGCAGGCCGAGCGGCGAGGGAATCGGCCCGCAGCCCGTGGTGGAGTAGCCGATGGCGGCGATTTGACCCGGAGCCAGGCCGCTCATCGAGATCGTCACGGGACCGCCCGCGACCGGGAAGTTCGGCGTGGCGCTGAGGCGCGGATGCACCGGCACGCAGCCTTCGAGCTCGTACAGGCCGGCGGAGTTCCACGAAGAGTGCCAGACGCCGCCACGGGTGCTCATCGCGCATCCTTGCGGGTTGTTGCCTCCGTTCTGCGCGGCAAAGGAGCAGATGAATCCGCCCGTCGCCGGGTTGAAGCCGTAGATCTGGCTGGTGTCGCGACCGCCGACGTAGATGACGTCCGCCACCGGATCGAAGGCGAGGCCCGCCGGCCGCGTGCAGCCGACGCCGCCGACGCCGAAGGTGAAGCCGATCGCGCCCGTGGTCGGATTGATGGCGGAGACGGTGTTCGTCTGCCAATCGCAGATCCAGTACACGTCGCGCATGCAATCCCAGCCGACACCGACCATGCCGGTGCCGGGGTAAGGATAGTTGAACACCAGCGCGCCGGTGCGCGACCAGCCTTGCAGGACGTCGGCGCTCGGGTCCGCCGTGACGAAGAGTTGGCGCTTGTCGTCCCACGCAAGACCGAAGTCGCCGGTGGTGCCGATGGCCGTCGTGGCGACGGTGGCGCCCGTGGACTCCTTGACGTGATAGACGACGCCGACGCCGTCGTAGGCGCTGCACACCAGCAGGTTCTCGCCGTCATGGCAGAGGTCCGAAGTCGGGTTGGTGGGGCCGCTGATGCTGCCGAGCACGCTGCCCGGAGCGTTGGAGCCGGGGCCGCTGACGAACGCCGGATCGTTGCCGAATGCGTCGTACTGTTGTGCCGAGAGGGAAGAAGCGAGCAAGCCGCTCGCCACGATGAGAAGGAACGTTCGCATGGATGAGAGGGGGTAAGGGGGAAGAAGGCGACCCTGAGGGCGCCAACCACCATAACACGGGCGACGGCCCGCGCCCGCGCGCGGCGACCCCGCCGTCCGCGGGTGCTATTCCGGCCGCAATTCCAAGGCGCCAAAACGGTCGAGCCGTGCCTCCCAACCCGGCGGGACGATGCTCGTGCCCGAGTACTCGCCGATGACGGCAGGGCCGCGCACGCGGGCTCCTGCCTGCAACTCTTCCCGGCGATGCCACCCGACCCGGCGCAGGCGGCCGGCGCCGCCGGACTCCGGGAAGAGCGCCGCGTGCCGCACGATCGGCGTCGCTGGATGCGCGCGCCCGCGCGGCCCGGGACGGAAAGGGTTCTCCGCCGGGCCGTCCACCTGCACGCGCACCGCCTGCAACAGCACGGACGCGGCGCGCGCATAGCCGAAGCGGCGCCGATGAGCCGCATGGAAGCGGCCGAGTGGATCCGGGCCATCCGGCAGGGCGAACACCGCGTCCTGTCCGGCGCCGCGCAGCTCGAGGATGCGCCGTACGCGCAAGGCGCGCGCCGCCAGCCCCTCGGCCGCGAGTTCGGCGCGCGCGCGCTCCTCGAGGTCGGCGAACAGCCGGCGACGCGCCGCGGCGCCCGCGGGCACGGGCGCGAGTACCGCGCGCGCCAAGGTGCGGCGCGGGGGCGCCGCCAGCAGGCCGAGCGCGCAGAACGCGCCCGGCAGCGGCGGCACCACCACGCGCCGGATGCCAAGGCGCGCGGCCAGCCAGCAGGCATGCAAGCCGCCTGCGCCGCCGAAGGCGTAGAGCGTGAGCAGCCGCGGGTCCCAGCCCTCGCCGAGGCTGACCTGGCGGAGCGCGCGCTCCATCCCGGCGTTGGCGATCTCGAGGATCGCCGCAGGCGTGGAGCGGAGCGCGCGCAAGGCGCGGACGGCGCGCTCCGCGTGCAGGGGAAAGCGCCCGCCGAGGAAGAAGTCTGGATGCAAACGCCCGGCGACGAGGTGCGCGTCCGTCACGGTGGCGCGCTCGCCGCCGCGTCCGTAGCAGGCCGGGCCGGGCGCCGCGCCGGCGCTTTCAGGGCCGACGCGCAGCTCGCCCGCGGCGTCGCGCAGGCCGTAGCTGCCTCCGCCCGTGCCGACCGTGTGCACCGGCAGACCGCGCACGAGCAGCGGCAGGCCGCCGACCGCGATCGGGGCGAGCGGCAGTTCGCCGGGCGGCAGCAGCGCGGCGTCGGTGCTGGTGCCGCCCATGTCGAAGGTCAGGATCACGCCGTCGCCACGCGCGTCGGCGAGCGCGCGCGCCGCACCCAGGCCCGCGGCCGGTCCGCTCAGCGCGAGTTGCGCCGGTTCGGCGGCGGCGGCGGCGACCGCCGCGGTGCCGCCGTCGGAGCGCATCACGCGGAGCGCGGCCTGCGGCGCCAGCGCCTCGAGCCCGCGCGCCAGGCCGTGCAAGGCCGGACCCAC
>CAZDMB010000071.1:0-11804 GCA_964506175.1 uncultured Planctomycetales bacterium | reverse complement strand
CATGGCGGTGCTCGAGGGCCGCGAGTTCACGCGCGAGGAGTTCGCGCGCTTCCACCCGGCCGGCTCGCTCGGCAAGCAGTTGATGCGCGTCGGCGAGATCATGCGCACCGGCGCGCAGGTGCCCTTGCTGCGCGCCGGCGCCAGCCTCAATGCCGCCCTCGAAGTGATGACGAGCACCCCGGGGCGCCCGGGCGCTGCCGTCGTGGTCGACGCGCGCGGCGATTTGTGCGGGATCTTCACGGACGGCGACCTCCGCCGACTCGCGCGCGCCGGCCAAGTGCCGCTCGAAGAGGCCGTGGATCTGCACATGATGCGGGCGCCGCGGCATCTGACCACGGATCAACTCGTGGGCGACGCGCTGCGCCTGGTGCGGGACGCGCACATCGACCAGCTGCCCGTGGTCGAGAGCGGCACGCGCCGAGTGGTCGGCCTGGTGGACGTGCAGGACCTGCTGGAGGTCCGCCTGTGAGCGCCGCCGGCGCCGCGCGGCCCGATCTGCTCGCGCGCGCCGCGCGGGTTCGCCTGCTGCTGTCCGACGTGGACGGCTGCTGGACTGACGGGCGCCTCTGGATGGACGCGCACGGCGCGGAGAGCGTCGCCTTTCACATCCACGACGGCTACGGCGTGGTGGCGCTGCTGCAGTCGGGCGTGGAGATCGCTCTCGTGAGCGGACGCGACACGGCGGCGGTGCGCGCCCGCGCGCAACGCCTCGGCGTGCAGTCGGTGCATCTCGGCGTCCGTGACAAGACCGGCGTGGCCGCGCAGTTGCTGGCCGACCGCGGTTTGCGCCGCGAGGAAGTGGCCGCGCTCGGCGACGACCTGCCCGACCTGCCGCTATTCGCCTGCGCGGGCCTGCGCTTCGCCCCGCCGGGAGCGCTTCCGGCGGTCCGCGCCCTCGCCGATCACGTGACCGCGGCCGCGGGCGGCGCCGGGGCCTTGCGCGAGGTCTGCGACCTGCTGCTCGCCGCGCGCGCGGCCGACGCGCGGTGAACCGCGCGCTCACCTGGACGGGCTACGCCGCCGCCGGCGCGGTGGTGTTCGCGCTGGCCGCGGACTTCGCGGCGCACGCCTCCACGCGCTCCGAGCCGATCGTTCCGGCGCCCGCGGGTTTCCGGCAGGTGCTGCGCGGCATCGGCCCGGTCGAACTGGGATTCGTCGGGCGCACCGTGTTCGTGACGGACAAGCGCGAGGAAGCGGCCGCGCCGGGAGCGGCCGCGCGCGTGCCCGCGTGGCGCGTCGAGGGCGACGACCCGCGCCCGGAGGGCAACGGCGCGGCCATCGCACACACGCGCATCATTGCGCCACGGAGCGAGCGCGGCGAGCCGCTGACGGTCGAAGCGCCGCGCGCATGGGTGCCGCTGGCGCGCGCCGAGGGCGATCTGCGACTCGACATGAATCGCGAGTGGCGCATGACCGATCCGGTGCTCGTGCTGCCAGGCTTCGCGCCGGGCCGCAGCCTCACGGCCGCCGCCACGGGCGAGGCCTGGCTCGACCCGCGCAAGGAGGCGGTGCGCAGCCCGGGCCGCTTCGTGATCGAAGCAGATGACCTGAAGCTGGTGGCGGCGCAGTTTCATTACGATGCAGCCGCGGGCGTAATTCGATTCGCGCCGTGGCGCGGCGAAGTCAGTTGGAGCCTGCGCGACGCCTCTGGCCGCACTTTCCGCGGCACCTGCGACGGACCTGGCGAAGCCGCGCCCACGGCGGACGGCGGTATCGAGCTGCGACTGCAAGGCGGCGCGCTCGGCGTACGCGCCGCGCTGCCCGGCGGTCCGGGAGCGCCCGCCTCGCAGGTGTTGGGGCAGGCGCTCACGGTGATCGCCGCGCCCGCGGGCGTGGACGGCTGGCTGCCACGCAGCGCCCACGTCACCGGGCCGGTGTTTCTCACCGACGCGCGCCTCGCCTTCGAGGGCGGCGCAGCCGACCTCGAGTGGAACGAGGCCGGCGAGCTGCGCGGCCTGACCGTCGCCGGACCGGCTTCGGTGCGCCCCTGGGATGCGAGTTTCGCCGTCGCCACGGCGCGCGGCAGCGCGCGTTTCGATCCCGCCACCGGCCTGTTGCGCCTCGATGGCCGTTCCCTGGTGGTGGATCCGCGCGGGCAGGTGGCCGCAGACGCGGCCGCGTGGGACGGCAGCCAATTGCGCGCGAGCGGCGAGGTGGTGGCGCTCGCGGCGCAGGGATTGGCGCGCGCCGACGCGCTTGCGGCGGCGCCGGACGGCGGCCTGAGCGCGCGCGGCGACGTGCGCATTTTCCCGGCGGATGCGCCGGCCGAAGAAGTGCGCGCGCCCGCCATGACGCTGGACCGCGCCGGCCTGATGCGCATGGACGAGGGCTTCCGCGCCAGCGGCTTCCGCAAGGGCGAAGCGTGGTCGGCGGAGGGCGGCCGCGCCCTGTCACGGCTGCTCGACGACGGCCAGCGGCGCACCGATGGCAGCGGCGGGATCGTCTACCGCGCGCCCGGGCTCGTGGTGCGCGCGGACACGATGGAGCAGTTGGATGCGCGCCGTTTCCGCCTCGACGGCGCGCCCGCCACCGCCACCATGGATCTGCAAGGCGGCGGACAAGCAGTGGCGCGTTTCCGCCGCGCCATTCACGACGACGAGTCGCTGCACATCGAGGGCGCCCCGCACTTGACCGTGCCGGCCGCGGCCGTCGGCCTTTCCGGAGCGGACGTCGAGTTGGACGCCCGCACGGTGACGCGCGATCACGCCACCGGCGAATGGGTGTTCGAGAACGACGTCCGCGTCGCCGGCGCGCTCGAGGCGCAGGCGGATCGCGTGACCTGGTCGCCGACGGTCGGCATGCGGCTGGAGCGCCGCGGCCGCGCTCCTTCCGCCGCGGGCACGCTCGCGGACGGCCGCGCCTTCTCTGCCACGGCGGCGGAGATCGCGGTGGACGCGGCCGGCGCCTTGCTGCTCGATGGCGACGCCGTGGCGCGCCTCGTCGAACTGGACGGCCGCACCCACGTGCTGACGGCGGAGCGCGAGCAACTGGCCGCAACCGGCGGCTTCGCCGAGGGTCGCGCGCGCTTCGATTCTCCCATGGGTCGCGCCAGCGGCTTGCGGGCCGACTGGCGCAGCGCCGACAGCCGCATCGTCTGGCTCAAGATCACCGGCGAGGCCGCGCTCGCGGTGGACAAGGCGCGCGCCGAGGGCGCCGAGATCGAGATGGACGAAGCGAGCGGCTGGATGTCCGTCACCGGCGATGCCGCGCGCGCGGCGCACATCGTGCTGGAGGACGGGCGCGAGGTGCGGGCCGACTGGCTGCGCTACAACGTGCGCTCCAAACTGCTCGAGTCCGGGCCGACGCGATTCGAAGCGCCGGGCGGCGGCCAAAAACCCAACGCTCCGAAGTGATCCTCGTTCTCGCCGCGCTGCTGGCCGCTCCCGCCGCACAGCAAGGAGCCGTGCTCGAGGCGGACGCCATCCGCCCGCGCGAAGAGGGCGACGCCGTGATCTACGAGCTCGAGCGCCCGCGCCTGGCGGCCGACGACCTGCGGCTCTCCTGCGCGCACGCGGTGGTGGTGCTCGACGCCGCGCGCTATCGCCTCGCGACGCAAGGCGGCCTGGAACGCGCGCCCGCGGCCCTGCCCGATCCGTCGGCGCGCAGCGCGGGGACGGTGCTGCCCGGCTTGTGGAGCCGCAAACTGCTGCGCGGCCTGGGCTTGCCGGAGGACGAGACGCTGATTCGCGAGATCCGGCTGAGCGGCGCCGTCAGCATCGTCAACGCGGAAGTCGCCCTCACGGCCGAATCGCTGGTGGACATGCCGGTCGCCGGCACGCTGCACCTGGAACGCGCCCGTCTGCGTTTCGCGTCGGGCACCGTCGGCCCGAACGGCTGGCCGCTCACGCTGTCGGCAGAGCAATTCGACGAGGACGCGGACGGCTCGCTGCGCGCCGTCCAGGCGCTGCTCACCACCTGCCCGGACGAGAAGCCCCACTACGGCGTGCGGCTCGCCTCCGTGCGCATCAGCCGCACGGCGAACGGCAAACTGCTGTGGCAGCCGGAGCATGGCTGGCTGCAGGTCCTCGGCGGCAGCATCTTGCCGCTGCCGACGCCGGACTTCGTGCCCGGCGAGAGCTTCCTCGGCCTGCACGGCGCGCGCGGCGAGACCGGACGCCGGCTCGGCCTGGCGCTTGAACTGCAATTCCGCGGCAGGGAGGAGTTCGGCGGCACCACCGCCGACTGGAACCTCTACCCCATGATCAGCTCGCGGCGCGGCCTGCCGCTGTCGGCGGTCACGGAGCTGCACGGGCGCGACTACGTCGGCCACTGGGAATGGTTCGCGTTGCAGGATCAGGCCACGGACACGACCGGCTTGGCGAAGGTCGTCGGACGCGAGGACGACACCCGCTGGCGCGTGCGGATGCTCAACCGCTGGCAGATGTCGGACGCGTGGCGGGCCTATGGCGTGCTCGATCTCACCAGCGACCCGCTGGTGGATCCGGAGTTCTTTCACCAGGCATGGACGGAGGGCGAAGATGCCAGGACGGAACTCGCCTTCGTCCGCCGCGGCGAGGACTCCTACGCCTACGCCGGAGCGACGCCCCGTCTCGACGGGCTGAAGGAGACTCCCTTGGGCGGCTTTCCGCGCGCCCCTGGCCCGGCGCCGCAGACGACGGAAACTTTGCCGCGCCTGAGTTGGGAGGAGTTCTCGTCCACCCTCGGCAGCCTGCCGACGCCGGCCCTCGGCGGCGGCGACGACCGTCTGGCGGTGGACGTCGAATACGGCGCGGAGTTCGCGCGTTTGCGGCGGCGCGATCGCGACCTCGTCTCCGCCACGCCGGTCGATTTTCTCGACACCCCCTCGTTCACGCGCAGCCGCGCGCGCGCCTGGACCGAGATCGCGCTGCCCGCGCACGGCCCCGGCTTCTTCCTGCGGCCAGGCGCGCGCCTGGCGGGGGCGCTGTGGGAGGACGACACGCCCGGCGCGGAGCAAGATCAGCAGTTGACGACCGAGGGATTCGTCGAACTCGGCACGGTGCTCGAGAAGCGCTGGGAGGACGGCTGGGCGCACCGCGTGATGCCGCAAGTGCGCTTCCGCGCGCGCGAAGAGGCGATCACCGCGGACACAGTGCCGCCGGTCATCGACGGCCTCGACCGCCTGACGGAGGGCCAGGTGATCGAGTTCTCGCTGCGGCAATTCTTCCTCGCGCCGCGCGGTCAGGAGCCGTGGCTCGACCTGGACGTGCTCGCCCCCTACTACACCAGCGCCGGCGAAGTGCTCGCGCCGCAGGAAGGGCCGGTGCCGTGGACGACCGCCATCGCCGAGGAGGGCTTCGGCCCCGTCGAGGTGCGCGCACTCTGGAGTCCCGGCAGCCCCGGCTCGCCCCTGGACGGCGTGCGCGGCGAGCTGCGGCTGCGCCGCAACCTGGAGAGCCACCAGACGGAGGAGATCTTCAGCCGCTTCACCGTGCGGCCCGGAGAGGATCTCTACTACGGCGTCGAGTACTACGAGACCGAGGGCACGCCGGCGGACTTCGCCTACGGCTCGGTGTTCGCCGGCTGGCGCTTCAGCGAACTGTGGGCGGCGGGCATCCGGCAGTCCGCCAACTTCGCCGGCGACGCCGGCGTGCAGACGGGATACGCCCTGCAGTACTACGGGCACGACTTCCTGTTCGAGGCGGGCTACACCCGGCGGCAGGCGACCGGCGACGTCGGCCTGTACTTCAACATCACTCCGCGCTTCTTCTTCGACCCCTACGGCAGCAGGAAGCTCGCCCGCCTGCGCTGGCAGTAGACTGGTGGCGTGACGGAAGCGTTGCCGCTCGCCTTCCTCAGCTCGTCCGAAATGATCGTCGTGGCGATCGTCGGCCTGCTGGTCTTCGGCGGCGACCTGCCCAAGATGATGAAAGATTTCGGGCAGATGTGGGTGAAGATGCGGCGCTCGATCAACGACTTCAAGCGCGAGGCCGGCCTGGACGACGCCGTGGATGAGATCCGCCGCGCGACCGACTTTCGCCTCGAAGAGCCGCGCTGGCGCCGGGACATGGACCACGCCGCCGGCCCGGCGCGCCTGGATCCGGCGGTGGACACGCCGGTCGTGACCACCGAGCCGCCGCCGGCTGCGACCGAGTCCGCTGCCGCGAGTGCCGCGACGGCCGCCGCGCCCGCGGCGGATACGGAGGCCACCCCCGGCGGCGAAACGCCGCAGGACAAGGCTTCCTAGCCGTCAGCCGCCGAGCAGGCTCGAGAAGGAGCAGGGCGGAGTGCGCGCGTCGAGCTGGGGCAAAATCAGCCGCACGAGCGCCAGGCGGCAGGCGCCGGTCGAACCCGGCAACAGGAACACCACCTTGCCTTCGACCACGCCGGCCGAGGCGCGCGATTGCATCGCCGCCGTGCCGATTTCCTGGAAGGAGAGGGCGCGGAACAACTCGCCGAAGCCTGGAAGGGATTTCGCGTAGAGCGGCTCGACGGCCTCGGGCGTGACGTCGCGCGGCAGGACGCCGGTGCCGCCCGTGACGAGGATGGCGAACACCCCGGGCTCGGCCGACCACGCGCGCACCGCCGCGCGGATCGCCTCGACTTCGTCGCGCACCACGCGTCGCTCGAGGACCCGATGGCCGGCGTCGCGCAAGGCCTCCTCGAGATAGGCCCCCGACTTGTCCTCGCTCAGGCTGCGGCTGTCGGAGACGGTGAGAACCTTGATGCCGCGGGCGACGAAGGGCGGCGCGGCGCGCTCGTGCGCGTGGTGCGGGTGGGATTCAGCGGTCATGGGCGAGGAAGCGCTGGACGTTCTGGAAATGGAGCTTGGCGACTTCGCCGAGCCGGTCCTTGCCGTGCACTTCGACGAAGCGGCGCAGCGCCGGACCGACCGGGGCGCCGCTGCCGAGCGGCAGATCCACGGCCCACTGCTGCTCCAGGGCTCCGACGCCTTCCAAGAATGCGGCCCGCGCCAGCACGGAGGCCGCCGCGACCGCCAGGTGGCGCTCGGCGCGCGGGACCTCGACCACGCGCAGGCCCGGAGCCGACCGCGCGAGCGCGGCGGTGACCGGCGCCGCGGCGGCGAAGCGGTCCACCACGGCGACGGCGCAGCCGGCGCGGGCGCGTAGCGCGGTGAGGCATTCGGCGTGCAGGCGCGCGAGCAAATGATTCACGTTGCGGCCGGCGGCGAGCCACGCCGCGTTGTAGCCGGACGGCGCGAGCACGCGACTCTCGTGCGGCAACTTCTCCGCAAAGTGTCCGGCGAGCGCGTGCACACGCGCGTCAGTGAGCGTCTTCGAGTCGGCCACGCCGGCGGCGGCAAGCTCCGTCGCCGCCGCCTCGTCCAGCGCCACCGCGCAGACGCAGAGCGGTCCGAAGGTGTCGCCCTTGCCGGCTTCGTCCGAACCCATCGCCCCGGCCGCGGGCGGCAAGTCGCCGGCGGCAGCGGCAGCCGCGCCGCGCGGTTTCCTCCCGCGCAGAAACCGCTCACAGAAAGCCTCGGCGCCGCGCCCTTGCACGACGAGCCGGCCGCTCGCGTACAGGCTGGCGACGACGCCCTCGCCGCGCGCCTGCCAGTGCGCGTGCGCCAGCGGACCGAAATGGAAGCCGGCCGCGGCGAGCGCATCGCCGAGCAACTTGCCGCCGCGCGGGTCGAGCTCGAACACCAGCGTGGCGGCGCCGCGCGTCGTCATGCGCGCGCCGCCTCCGGCACCGGCTTGCCGATCCAGGCCACGAGCGCCGCGTGGGCGCGCGCCTCCGCCGCATCCATCGCCGCCGTCAGCGCCGCCCGCACCGCGTCGTGCTCGGGGCCCTGGCGACCGGCGTTCTCCGGCGGGCGGCACGCCACGCCGTAGGCCACGACGATGCGCGCGAAGGGCTTGGGCAGCAGCATGCGATCCCACGAGCGCGCCTGCCAAAAGCGCGATGCCGCGAAGCCGGAAGCCACGAGCGGACGCTGCGTGGCGGCGGCCAGATGGATCACTCCTGGGGCGATGCTCCGCGCCGGGCCGCGCGGACCGTCCGGCGTGAAGGCGAAGGCGTCGGGATGCGTGGCGGCGATGCGAACCATTTCGCGCAGCGCGCTGGAGCCGCCGCCGTGGGTGGAACCGCGCACGGTGGCGTAGCCGAGGCGGTCGGCGAGTTGCGCGATGGTCTCGCCGTCGCGATGCAGGCTCACGAGCACCTGCACGGGATAGCCGAAGTGCGTGCCCACCGCGGCCAGGATGTTCTGGTGCCAGAACGCGAACACGGCGAGCCGCCCTTGCGCGTCGCGCGCGTCGCGAATCTCCGCGCCGAGGAAACGCACGCGCCAAGTCTTGGCCAAAAGTTTCACCAGCAGCGGACCGAGCGCACGGCCGACGGCCGCGCCCGCGCGTCGGCGAAATTTCCTCCAGGCGCCGCGACGGCGCGGCGGCGCAGAGGACTCGGGTGGAGTGGCAGCCGGATTCAACGGGGCAAGATCCAACGATCATCCTCGTCCGGCGGCTCCTCCGCACGGTCTTCGCGCTCCCACTTTTCCTCGAAGGCGCGGCGGCGGCGGCGGCGGGCGCGCCACACGAGCGGCGCGAGGGCCAGGATGAGCAAGGCAAAGAACAGGAAGAGCTGCGGATAGATCTGGCCCAGCAGCGCGCTCCAGGAGCCCAGCTCGGAGCGCAGCCGCTCCTCGTGGGTGACCAGACTGAGTCCCGTCACCGCCACCAAGGCCTGATCGAGGCTGTCCCCGGCGCGGACGCGGGCCAGCAGTCGTGCGACCACAGCGTCGCCGTATTCGCGCGTGAGTCGGGTGACGAAAGCGAAGCCGAGGGCGTAGCCCTCCGCCGCCAACACCGGCTCCGGGCCGAAACCGTCGCGGAAACGGGCGAGCGGCGTGAGCTCGTTGCGGAAGGCGCGCCACGCCAGCGGCGAGGAATAGCGCGACAGCGGATCCGTGCGCGCCCAGGTCTCCGCCACGCCCTCATGGAACCAGGCCGGCAGGGAGGCCCAGGCTTGCTCCCCGACCCCGCTCATGGCCCAGTGCACGAGCTCATGGCGAAAGGTTTCCGCGAGGGCGGTTGACGCCTTGCTGCGGTCCGCCAGCATCAGAATTCGGCGCTGGGAGGGGATGGTCACCGCCGCATACCAGTCTGGAGCCTTGTCGCTTAACGCCGCGGCAAAGGAGTCCCGGGAATCGAACCACTCCACGCGGCCCTCCGGAGAGGGTCCAAGGCCGAGCCAGCGCTCGATCCGTGCGAGCTCCGCTGCGGCGGAGTTGCTGATCGGGCGGGCGAAATCGACTAGCGGCTCAGGGGCCTCCCACCGGAGCGGACCAGAGCGGCCCTCCGCTTGCAGCGCGCTGGGGATGAACGGCGGCGGCGCCCCCGCCCCAAGGAGCGGGAGCGCCGCCAGCAGAATCGGGATCACGTCTTCTCATAGAACGCGACCTCGCCGGCTTCCGCCGCCGGCTGCGCCAGCTCGACTCCCTCGAAGACCTCGCTCGCAATCGCCAGGAAGGGCGGCACGAGCGCCGCGGCGGCGCCGACGGCCGTGAACAGGTCCGCGAGACCGAAGCTGCCGACCGACACGCTGCGCATGTCGCCGAGCCACTCATAGGAGTAGGACTCGCTCGTGCGCATGTGCCGGACGAAGGCGTCGGCCGACGGGAAGGCGTGCAGGTCCACCGGCAGTTGCGCGGCCTTGTCGCCGAGCATGCCGGAGAGCATCGGCAGCAGTCCGCCGACCATGCCCATCGCGGCGCCGATCGCGGGACGCGGATCGCTCCACGCGGCCGCATGGGCATTCTTCGGCAAGCGGGCGAGGAAGGCGCGCGCTTCTTCGTTGGAGCGAATGGATTCCTCCGGCTTCTGCATGCCGCTCTTCAACACGTTGCGCACCGACTGCACGTTGATCGAGACCACGAGCCAGCCTTCCGGTGCCACGCCGAAACACGGCTGGAAGGTTTGGCCGAGGAATCCGAGCATCTGCTGCAGCTGCGGCGGCATCTCGAACTCGAGCCAGTAGTAGGCGGGGCCGGCGACCTCCGAGGCGGAGCCGTCAGGCAGCGTGACGGAGCGCTTGGTGCGGCGCATGTCCAACTTGACGGGGCTGTCGCCGCTCTTGAGCGCCTCGCGCAGGCGCGGCATCAATTGCTCGAGCACGGCCGACATGCCCTCGGGATCCTTCAACTCCACGAAAGTGAAGGATTCCGTGGAGAAGCCGCCGGTCGGCGTCGTGTAACTGAAGCTGCGCGTGCCGAAACTATTGATGGCGCGATCGAGTTCCGGCCGGTGCGCGCCGAACAGCCACGAGTGCACTTCCGGCAATTGCCCTTGCAGAAGCTCGCCGAGGCTCAGCGGCAGATTCTCCGGGCGGAATGCGCCGACCTTGTCCATCGTGCGCATGACAAGATCCATCCACGGGCCGCTGCGGCCGCTGGCGATGGAGAAGGCCGAGGCGGACGCCGGAACGTAGTCGGCGAGCGTCGCATCGAGCGGCTGCGTCACCCACAGCGGATCCGGCACCTCGCTGGCCACGAAATCCAGCGAGGCGCTCGTGAAACTGCCGCTGTCGTTCCAGCCGGAGGCGATCGACACGGCGTCCATCGGCTTCAGCACGCGCTGGAAAAACTCGTCCACCAAGTCCGCCACGGCCGGCTGCTCTGAGCGCAGCCCCAGCGCGAGAGTGCTCATCACGTCGCTGAGGTGCAGGTAACCGAACATCGCGGTACCGGGAACGACGCCGCGATTCCAAGCGCGCCGGAAGGGCTCGGTGTCGGCAAGACGTCCCGCGCCAGCCTTGCCCCAAGTGAAGTCCAGCTCGATGGCGTCGTCCAATCCGGCGACGGTGAGCGTGAGGGGCATGCCCTCCTCCGTTTCATTCATCACGGAGAAGACGCGGCGATCGGGCGTAGACTCCACCTCGGATCCTTGACCTTCGCCGAGCATGTGCCCTGTGAGGACTTGATAGGCGCGTTGTCCGAGCCCGGGCGCGAGGCCGAGGCGCGCGAGCGCGTGCACTTCGGGCGGACGCTCGAAGGGATTCCCCGAGTTCGTCTGTGCGCGCAGCGCAAATCCTGCTTCGAAGGAGCGCAATGCCTCCCAATGGGTGAGCTCGAGCGGGATGCCTTGCGCGACGGCCTGCTCGCGCAATTCATCCCAGGCCTCGTCCAGCATGCTCATGCCGCCGGCAATGAAGTTCTGCACTTCCGGGTCGCGGTAAACCTTCACGAGCGCGGACTTCTCCATGTTGGCCCGCATCGCCGGGATGTCGGGCAAGGAGAAGAAAAGAATGGTGTCGGCTGGCAGACGGTCCGCGAGGCTGGCCGGAACCGGAGCCAATTCCTTTTTGGCGAGCGCCGCCGGAGTGGCCTGACAAGAGGCTCCGAGCAGCAGGGCAAGGACGAGAAAACGGGGCGGGAGAACGTTCATTGGGGGAGTTGCGGAAGGGGCCAATTCTAGGGTTTGCGGCGTGAGAAGCGCCGGCGACACGCCGACGGACTCCGCTAGAATGCGCCGCATTCCATGTCCGACACCACCTTCCAGGACACCCCTCTCTACGCTTGGCTGCGTGCAAATGCCTGGTTTCTCTTGACGGGCTGCGCCTTGGTTCTCGGCATCATTCTCTACCGGGACAACGCGCCGGCTTGGCATCGCGCGGCGCAGGAGAAGTCCTGGGATTCCTTCCGGGCCATGGCGCCGGCGAACGGCGACTTGAAGGATCTTCCCGCGCACCTGGCGGAGGCCAAGAAGGACGAGCGCATCTACCCCTGGTTCGTTTTCGAGGCCACCCGCGTAGCTTCCGAGCAGGCGGACGGCGCTTCCCTCGCCCTGCTGAAGCCGGAGCTGGAGAGCCTCGCCCAGTCCTGCCCGATCATGGTGGCGACGCCGTCCGGGCCGCAGAACATGGCG
>CAZDMB010000070.1:0-11853 GCA_964506175.1 uncultured Planctomycetales bacterium | reverse complement strand
CCGCTCGCGCCGCGCGCGCAGGGTGGCGAAGAAGTTCCAGGCGAAGGCCACCCACACCACCGCGATCGCGAGGTCGATCGGCCACTCGAGTTCGGCGTATTCCTTGCCGCTGGTGTAGCCGAGCGGCAGGGTGACGGCGGCGGCGACGATGATGGCCTGCCAGCCCCAGAAGTGGAAGCGGGATAGCCGGTCGCTCCACATGCGCGCCTTCAGCAGGCGCTGCGAGGAGTAGTAGACCGCGGCGAAGATGGCGTTGCCGGCGAAGGCGAAGATCACCGCGTTGGTGTGCAAGGGGCGCAACCGCCCGAAGGACAGCCACTCGCCGAAATTGAAGCGCGGATCGGCGAGTTGCAGGGCGATGATCAGGCCGACCAGCATGCCGACGAAGCCCCACAAGACCGTCGCGTAGACGAACTTGCGGACGATGTCGTCGTCGTAGGAGAAGCGCTCGAGGCGCGGAGTGGGGGAGTCTTGCATCCGTCTGCGGCGGGGCGGTTCCCGGGGGAATTCAGACAAGGTTATCTAGATTTCGCCGACAATCAAGACAAGATGGTGTGAATAGGCATCGGAACGGTGCCTAATGCCCTAGCGGGAGGCGCCGGGGCGCACCATGCGGCCGCCCGTGGCCGCGGCCAGGGCCTGCATGAGATCCGCGTGCGCCTCGTTGTCGGTGACCAGGACGGTGTGGATGCGGACGCCGTGGCGGCGATGCAAGCGCACGGCCGCCGCCAGCACGTGCTCGTCGTAGGCGTGCAGCCCGGCGCTGCTGCCGCCGTCACCCACGAGCAACAGCGTGTCGATGGCGGGATCCAGCATGGCGGCCTCCAGGGCCTCGACCACGGCCGAGGTGCTGCGGTAGGAGCGGCCGCGCAGGAACTCTTCCGCCTCCTGCCGGTGGGCGCGCGTGGCCGGCATGGCTTTCTTGAAGAGCGGCACGGGCTCCCGTTCGATGGCCCAAACCTGGAAAAGGGCGCCGTCCGGCAACTGCTCGCAGAAGGCCTTCACTTCGCGCGCGGCGGCTTCCACCGTGCCGAGTTCTCCCAGGGTGCTGGAACTCATGCTGCCCGAGCCGTCCACCAACACGGCGACGCGCGCGCTGTCCACTGGCAGTCCGAAGAAGCGCGCGCTCACCGTTCCGCCGGCGGCATTGACGGCCGGCGGAGCCAATGGTCCCCGCGCTCCTCCGCGACGGCGTTCTTCAAGCCAGCGAGGCCCCGCCTCGGCCCACCAGCGTCGCCAGAGGGCTGGATTCGCGCCGAAGGGCAGGCCGGTGAGGCGGCGCAGGCAGTCGCCGCCTTCCACTACCCAGGGACCAGGGCCTTCTCGCTCGGCGCGCTCCAGAAAGGCGACGAGCGCCGGCACGCACTCGAACGCGTCGAACTGCGCGGCTGCGTGCAAGGCGGCGGCGCGCGGCGCGCGGTCTCCGGATTGCAGCGCTGCGGCGGCCGCCGCCACGAAGGGCGCCTGCTGCTCGCGGCGCGTGGCCAGCACCCACAAAGCCTCCGCGCGATCGGGCGGGTCCTTGGCTTTCAGCGCCGCCTGCGCGATGCGGTCCAGTTCTTCCTGCGACCAATCCGGGAGCGCGGCGAAGCCGAGAAAGGGCGCGCCGCAATCCAGCAGCATGGCCCGTGCGCGCGCCGCGTCCGCCGGTTGATCGAAAATGGCGCGCTCCGCCGCCAGCGCGCGACCGGCCGCCGCCTGCCAGGCTTGCCGCACGTTGGCGGGAGCGCGCAGGAACCCCGCGTCGAAGAGCAAGTCGCCAGGAACCGGGGCCGCAGAGTTCTCCAGCGCCTGCAGGCATAGAAGGCGCAGGGCCTCGCTCCGCCGCTTGTCCGCCGCGGCCCTGACCAAGCGTTCGCCCTCCGGCAGGGAAGTGGAGCGGAGCATGCCGGCGTAGAACCAATCCCGCAGGAAGACGCCGCGGTAGCTGGCCCAGCGCGCATCGAACAGTTCCAGGCGCAGATCCATGGCGGCGGGCGAGCGCAGTTCGGCGAGAGCCTTGGCGGCATCGACCGCGCCGGCTTCGTAGTGCTCTCGATCGGTGGCGGCGCGCAGCTTGTCCGCGAGTTCCTCCCACGAGGGGGATTGCAGACAAGCGGCGACGGCGAGGAGCAGCATGGGCGGCGCCGGGAGCTCGAGAGCGTCCCGTGACACCCGCGACCACGGTTCAGGCGCGCGCCGGTGACGCCATATCCTGCGCCGCGCTACTGGTGATCGTGCCCGGCGTGCGCATCCGGCGCGAGCGGATCTTCTCCGCGCAGCACGCGCTGCCAATGCGCGGCCTCGGCATTGCCGGGATCCTCCGCGAGAACTTCGGCGAGCAAACTTTCGGCCTCCTCGGCGTCCAGCTCCTCGATCGCCGCGCGCGCCAGCGGCAGCGTGATGCCAGGCTCCCGCCAGCCCAGTTCCTCCCGCAGCGGCCGCACGAATTGCTCGATCAGCTCGACCTCGCGTTTGGCCGCGAGCGTGGCCGCGGAGTCGGCCCACGTGGCCCGCACCCAGGGCGAATCCGGCCAGGCGCGCGCCCACGACAGCAGCTCCTGCAAAGCCGCGCGCGACACCTCGACCGCGTCCGGCCCGACGATCAGGAAGGCGTCATGCGAGGAATACTCCTGCACCGCGTATTGCAGGGCGGCGGCGCGCAGCAACAACGGCGCCTCGCCGGCGCCCTGGAGCACCTCCTGCAGGACCGCGTGGGCCCGCCGCGTCGCGCGCAACTCGTCCACCAAGCGCCACGCCGTGACGGTCAGGTCGGCGTTGATGCGCGGCAGCGGCGCCACGAGCGGCGAGATGCCGCCGGCGGCCGCCTGCACTTGCTCCGGCGGGAGCGCGAGCGCCTGCAGCGCGGCTGGCAGCGCGTGGCTCGCCTTGGGAAAACCGATCACGAGCAGGCGCACGCCGCGCAAGCCGTCGGGCGCGGCGATCAAGGAGACGGAGCCGAAGACCCGCGTCCACGCTGCCAACACGGCCGGCAGCACTCCGGGCGCGAGTTGCGCAGGATCGAGGGCGAGCACGCACGCGCCGGTCGGGCGCAGGCGGCTGCGCGCTTGCGTGGCGGCGGCAGCGCCCAGCAGCGAAACGCGTGGATCCCACATGGCTTGGGAGCGCATCAGCACGAGATCGAACTTGCCGGAGGCGCGCGCCACTGCGGGCGCGGTGCTCCACGCCAGGCCGAAGCCATCCGGATTCCGCCGTCGCAGCAGGACGGCCGCCGCGGGATCGCACGCCAACACGGCTTCGCCGACGCCGGCTGCGGCCAGTGTCCGCAGGCTGGCCGGGTGCGGCGCGCCGGCGAGGAGCACGCGCTTCGCTCCCGGAGCGCAGGCGAGCGCCAGCGCGATCTCGCGCGTCCAGGTTCCGGGAGTGTCCAGTTCCGGCGTCAACACATTGCGTCCGCGCGCCAAGAATTGCTCCGGCGGATCCCCGGCTCGCTCGACGACGCGGATCTGCGCGTCGCCGCCGGCGAGGGCGAGTTCGTGGCCGGCGGCGTCGCGCGCGAGTCGCCACGGCCGCGCGTCTTGCACCGGAAAATCCAGGTGGGGGGAAGCGAAGGGCCGCGCCATCCAGACGGCGCCGATCAGCACCAGTCCGCCGGCGACGGCTCGCGCCACCGGCGCACCCGGGCGCGCGGCCAGCTTGGCGCCCGCCGCCAGGAGCAGAGCGAGCATCGCCGCCGTGCCGAGCCACGGCGCCTCGCCTGTGCCCGTACCGAGCGGCAAAGAGCGGACCACCAAGGCCGCGCCGACGCCGGCGAGCGTGGGCGCGAGGTCGTCCGGCCCGGTAGGGCGACCGCCGAAGGCGCCGCGCAGCGCGATCGCGCCGAGCACGATCGGCAGCCCCACGGTCGAGAGCAGCACCCAAGGCACGTAGGCGACGTTCTCCTCGGGCAGACGCGGAGAATCCTGGGCGAAGAAATTGCGCAGGAACTCGACGCGCATGCGCGCGTCGAAGGCGAGCGGCTGCGCAATGTCAGAGATGCCTTGCACGATCAAGGGCAGCAGCAGGCCGAGCGCCGCAGTCGCCACCGCGGCCCAGACCCAGCGGCGCTCGCTGGCGGCCGCGAGGGCGCCGAAGGTCAGCCAGCCGACGGCCCCGAAGAATGCGGCCACCAGCAGAGCCTCGGCATTCTGACCGGCGTGCCCGGCATCGAAGGCGCGCGCCAGGGGAGCGAGCAGCAGCCAGGTCCAGGCGAGACCGGCGCCAAAGGCGCAGCGCGAGCCGCGCAACCCGATGCGGCGGACGCGCGTCAGGCTGTCGCCGATCCCGCCCGTCGCGGGCGTCGGCGCGCGCGTCATCAGCACGGCGGCGCCGAGGAACGCGAGCATGAAACCGGACAGGCCGAGTCCGAAGCGCGCGGTCCAGACGAGGCCGAGCACCGCGCCAAGCGCGTGGCCGCTGACGAAGCGCCCCGGATTCTCCTCGACGGCCAGCATGCCGGCCAAGCGCGCGCCCAAGGCGCGCAGGGGCAGCAAGAAAAAAAGGCCGCCCAGCGCCGTCAGTGGCGCGAAGCCGGCGAAGAGCGGCAGCGCCGCGCCCAGGCCGAGCCAAGCGAACGATGCATGCAGCGGCGGCGTTCCGGCGCCTTCGTGCACCGCGCCGGTGGCGAGCGCCAGAAAGAGGGCGCCATGGGCGAGCGCGCGCATGTCCGCGCCGCCGCCCAGGGCGACCGCGAGGGCGTCTCCCAGGCCCGCGAGCAGCATGGCGAGCACGGCGCCGCGCAGCACGGGGACGAGGAAGTGGAGGAGGCGGTTCATGGCAGGAGGCGCTCCTCCGTATCTTGTCCGCTCCCATGACCGCTGCCCACCATGCCCGGTCGCTTTGCGCGTGGTTTTCGCGCCAGCGCCGCGACCTGCCTTGGCGGCGCACGGGCGCGGCCGGGCAGCGCGAGCCCTACGCCAGTTGGGTGGCGGAGGTGATGCTGCAGCAGACCAGGGTGGAGGTCGCCGCGCCCTATTTCGAGCGCTTCATGAGCGCCTTTCCCGGGGTGGCGGACCTGGCGGCGGCGAGCGAGGAGGAAGTGCTGAAGGCGTGGGCCGGCCTCGGCTACTACCGCCGCGCGCGCCTCCTTCACGCGGCGGCTCGCGAGGTGATGGGGGCGCGTCAGGGGCGCCTGCCCCGCGGCGCCGCCGCCTGGCGCCAGTTGCCCGGAGTCGGCGCGTACACCGCGGCGGCCATCGCCGCGCTGACGGAGAACGAAGCGGCGCCGGCGGTGGACGGCAACGTGCGCCGCGTGGCGGCGCGCGTGCTCGGCCTCGACCTGCCGGCCGGCGCGAGCGCCCTGCACGCCGCCGCCGAGGCGTGGGAGGAGGAGCTGGCGCGCTGCGCGGCGGCGCCGGGCGAACTCGTCGAGGCCCTGATGGAACTCGGCGCGACCGTCTGTCTGCCGCGCGCGCCGCGCTGCGGCGAGTGCCCGTGGTCCGGGCACTGTCGGGCGCGCGCCGAAGGAAATGAGGAACGATTTCCGCGGGCCGACGCGCGCCCGGCGATGCGGGAACTGCGTCTGCTCGGCTTCGTCGCCGCGCGCGGTTCCGGATGGCTGCTGCGCGAGCGCCAGGAAGGTTGGAATCCGGGCTTGTGGGAGCCGCCGACCGCGCCGGACGAGGCCGGCCTGGAGCCGTCAGCGGCGTGGCGCGGGCTCGGATTGGGACGCGCGCGCGGTTTGCGCGAGTTGGGCCACGTGCGACACGTGATCACGCGCCATCAGATCCGCGTCCGCGTGTTCGCCGTGGAGGGTTGGCGGGACGGACCGCCGGCCATCGCGGCCGCCGGCGTCGGCCTCACCGGACTCGGGCGCAAGATGCTGCGCCTGCACGCGGCCGCAGCCGCCGGCGCATGATCGCGCTGGTCCTGGCTTTGGCGGCGACGCCGCCGCAGGACCGGCCGCGGGCGCAGGTGCCGCTGCTCGACGCCTCGGCGGTGGCGCTCGACGCCCGCCTCGACGAAAGCGTCTGGCAGCAGGCCCTGCTGCTCGACGACTTCCGCACGGTCGAGCCGGAGGAGGGCCGCGTGCCGGATCCGCCGTGGGAGGTGCGCATGTTTCGCACGAACACCGCGCTCTACGTCGGCCTGCAGCTCTTCGAGCCGGAGCCGGAGCGCATGGTGCTGCAGAACATCCGCCGCGACGCCTTTCTCGAGGACGACGACCGCGTCGAGTTCCTGTTCGACACCTTCGCCGACGGCCGCACCGCCTTCTTCTTTCAGGTGTCCGCCGGCGGCTCGCGCGGCGACGCCCTGATCGGCGACAACGGCCGCCGTTTCAACAAGCCGTGGAACGGCTTCTGGGAGGCGGAAATCGCCGTCTACCACGACCGCTGGGTCGCGGAGATCCGCATCCCCTTCGCGACCCTCAACTTCGGCGACGGCGACGTGTGGCGCGCCAATTTCGAGCGCTTCCGCGGCGCCGATCGCAGCACCAGCCGCTGGGCCTCCACTTCGCGCGCCTTTCGCGTCACCAGCGTGCGCGAGGCCGGCGAGCTGGCAGGTTTCGCCGGGGCGCAGCAGGGGCGCGGAGTGGAGTTCCGGCCCTTCCTGAAACTCGACGGCCGTGACGGCTCCGCCTTCGACGACGACGGCTTCCATCTTGACGCTGGCGGCGAGATTTCCTGGCGCTTCACGCCGCAACTCGCCGCTTCCGTGACCTTGAGAACCGACTTCGCGGAGACCGAGGTGGATGAGCGGCAGGTGAACCTTTCGCGCTTTCCCCTGTTCTTCCCGGAGAAGCGCGACTTCTTCCTGCAGGACAGCACTCTTTTCCAGTTCGGCGAGCAAGGCGGCCAGTTCGGCAGCGGCGGCGGCAACTTGCTGCCTTTCTTCAGCCGCCGCATCGGCCTGGTGGACGAGGTCGAGGTTCCGATCGACGTCGGCGCGCGGCTCGCCGGGCGCGCCGGGCCCATGGACCTCGGCTTCCTGGCGGTCCACACCGATGCGGTGGCGGAGGTCGGGGTGCCCGCGGCTGATCTCTTCGTGCTGCGCCCCGCCTTCCGCGTCAACGGCGATCTCGCCATCGGCGCGCTGCTGACCTCCGGCAATCCGGCGGCCGATGCCGCCAACACGGTGGCGGGCGCGGATCTGCGCTGGAGCAGCACCACCTGGCTGCCCGGAAATTTTTCCCTCAACGCCTTCGCCGTGGGCAGCGACGACGCCGCCAGCGACGCGCGCGGCGGCGCTTTCGGCGTGGAGGGCAACCTGCGCACGAGCAACTGGCAGTACAGCCTGCGCAGCCTCGGCGCGCAGGAAGATTTCCGCCCCGGCCTCGGCTTCGTGCGCCGCCCGGGCGAGTGGTTGAACACGGCGCTGGTGTCGTGGCAGCCGCGCCCGGCCGACTCCGCGGTGCGGAACTACGAGTTCAGCGTCACTCCGACCATCTGGACCAGCCTCGACGGCGGTCTCGTCTCCGGCTCGCTGCGGCTCCAGCCCTTCGGCCTGGAGTGGGACGACGGCGACGAATTCAGCCTTGCGGCGCTGCTCGACGTGGACCGGCCGGACGAGGATTTCGAGATCGCCAACGGCGTGGTCGTTCCGGCCGGTTCCTACGGCTTCGATCGCGTGCAGGCGCAGTACGCTTGGTCGCAAGCGCGCCCGCTGTCCGGCACCGCCACCGTGCGCGCCGGCTCCTTCTATGACGGCAGCATCGTGACCGCCGGCGGCGCCGTGAACTGGCGTCCGGACGAGCGCCTGCGCCTGGGTTTCACTTACGAGGAGAACCGCGCCAGCCTGCCCGGCGGCGACTTCGCCACGCGGCTGGAGCGCCTGAACTTCGACTACGGCTTCACGCCGGCTCTCTCCTGGCAAAACTTGGTGCAGGCCGACAACGAATCGGACACCCTCGGCTTGCAATCGCGCCTGCACTGGGTGATCGAGGACGGCCGCGAGCTCTTCTTCGTCGTCGCCACCGGCTGGGAGGAGGACGCGCTCGGCGTGGTGCGTCCGCTCGCGCGTGAATTGGCCTTGAAGCTGGTGTGGGCCGTGCGATTCTGATGAGAGTGCTCCGGTCCGCATGCATCGCGCTGCCGCTCGCCCTGGGCGCGTGCTCGTCGGCGACCCAGAAGCCCGCGCCCTTCGACCTCGTCGGCGTCGGCCTGGCAGGGCGCACCGACGGCGAGGGCGCGCGCGCCGGCATGACCTTCGCCTACTGGACGGCCGGTTACCGCGGCTTCGGCTCTTTCGCCAAGCTGCGCGTCGACGCCGCCACCGGGCTCGAGCTGCTGTTCAACGGCGCGGACCGCAACGACTCGGTCGACGAGCACCGCTATCTCGATGATCACGTCGGCGCCGTGGTCTTCGACGCCGGCCTGGTGTATCGCTTTGCCGACAACTTCGCGGTGTACGGCGGACTGGGCCTCGGCAACCTCTACGAGTACTCCGCCACCCAGACCGCTAGCGGCCGGGTGGATTCCACGGTGCATGCGCTCGAGTGGGAGCCCAATCTGACCACCGGGTTGCTGTGGATGTGGGGCGCGAGCGGCGCCGGACTCGACCTCGGCTACGATTCCTTCGACCGCTCGCTGCGCTTCGGCTTCGTGATCAACTACGCGGGCACCGGCGGCAACTGGCTGGATTAGGCTGTGCGGTCATGACGCAGCAAGACCCCGCCTCCGGGTACGCGCGCGCCGCCGTGCTCGGCGCCGGCACCATGGGCAACGGCATCGCGCAATGCTGCGCGCAGGCCGGGCTCGAGGTCGCGCTCTACGACCTCGCCGCCGAGCCGCTGGCCCGCGGTCTCCGCGGCATCGAAGCCTTCCTCGGCAAAGGCGTGGAGAAGGGCAAACTCACGGCCGCCGCCGCGGCGGAAACGCGCGCGCGCGTGCGCGGCACCACGCGTCTGGACGAGGCCTGCGCCGGCGCGGACCTCGTGATCGAGGCGGTGCCCGAGAATCTGGACCTCAAGCGCCGCCTGCTGGCGGAAGTCGAGCGCCTGGCGGGGCCGCGCGCGCTCCTCGCGAGCAACACTTCTTCGCTGTCCATCGGCGCCATCGCCGCGGCGCTGCAGCAGCCGCAGCGCTTCCTCGGCATGCACTTCTTCAACCCGGTGCCCCTCATGGCGCTGCTCGAAGTGGTCACCGGACCCGCCACCGCCCCGGCGGCAGCCGCCGCGGCGGTGGCGCTGGGCCGGCGCCTGGGCAAGGAGCCCATCGTGGTGAAGGACGCGCCGGGCTTCGCCTCCTCGCGCCTCGGCGTCGCGATCGGCCTCGAAGCCATCCGCATGGTGGCGGAAGGCGTCGCCAGCGCGGCCGACATCGACAAGGCGATGGAGCTGGGCTATCGCCACCCGATGGGGCCGCTGCGTCTGACCGACCTCGTCGGCCTGGACGTGCGCCTCGGAATCGCCGAATACCTCGAACGCGAGCTCGGGCCGCGCTTCGCGCCGCCGGAACTGCTGCGCTCCATGGTGGCCGCCGGGAAACTGGGAAAGAAATCAGGCGAGGGATTCTACCGCTGGGAGTGACGGCGCGGCCTCACGGCAGCAGCGCGAAGCCGCGCGCTTCCCTGACCAGCGCCACCGCGCCGAGCGCGTCCAGCACCACGCCGGCGGCGCGCCTGCCGGCACGGTGACGCTCGCGGTGGCGCGGCCGCTGGCGTCGAGCGCGCCGCTGAATCCGCTCAGCCAGGCGAAGCCGGGATTGCGCAGGGTCAGACGGAACCAAGCGCCGTCGTTCAGCGGCACCGTCACGCCGTTGCGCGTCTGGCCCGGGCTCGTGCCGGTGTCCGAACCCAGCATGCGGCAGGCGCGCCCGGCGTGCGTGGCGCCCGCGTCCAGCTCCAGGGTGGCGGCGCCGCCTGCGGCCAGGGAGACCGCCGCGACGTCGAGCGCCAGATAGCGCGCGCCCAGGCCGCCGTCGGCGTGCACGTTCTGGCCGTACAAATCGGGGTTGCCGTTCCGCGCGTCTTCCCAGAAGACGGCGGTCTCGCCGTCGGCGCCGGGCACCAGCGCCAGGCGCACGGACTTGATGCTGGGCAGCGCGCAGAGATCGCGGGTGCCGCCCCACACGAGGTTGCCGGCGCCGTCCACGCGCGCCGCCAGCACCTGGTCCATGCCGTAATTGCCGCTCGGGGTCCAGGTGGCGAAGGCGATCGCGCCGTCGTCGAAGGGGACCACCACCGGCGGATATTTCTGGCTGAAGTTCACCGGCTGCACGGTGACGCCGCCGGCGCCCCAGGCGCGCGCGCCCGCGGCGTCGAGTTTCTGCGCCGAGAGTCCCCACAGGGACTGCCCGGAGTTCTCCTCGGTCCAGAAGACGATGATGGCGCCGCTCGCGGGCACGAAGGCGGCGCGCGGGTTGAGGTGGTTCATGCCGGCGACCGCCGAGACCAGCGCGCCGTTGTGCGGAAAGACCTCCGCGCCGGCGGCGTCGAGACGCTGCACGAAGGCTTGGTAGAGGAACGCGGCGCCGGGATCGCTGGCGTGCCAGCAGAGCACTGCGCCGCCGGCGCCATCCGGCAGCAGCTGCGGCGCGTAGGCGATCGGCAGGTTGTAGGCGTCGAACACGGCCACCGGCGCAGGCCACACCGGACCGGCGGGACCGAAGCGCTGGGCCCGAAGATGCTTGACGCTGGAGAAGATCGAGAGGTCGCGCACCCAGGAGACGATCACGTCGTCGCCGCCGGCCGGCGCGACGTCGGCGAAGCAGGGCGTGCGCCCGGTCTCGGTGACCGCATTGATGCCGCCGGGAGGGAGCAGCGGCGCGCCGGCCGCATTCAGGCGCTGCATGCGGATGGCGCCGTCGCCGGAGGGCAGGTAATTCCACACCACCACGAAATCGCCGTTGGCCGTCTGCGCCAGTTGCGGATCCGCCTCGTAGGCGGTGTTGTCGGACACGGCGACGCCGTCGGGCCCCCAGCGGAAGACGCCATCCGCGCCGATCTTGTAGGCATAGACGTCCAGATCGCCGCCCTTGCGCACGTCGGTGAAGGCCAGCACCGCGTCGCCGTCGGCGGCGGCGATCAACTCCCAGTTGACGAGCGAACTGCTCTGCGGATGGTCGCTCACCAGCAGGCCGCCGGCCGCCAGCAGCGGCGCGCCCTGGGAGTCGTAGCGCTGGATGCGAACCGCGTAGGAGCCGCTGCGCGAGTCGAACCAGGCGACCCAAGAACCGCCGTCGGGGGCGGCCGCGGCCTTGGCGAGCACCTGCTCGCCGGGGCCGCCGGCGACGGCCTGATTGACGAAGGGGTCGTCGCTCCACTGCGGAGCGGCGGCCAGAAGGAGGAGCGCGGGGACGAGGGGCATGGCTGCAGGAGCCACTGTATGCGGAACTTTCGGCCCGGCCGGGTGTTTCCTTGGAGGATCCAGGTTTAGGATGGTGCCCATGCTCGCGCTTCTCTGTTCGGTTTGGCTGGCGGCCGCCCCGCAAGACCCGCCGGCGCCGCTCAACCCCCGCGAGCGCGCGGTGCATCTGCTCAACCGCTTGGCCTTCGGCCCGGCGCCGGGGGACGTGGAGCGCGTGCTGGAGATGGGGGAGGACGCCTGGCTGGACGAGCAGTTGCGGCCCGCGCCCGCCGCCGATCCGCGCCTGACCCAGGCGCTCGCCCGCTTCGAGACGCTCGAACTGTCGCCGGCCGGCTGCGCGCAGTGGGTGTACGCCGATTACCTCGGCCGCGGCGGCGTGGACGACGACCGCCTGAGCGAGGAAGAGCGCCAGAAACTGCGCATGCGCCGGCGCGCCCCCGGGCAGGAGCTGATTCAGGCGGTCATCCTGCGCGCGGCGCTCTCCGACCGGCGCGCCGAGGAGGTGTTGTGCGATTTCTGGCGCAACCACTTCAACGTCTCCTTCACCAAAGGCGATTCCATCGAACTGCAGATCAACGATTACGAGCGCATGGTCATTCGCCGCAACGTCTTCGGCAAGTTCCCGGAGA
>CAZDMB010000069.1:0-11889 GCA_964506175.1 uncultured Planctomycetales bacterium | reverse complement strand
ATCGCGATCTACGGCATCCTGCGCTTCATCCGCAGCACCCGCGGCGTGGGCGTGCTGCGCGGCCTGTTCACGGTGGTGTTCTCGGCGACCGTGCTGCTCGGCGTGCTCGATCGCCTCGCCCCCGGCGGCCTGGACGTCATCAAGTACATCCTCTCGATCGTCACGCCCTTCTTCGCCTTGATCGTGGTGGTGCTGTTCCAGCAGGAGTTGCGCCAGGGCATCAGCCGCTTCGGCCGCGCCGAAATCTTCCGGCGCCTGCGCGGGCGCGAGGCCGAGGACGACGAGATCCATCAGATCGCCGCCGCCGCCAAGCGCCTGGCCAACCAGCGCATCGGCGCGCTGATCGCCATCGAGCGCGAAGTCAGCCTGCAGTCCTTCACCGAGGGCGCCACGGCGCTGGACTTGCCGGTTTCCGCCGTGCTCTTGGAGACGATCTTCTTCCCCGGCAGCCCGCTGCACGACGGCGGCGTCATCGTGCGCGGCAAGGCGATCATCGCGGCCGCGGCCATCTTCCCCCTATCCGACAGCCCGATCGCGGCCGAGCGCCTGGGCACGCGCCATCGCGCCGCGATCGGGCTCAGCGAGGAGACGGACGCGGTCGCGCTGCTCGTGAGCGAGGAGACGGGCGAGATCGCGCTTGCCGCGTCGGGACGCCTGGAGAAGCCGGTGCCGCAGGAAGCGCTCGAGCGCCGCCTCAAGGAACTGCTGCAGTCGCGCCCGAGCGCGGCGCCCAAAGCCCTGGCGGAGGTCCCGTGAGCGTGCTCCACCGCATCTTCGTCTACGACTGGCGGCGCAAACTGCTGGCGCTGGCCCTCGGCTTCGGCCTGTGGTGGTACGTGGACGGACTCCTCGCGCACGACCGCAGCGTGTCGCTGCGCGTCGTCGCGGTGGACGAGCCGGTGACGCCGGACTTCGGCACCTTGGCCTTGCGCGTGCCCGCCGGCTGGACCTTGGTGGAGCCGCGCGACGGCTCCTCCATCCAGGTCTGGCTGCGCGGCTCGCATTCCAGCCTGGAAAATTTCACCGGCCGCCAGTTCGCCGCCTACTCCGAGATCCAGCCGCCCGCGAGCGCGCGCCTCGGCGCCGACCTCACGGCCTCCTTGCGCCCGGAAGATTTCGTCTGGCTGCGCCAGGAAGAGGCGCGCCAATTGCTGGCCGGCGTCGGCGGGCCGCAGGTCTTCGACTTCCGCCTGCAGCGGGTGCTGCGCCGCACGCTCCCGCTCGGGCACCACCTGCTCGACCTGCGCGGCGCGACCGCGCCCGAGTACGAGGTGATGCCGTGGGACGCGCGCTTCGATCTCTCCCAGGCCACGCTCACCGGACCGCAGAGCGTCGTGGAAGAGGCCTTCGCCGAAGAGGAACGCGCCGCCGCCGACCTCGATCACCCGGCCAGCCTGTTCGAGCCGCTCGATTTGGACGCGACCGTGCGCCGCGACGTGTCGGTGGCCCTGCGCCTCGCCGAACCGTGGCGCGCGCGCGGCTTGGCGCTCGAGCCCAACTGGGTGCGGGTCACGGTGCCGGTGCGGCAACGCGCGCACAGCGCCCACGAATGGACGCCCCCGTTGGAGGTCCTGCATTCCGATCCGCCGCGCTGGCAGGTGCCGGCCTACGCCGCCCGCTGGCGCGCCAACCTGCGCTACGAGGTGCTGCCCCCCAGCGTCAACTTCGGCACCTGGGTCGAGGAACACGTGGTGCTGTTGCTGCCCCTCACGCGCCTGACGGGCGAGGCGCTGCAGCAACGCGAGGTGCGCGTGGAGTGGACCCTGATCGAGGTGGACGATCCGGACGAGCGCCTCAGCATCCTCGACGCGCTGAGCCTCGAGCCCGTCGATCCGGAGGATGCGACGGTCAGCGTCACGCGGAGCGGCATGTGAACCCCGGCGAGCGGCTGTTCGGCACCGATGGCATCCGCGGGCGCGCCGGCGCATGGCCGCTGGTGCCGGATTTTCTGCGTCATCTCGGCAGCGTGTTGGGAGCGCGCGTGCGCGCCGAAAGCGCCGCGCCGCGGGTGGTGATCGGCCACGACGGACGGGCCAGCGGGCCCGCGATCACCGACGCGCTGGCCGAAGGCCTGGCGACGGCGGGCGTGGACGTGGACGAGGTCGGGCTCTGCACCACGCCCGCGCTCGCCTTCCTCGCCGCCGCCGGACCGGAGCGCGCCGGCCTGATGGTGTCCGCTTCCCACAATCCGGCGGAGGACAACGGCGTCAAACTTTTCGGCGCCGACGGCGCCAAGCTGCCGGACGCGGCCGAGCTGGAGATCGAGCAGGCGCTGCGAGGCGCCGCGCCCGCCGCCGCGCCGCGCGCCGGCGCGCGGCGCGCGCGGCCGGAGCTGCTGGATCAGTACCTCGCCTGGCTGCGCGCGAGCTTTTCCGGCCTCGACCTGCGCGGCAGCCGCCTGCTCGTGGATTGCGCCAACGGCGGCGCCTCGCGCCTCGCGCCGCGCGCGCTCGCCGCTTTCGGCGCCGAAGTGGTGGCCCTGCACGATCGCCCGGACGGGGCCAACATCAATCAGGGCTGCGGCGCGCTCCATCCGGAGGTCGCCGCGCGCGAGGCCGCCGCCCGCGGCTGTGCGCTCGGCATCAGTCTCGACGGCGACGCCGATCGCGGCATCGCCGTGGACGGCAGCGGCCGCGTGCTCGACGGCGACGCCTTGCTCGCGGGCTTGGGCCGCCACCTGCACGCCCGCGGCGAACTGCCGCGCGGCACCGTCGTCGCCACCGTCATGAGCAATCTGGCGCTCGAGTCCTGGCTGCGCGAAACCGGCGCGCTGCTCCTGCGCACGCAAGTCGGCGACCGCTTCGTGGCCGAGGCGATGCGCGCCGGCGGCTACGGCCTGGGCGGCGAGAAATCGGGACACCTGCTCTTCGGCGCGGAGCACGGCTGGCGCGGCGACGGCTTGTACACCTTGCTGCGCGTGCTGAGCGCGCTCGAGCGCGACGGCCGCGCCCCCGCCGCCTTCGCCGCCGGCTACCGCGATTTTCCGCAACGCCTGGTCAACTTGCGGGTCAGCCGGCGCGTGCCGCTCGCGCAATTGCCGCGCCTCAGCGCCGAGGCCGCCGCCCTCGATCGCGAGCTCGAGGGCGCGGGCCGCACGGTGGTGCGCTTCTCCGGCACCGAACTGCGGCTGCGGCTGATGGTCGAGGCGCGCGAGAGCGCGCAGGTCGAGAGCGCGCTCGAGCGCCTGGCCGCAGCGGCGCGCCAGGACGGCATCCTCGCGGAATGAGCGGCGCGCTGCTGGCCTTCGAACTGGCGGGCAGCCAGTGCAGCGTGGCGCTGGAGCGGGACGGCGCGCCGGCGACCGAGCGGACCTTCGCCGCCGCCGCCGGGCGCGGCCTGATCAGCGAGGCCGACGCCCTGCTGCGCGCCGCCGGCTGCGCGCGCGCCGACTTGCGCGGCGTCATCGCCGGCACCGGACCCGGCTCCTACACCGGGCTGCGCATCGCCTGCGCGGCGGCGCGCGCGCTGGCCGACGCTCTCGGCATTCCCGCAGGCGGGGTCTGCTCCTTCGAGGCCGCCGCGCTGCTCGCGCCCGTCGGCGCCGACGTGCACGTTCTCCTCGACGCCTTTCGCGGCGAGGTCTACCACGCGCGCTACGCGCGCACCGCGGCGGACGTGCGCATCCTGACGGCGCCGCGCGTCCTGTCGCCGGCGGAGGCGGCCGCGGCCGTGCCGCCGGGCGCGCTGGTCATCGGCGACGCGCGCTTCGCGGCGGCGGATGTGGAAGTCCTCGCCCCAGCGGCCGCGCCGCCCGCCGCGCTCCTGCTCGCGCGCGCGCGCCAGCGCGGGGCGCGCCACGACGGCGCGGGCGTGGCCGCGCTCGGTCCGGCGGAGCCGCTCTACCTGCGGCCCGCCGCCTTCCGGCGGCCGGAATAGGGAAATAAAAAAAGCAGGCGGCGCGCCGGCGAAGGCGCGCCGCCACGTCCGACCCGGGACTACAGGTCCTGCGGGCGCAGGGTCTTGCGGCCGTTCTGGGTCGCGCGCGCTTCGGCGCTCTTGATGGCGCTGCGCACGTAGGAGTCGAGGGCGCCGTAGAAGTCGCCCGACACGTTGCAGTTCCTCACGGCCGCCTTGGTGCGGCTCTTGGAGATGATCAGTTCAGCGGGCGTCTTGCCCTTCGCGGCTTTCTTGGCCATTGGTGTGTTTCCTTGAGGTTACGGGTTTTCCGGGGATCCCCGCGGAACCCCGAGTTTGGGGTTCTAGAGGGGGTTTCGACGGCGAAATCGCCGTTCTCTGCCAGGATTGTGGTGCGCCACCCGGCGGCGAGTCAATCGAAATTGCCCGAATTCCCGCGAATTCCGCCGTTTCGCTAGGATCCGGCCATGCTCCTGTTGGCGCTGCTGGCGGCGGTCGCCCCTCCCCAATCCGAGCCGGATCCCCGGGAAAGCCGCCTGTTGGGGCGTTTGGCCGACCTCCCCGCGGCGGAGCAGGAGCGCATCGCCGCAGCGCTGGCGGCCCGGCAATTGGCCTGGGAGCACCCGCTGTGCCGTGCCGCCGCCGCCTTGCAGGAGGCGCCCCGGCTGCAGGCGGCGCGCCGCTTGGCGCCGGAACCGGCGCGCGCCTTCGACGCTACGGAGTACGCCCCGGCCTTGCGCTTGCGCACCGTCGTGTGGCAGCCGCAGGATCCGGCCTGGAAGTCCATCCACCGCAGCCTGCTCGGACGGCGCACGCCACCCCCGCCCCCGCCGGAGCGCTGGGCCTGGGACCCGGGGCGCGACGCCCTCATCGAGCCGGCCGCGGCCATCGCTCCCGACCAAGGGATCCTGGCCGGCTTCCGCGGCGGCTGGCCGCCGGACGGGCGCGTCACGGCGTGGGCGCTCGGCGCGCTGGACGAACTGCCGGAACTGAACCCGGTCGCCGATTACTTCGAGCACGCCTATCGCAACCGCGGCGGCGGGATCTACGCCGGCATCCGCCTGTGGGACGTCTGGGATTGCGGACGCGAGTTCGAGGTCTCCGACGTCGAGGCCATCGCCTGGCTGCGCACCATCGGCGGCGACACCAGCACCGTCTCGCCCATTCCCGGGGCGCGCCACAGCGAGATCTATGCCCGCATCAAGGCCTCCTTCGCCGCCTGGCGCGTGCCTTGGTCCCTGCGCCAAGCCCTGGCCGCGCGCATGCTCCAACCCTGGCAGGCGCCGGAGCCGCTCTTCGCCGGCGCCACCGAGCTGCTCGACACGGCCTGGGTGCTGTGCGAGCACGACCCGGCCCGCATGAACGCCCTGCTTGCCGCCCATCCGGGCCGCGACGCCTTTCTGGCGGCGGTGCGCGCGGAGGCGGAGCGCGTGCGCGCCCTGCCCGAGGCGCCGGCCGCATGGAGCCGCGGATGGGAAGCGCGCGCGAGTCTCGCTGCCGCGCTCGCCGACGCCGCCGCGGAAGTGCTGCGCGAAGAGGGCCTGCTCGGACTCGGAGTGCGCTGAGGCGCGCGTTCCCGCGCTGGAGATCGCCAGCGCCGCGCGTTAGCCTTGCCGCGTGTCGTCGCGGCATCGCGCGTGGGCGGAGGTGGACCTCGAGGCCTTCCGCTTCAACCTGCGCCTGGCGCGCGCGCGCGCCGGTCCGGCGCGGGTCTGGCCGGTGCTCAAGGCCAATGCCTACGGCCACGGAGCGCACAAGCTCGCGCAGGTCTGCGCCGACGAGGGCGTGGACCGCATCGGCGTGGCGGACGGGGAGGAAGCGCTGTCCTTGCGCGAGGCCGGAGTGCGCGTGCCCCTGCTCGTGCTCGGCACGGTCATTGACGCGGAGGTCCAGGACCTGCTCGCCAACCGCATCGAGGTCGGCGTCCACTCCGAAGGGCGGGCGCGCCAGCTCAACGAGATCGCCGCGCGCAGCCAGGCGCGGCTCGGCGTGCACTTGAAGGTGGACGTCGGCATGAGCCGCCTCGGGGTGCGCGTGGAGGCGGTCGGCCGCGTGGCCCAGGCCCTGCGCGAATGTCCGCAACTCGAACTGCGCGGCGTGATGGCGCACTTCCCGGCGGCCGAGGGCTGCCGCGATCCGGGCACGGCCGCGCAGCATGCCGCCTTCCTCGACGCCGCGCGCGGCGTCGGCGCGATCTTCGGCCGCGTGCCCCCCACGCACTGCGCCAACTCGGCGGCCCTCTTCACCGGCCTCGACCCGCTGGGCGACGCGGTGCGGCCGGGCATCGCCCTCTACGGCATCTTGCCGCCGACCCTGCCGGGGGCCGCCGAGTTGCGCCCGGTGCTCTCCTTGCGGACCCAGATCGTGTTCCTCAAGGACGTGCCGGCCGGCACGGCTGTGGGCTACGACGGCCGCTGGCGCGCGCACCGCGCCACCCGCCTCGCCGTGCTGCCGCTGGGCTACAACGACGGCGTGCCGTGGCGGCTCGGCGCCAGCGGCGTCGGCCAAGTTCTGGTGCGCGGACGGCGCTGCCCGATCGTAGGCGCTGTCAGCATGGACTACACCACGATCGACGTCGGCCACGTGCCCGGCGTGGAAGTGGCCGATGCGGTGACCGTCATCGGCCGCGACGGCGCAGAGGCGATCGGCGCCGCCGAGGTCGCGCGCAGCGTGGGCACCATTCCGTACGAAATCACTTGCAGCATCGGGGCGCGGGTGCGGCGGGTGTACAAGGAGAGGCCGGCTGCCGCGGCGGCCGCCTCGGCATGAGGCTCACACGCACCGCCCGCTTCGCGCTGCTGCTGGGAGCCCTGGTCGCCGCGAGCGGATTCATTTGGCTACCGGTGCCGCTCCACCTCGCGCAGGACGCCCTCGCCGAGCGCGGCCCCGGCTTCACCGTGGCGGGCGCGGCGCGGCTGCGCTGGGCCACCGGCGAGTTGCGCGTGACCGACGCGCAGGTCGCCTGGAACGGCGCCGAACTCGGGCGGGCCGATTGGGTCGGCGTGCGCCTGGACCTGCGCCCGTGGCGTGCGCGCGCCCTGCCGGTGGCGCGCGTGGAGATCGCCGGCGCGCAGGTCACCCTGGACGAGCCGTCCTTGCGGGCGCTCATCGGCCCGGAACAGCCGCCGGAGGAGGACTTCTCGGCCTTCGAGGTGCGCGTGCGCGACGCGGGCGGCAGTTTCCGCCTCGCCGACGGCAGCCTGCTGAGCTTCCGCGGCGGCAACGCGCGCATCGCCGGCACTTTCGACGCGAACGGGCGCTTCCACGTCGGCGTCGAGGCGGAGGCGCGCCTCACCGATCCGATTCCGACGCGGCTCGAGGTGCGCGTGCAGGCGGATCCGGTCGGAGAGACCTGGGAGGCGAGCGTGCGCGCGCAAGTCGCAGACCTGCCGCCGCTCGATCGCCTCGGCCTTCCCGCCGCCGGCACCAGTTGGGTGCACGCGACGGCCGACCTCCGCGCCTACCTCACTCCGGACCTCTGGCTGGTGGACGGCAGCGCCGAGGCGCGCGGGCTGCGCCAGGCGCAGCTGCCGTGCCTGGTGGATGCGTTGCGCGTACGCCTCGCGGGCGACGCCCGTTCCGAACTGCGGGCATCCGCGGAACTGGCGACGCCGCGGGGCCGCCTGCAAGGCGAAGCGTGGCTGACGCGCGCGCCGCAGCCGCCGACATCCTCGCCGCTCGCCGGTTGGAGCCTCGACGCCCTCGCGCAGTTGAGCGATCTGCCGCTCGACGCCGCGCTGCGCGACGACCTCGCCGCCGCCTTCCCCGGTTCCGAGAAGACCCTCGTAGCCCTGGGCCTTTCCGGCGCGGCGGCCGCGCAGGTGCGCGTGCGCGCGGACCTGGCCGCAGGCGCGCCGCTGCCGCGGATGTGCGCGCTCGCCGCGCCGGCCGGGCTCGGGCTGGATTACGCCGGCTTCACCGACGAGTTGACCGGCGAGAGCTTCTCCTTCCGCCTTCCCGCGGCCGTGACCGGCGGGCAAGTGGCGTGGAGCGACGACACCATCCTCTTTCGCGCCGCCGCGGTGGTCGGCGAGGCGGACGGCGATCCGCACGCGCCGTCGCCGGCCGCGCCGGCGCAGGTCGAGGCCTCCGGAGCCGTCCTGCTGGTGCCGGACGCGGCGCGCGTGGAGCTGGATCTCAGCGGCAGCAACCTCGTCCCCGGACCGCGCATCGGCGCGGCGCTCGCCGCCAATCCGCCGCTCGAGCACTTGTGGGAGGACCTGGGCGCGCCCGCCGGCGGCACGGCGGATCTGCGCCTGCGCGTGCGGCCGGCGGCCGCAACCCACCGCCTGCGCGTGCTCGTCCGCGCGCAGGACGTCCGCATGACCCCGCCCTTGCTGGGCCTGGAAGTGCTCGCGGATCAGGCCGAGGTGGACGTCGCCGAAGGCGCGATCGGCATCCGCGGCCACGCGCGCGTGGCCGGCTTGAGCGCCGATCTCGAAGCGCAGTTGCGCGCCGTCGCCGGCGACCCGACGGCCTTCGTCTGGGCATGTCGCGCGGCCGGCACGGGCGTGCCCGAGCCTGCGGCGCTGGAGCGCATCGCGACGGTCGCTCCCGACTTCGCTCTCTGCCAGGAACTCTCCGTGCAGGGCGTCGCCACGTGGACCGCGGGCCTGCGCTTCGTCTCCGGCGAGGGCGGTGCCCTCCTCGGCGCGCCTTCGTGGCAGGCGGAGATCGAGCTCGCCAGCGGCGCGCTGCGCTGGCCGCAGCACGCGCTCGAGGTCGACGCGCTGGAAGTCCGCGGCGGAGCCGTCGGCGGCGCGGGCGGAGCGGCGGTCCAAGTCGCGAGCGCGCAGGGCGTGTGGAGCGGCGGACGGATGCTCGCCACCGCCAGCGCCACGGTGCCTGCCGGCGGCGGAGCCCTTCCCGGCCACCTCGCCGGCTCCGTCTTCGGCGCGCAGGTGGCCGACGCGCAGGTGCGCGAAACCCTCGCGCCGCTGGGCGCGCGTTCGTGGACGCGCGGGATCGTGCTCGGCGGCGTCTTCTCGGCGAACGTGGACATGCCGCTCGCCGCGCCGGAGCGCGCGCTCGCGCGTCTCGATCTCGCGCCGCTGAGCATCCTGCTGCCGGAAGGAACGCTCAAGCATGCGGCGCGGCGCGCGGCCGCGAAGTTCGAGATTTCCGGGCGCATCTTCGCCAGCGCGGGGCAGCTCGGCACCACCGGCTTGCAGCTCGACGGACCGGACGTGGACCTGGAGCTGCGCGAGTGCGCCGGACATTTCGATCCGAGCGGCTTGCACCTCACGGGCCGCACCGTGTCGGCGCGCGGCATGCGTCTGCGCCCTCCGCTCGGCCTGGTCGCCCCGCAGCGCGTGCTCGACTCTCTCGACCTGATCGGCCTCGACGGCGAGCTCGCCCCGCGCGATCTGATGTTCGAGCTCGACGTGCCAAGCGCCGGCAGCCCGGTGCTGCGCTCGCGCGGCACGGTCGATCTGCGCGACTTCCAGCTCAGCGGCCCGCCGCCCATCGAGGACGGTTCCGGTCGCATCGAATGCGTCGATTTCATCTGGCGCGGCCCGGAGGACTTCGAGGGCCGCTTTCTCCTGAGCGACGGCGGCGCGCGCGTCGCGGGCGTCGGCATGGAGGCGGCGCGCGCGGAATTGGCGCTCAAGGCGGACCGCATCGTCGTCACGCGCTTCGCCGCGGCCGCGCTGGGCGGTCATGCCAGCACCGAATGGCTGGACGCGGACGGCGGCGCGCATCGCGGCGGCTTCGAGCTCGGCCTCGCCGGCAAGGCGCAAGTGCGCGCGGAGTTCCGCTTCGAGGATTTCGAGCTGGAGCGCCTCGGCGAAGAGTTGGGCTTCCGCGGACCGCTGGCGGGCAAATTGAGCGGCGAAGTGGCCATCCGCAGCCCGGGCCCCAGCCCCGTGGACTACAAGGGCGAAGTCAGCTTGCGCATCCGCGACGGGGTCCTCGGCACGGTGCCGGTGCTCGCGCAGTTGTGGCGCCTGCTCGGAATCGACGCGCCCACCTTCAGCCGCGGCGAGTTGCGCATGAGTTTCCTCGGCGCCGGACGCATGCTGGTGGAGAACTTCAGCCTGCAGCACCCGCTGCTCGAGGTCACGGGCGAGCGCACCCTCACGATCGACTCCTACCTCTCGCTCAAGGTGACGGTGCGCACCCTCGGTTTCTTCGGCCGCCTGCCGCTGATCAAGGATCTGCTCGACTTCCTGGTGGAGCACGACGTCTACGGCCCGGCGGCGGCGCCGCGCCTGCGCCAGCGCGGCTTCGGCAAGCTGCTCGCCGGCGACGTCGATCGCGTGCCTTTCCCGCTGTGGATGCCCAAGGTGCAGCGTCCGGATTGGCGCAAGTCGCCCGCCCTGCCCGTGACCGGGCCGGCGCTGCGGACGCCCTCGCTGCCGCACCCGTAGAATTCCCCGATGCTGCATGCCGTGGTGATGGCCGGGGGTTCCGGCACGCGCTTCTGGCCCGAGAGCCGCCGCAACCGGCCCAAGCAACTGCTGCCGATCACGGGCGGCAAGGCCATGCTCGCCGAGACGGTGGCGCGGCTCCATCCGCTGGTGCCCACGTCGCGCATCTGGGTGGTGACGAACGCCCAGCAGGCCGCCGGCGTGCGCCGCGTCTGCCCGGAGTTGCCGGCCGCCAACGTCCTGATCGAGCCGGTCGGGCGCAACACGGCGCCGTGCGTCGGCCTCAGCGCCGCCGTGATCGCGCGCCAGGATCCGGAAGCGGTGATGGCGGTCCTCCCCGCCGATCACGCCATCCAACCGGTGGCGGAATTCCAGCGCGCCCTGCGCGCCGGCGCCGCGGCGGCGGAGCAACCCGGCGCCTTCGTCACCTTCGGCATCACGCCCACGTGGCCCGCCACCGGCTACGGCTACATCCGGCGCGCCGCCCGTGAACGGGTCATCGAAGGGCTCGAGTGCTTCCGCGTCGCCGGCTTCACCGAGAAGCCCGACGCCGCGCGCGCCGCGCAGTTCCTCGCTACCGGCGAGTACCTGTGGAACTCGGGGATCTTCGTGTGGCGCGCCGCGACCGTGCTCGACGCCGTGCGCGCGCATCTGCCCGCCCTGCACGCCGGCCTGCAAGAGATCATGGCGCGCGCCGGCGCCGCGGATTTCCAGAGCGCCGTGGACCGCGTCTATCCCGGCCTGCCGAACGTGGCGGTGGACGTCGGCATCATGGAGAAAGTGAGCGGCGTGCTGGTGCTGGCGACGCCCTTCCATTGGAGCGACGTCGGCTCGTGGAAGAGCCTGTACGAGGAAGTCGCGCGCGACGCGCGCGGCAACGCGGCCGTGTTCCCCAACGGCGGCACGCTGCTCGCCGAGGGCGCCAGCGGCGTCCTTGCCTACAGTTCCGCGCCGCAGATCATCGCCGTGCTCGGCCTGGACGACGTCGTCGTCGTGCGCACCGAAGACGCCATCCTCGTCGCGCGGCGCGACCGCGCCGAAGACGTCAAGAAATTCGTCGAGCAACTGAAGGCCATGGGCCGCGAGGACGCGACGTGATCGGGCGGGTGTTGGCGGTGGACTACGGCGCCAAGCGCACGGGGCTCGCGGTGTCGGATCCGCTCGGCATCATCGCCGCCCCGCTGCAGGCGGTGATCTCGGAGGATCTCGAGGCCACGGTGGGCGCGATCGTGCGGGAAGCGCGCGCGCGCGACGTGCGCACCGTGCTCGTGGGCATGCCCTTCTTGCCCGACGGCCGCGAAGGCTCCGCCGTGCAGATCGTGCGCTTGTTTCTCGGCGCCCTGCGCGCGGCGCTCCCGGAGTCCATCGCGGTGCTCGAGCGCGACGAGCGCCACACCACGCACGAGGCCAACGCCCTGTTGCGCGAGGGCGGCTTCAACCGCAAGCAGGCCAAGGACCACGTGGACAGCGTCGCTGCGGTGGTGATCCTGCGCGAATACCTCGCCGAAGTCGGCTGAGGAGGGGGCGCGCGCGGTTAGAATGCGCGCGAGTGTCGTCCGGGCGGCCGCGGCGGGATCTCCCGCCGAGGAAAGTCCGGGCTCCGCAGGGCATGGTGGTGGCTAACGGCCACCGGGGGCAACCCTAGGGAAAGTGCCACAGAAAA
>CAZDMB010000068.1:0-11919 GCA_964506175.1 uncultured Planctomycetales bacterium | reverse complement strand
CGAGGACGTCCGCTACGAACCCGCGCCCGCGGGCGCCGCGGATTTCAGCGGCGGCTTCACCATCACCGCGCGCGTGCGCCGCGCGCCCGGCCAGGGCGACGCGCGCATCGTGGACAAGATGACCGCGGGCGGAGCGGACGGGTTCCTGCTCGACACCCACCCCGGGCACAGCCTGCGCCTGATCGTCGGCGCGCAGATTCTCATCGCCCCGGACGCGCTGCCCGACGACGGCGGCTGGCACACGGTAACCGCCACCTGGGACGCGGCCAGCGCGAGCGGGCGCATCCTCTGCGACGGCCGACAGGTGGCCGCCACGCCGCCGGCCGCGCCGGCGCCGCCCTCGCGCGTCACGCAGGCCTACGTGCTGCAGCGCTGGGTGGCGGCTTGCGCCGGCCGCGGCGCCTATCCCATCAAGTTCAACGGCTCCATCTTCACGGTCGAGCCACGCTACGCGGGCGGACCGGACTTCAACCCGGACTGGCGCCGCTGGGGCGACTGCTACTGGTGGCAGAACACCCGCCTGCCCTACTACCCGATGCTGGCCGCGGGTGACTTCGATCTGATGCAAGGCTTGTTCGACTTCTACGCCGCCTGCGTCCCGGCCTGCCGCGCGCGCGCCCGCGCCTACGCCGGCGTGCAGGGCGCCTACTTCCCCGAAACGATGACGATGTTCGGCGCCTACGCCAACGGCGACTACGGCTGGGATCGCGCCGGGCGCGAGCCGTCCGAGATCCTGTGCCCCTGGTGGCAGTGGGCCTGGAATCAGGGCCTGGAACTGGTGGCGCTGATGCTCGACCGCTACGAGTACGCGCCCGACGCGGCCTTCGCGCGCGCGCAACTCGTGCCGATGGCGCGCGACGTGTTGAACTACTTCGACGCGCGCTTCGCGCGCGACGCCGCGGGCCGGCTCGTGATCTCCCCCACGCAGGCGCTGGAGACGCACTGGCACGGGGTGGTCAACGACATGCCCTGCGTCGCTGGCTTGCACGAGGTGCTGCCGCGGCTGCAGCGCCTGCCCAGCGCCGCCGCGACGGACGAGGATCGCGCATTGTGGGCGCGCCTCGCCGCGGCGCTTCCGCCGCTGCCGGTGCGCGAAGAAAATGGCGCGCGCCTGCTCGCGCCGGCGGAGCGCTACGACCCCAGCCGCCAGAACGTCGAGACGCCGGAGCTTTACGCGCTCTTTCCCTTCCGGCAGTTCGCGCTCGGGCGCCCGGGGTTGGACCTCGCGCAGGAGGCTTACGCGCGGCGCCACGACCGGCAGACGCAGGGCTGGACGCAGGACGGAACCTTCGCGGCGCGGCTCGGCTTGGTGGACGAAGCGCGCGCCAACCTGCTGGCGAAGGTCGCGAACAGCAACTCCAACTATCGTTTCCCGGCCGCCTGGGGCCCGAACTTCGACTGGCTGCCCGACCAGTGCCACGGCTCCAACCTGATGCTGCTCGTCCAGGAAATGCTGCTGCAGGCCGACGGCGAGCGCATCCTGCTCTTTCCCGCCTGGCCGAAGGAGTGGGACGTGGACTTCAAACTCCACGCGCCGCGCGGCACCACGGTCGAGGCCGTGCTGCGCGGCGGCAAGATCGAGCGGCTCGTGGTCACGCCCGAAGCGCGCCGCGCCGACGTGACCGTGATGTTGCCGTGAGCGGCGGCGCCTAGGACACGATGCGCGCCAGGTTGCTGCTCGCGCAGGTGGCGAGGTCCACCGCCTGCAGGCGCACCGAGCCGGCGGCCGACGTCGGGACGTAGGACGGTCCAATCTGCACTTGGCCCTGCGCGTCGGCGCGGAGCACGCGCAACGGAGCCATGGTGGCATTGAGATCGAGCAGCGTCCCGGCGCAAGGATTGCCGCCGGGCACCGGCGTGCTGCCGCCAACTCCCTGCGCCATCACGATCGCGACGGTGCCGCCCGGCGTGGCGCCGACGGCGCGGACGCCCATCGGACCGCCCGTCTCTCCGAGGGTCCACAGCACGAAAGGCGGTGTCGGGCCAGGGAGGTATTCGAGACCGCTGAAAATGCCGAAGTAGGACATCGGCGTGACCAGCGACGGCACGCCAGTCGTCGTGTCGCCGACCCACACCGCGATGTCAATCATCCACAGCGCGTCGTCTTCACCGAAGACCATGGATTTGGTGGGGTCGGGAGGGCCAACAAAGGAAGGATTGATGTCAATGGCCGCACCATTGGACAGGTCCAGTTCAACGAGTCCGACGAAGCCGTCGTACGCCCAGAGCCGTCCTTGGGAATCGAAGTCCAAGGCCAGGATGCCGCTGATCCCAGTAGACCCGACCAAAGTAGTCACTCCCGTGGCGAGGTCCACGCGGTGGAGCTCATAGGGTCCGTGTGCGAGCGGCGCCGTGGGATCTTCGGTCAGATACAGGACATCGCCGGGACCGAAGGCCATCGCGCTCACGCCGATGAAAGAGGTTTGGATTCTGAAAGTGGCGTGTCCTGTAACTGGATCTAACTCGTAGATTGCATAGGGAGCATTGTAATAGCCATATGAGGAGAACAGGCGCCCGCGGCTATCCAAAGCCAGGCTCGTCCAAATGTTCTGAGCGAGCCCTGTCGAGCCAACGAGGGTGGTGGATCCGGTCCGGGGATCGATCCTGAAATATCCGCCTCCCAGATCAAGGCCGATCAGGTCTTGACCCAGGGCTGGAAGCGACAGTGCAACGAAGGCGGTCAGGAGGTTCAGGCGGCAGAGCATGATCTCAAGGACCTTGAAGGACAGAGTAACCGTTGGAACGGGGAGATTGGCGAGAGTTTTGGGTTTCCCTCTTGGGCACGGGAAATCCCCTGGCTCTGCGCATCTGGTTGCGCATGGAGTAGGGCCAGGTGCGGTTCCTTCCTAGCGCGCTGCGCCGATGCAGAGAATCTCGGCGGCCGTGCGGTGATACAGCCTGCCGCCGGCGTAGGAGACAGAATTCGCAGTCCACGTCGCGCCGGCTGGTCCGAGATCGTTGAGCGCCAGGAAGGCGCGCTGGTCAAAAGCCGGCGCGCTCGCGTCGAGCACGTAGACGACGCCGCTGGCCAGCGTGAAATGCAAGCGCTCGTTCACCCGCGTCGGCGAGCCGTTGAAGACCCAGTCCCAACCGTCCCAGCGGCTGCGCTCGTCGCCGGTGACCTCCTCGCCGCGGCTGTTCAGCGCGCGCGCGGCGCGCGGAGTGCGCCACAAGTACTGCTCGGGCTGGCCGGGTTCACGCACGACGTCCGTCGGCACTTCGAGGTATTCCACCTTGCCCGACTCCGCGTCCACGCGCGCGAAGGAATAGGGCGGGCCGATCGTGGGCTGACCCCAAGCCGTCGCGTAGCACTGGAAGTAGACCTTGCCTGCGGCGGCAATCATGGAATAGCGCGCGGGGAAGACGCCGCGCTCGAGGTCTGCCGCGCCGGTGGTCCTCCAAACCCCTGCGCCGGCATCGAACTCGGTGCGAGTGACGCCCCGCACCAGCGAGATCTCGCGCAATTCCTCGCCCGTGTTCAGATCGAGCACCACGAGCGCGTTGCGCGGCTCCTTCAGCAGCCAGTAGGCGTAGCGCGCGTCATGGGCCATGGTCTGGAGCGCGGCCTCGTGATTGCCGCGGGGATCTTCGTAGCGCCAGACGGCCTCGCCCGCGCGCGGGCCCGTCAGGCGCGTGAGCGAAACTCCCACCGGGCGCTCGGGCACCTCGTGCGGGCCGCCGCGCGCGTGCAGGGCGCAGAGGCCGTTGGCAGTTTGCACTAAGGTAGGCGCGTTGTACTGGGTCAGGGCGTCGGCGCTGCGCCACAAAGGCGCGCCGGTGAGCGCGTCGAGGCCGACCAGGAAGTGCCAACGTCCATGCGGGTCGGCAGGATCCGCGGCGCCGGGCGCGGGGAATGGCTCCATGTGCACGAGCACTTGGCGCGCGCCGTCGCGCACCAGGAAGGGCTCGAACTGCTTGTTGAAGGGGCCATCGAAGGCCGGCAAATACCTGCGTTCCCACAGGAGCTGGCCTTCGCGGCTGAAGCAGACCACCGCGCCGGACGCGTTCGTGAACCAGACGCGCTCGCCGTCGCACACGGGCGAGGCGCTGGTCGCGTCGGAAAAGGGATAGGAATAAATGGCGGGCACCGTGCCGTGAATTCTTCTGGTCCAAAGGATCGCGCCGGTACGGGCGTCGAGACAGTGCGCGTCCACGTCCGCACCGACGATTGCGCGGCCTTCGGTGGCGTGCGCGAAGCGTTCGGCTTCTTCCGCCGCGAGGGCGTGCGCCGGATCCCACGGCGCCATCGTCGTCAGGTACACGCGGTCTCCCTGAACGGCGATGCCGCCCTGGCCGGACTCCGGCAGCGGCGTGCGCCACAGGATGCCTTCGCCGCTGCGCGCGCTGAAGCGCAACGGCGGCGGCGGCCCATCCGCGCTCCAGTCGCCGCGCGGTCCGGCGCCCTGCGGCCAGCCGGCCTGGGCAGCCTGCGGCGCGTGGGCCAGCGCCCAATCCCACGTTGCGGCGGCGCGCGCGAGCGCCGCGGCGCGGTCCTCGGCCAGGAGGAAGCGCTCGCTCACCAAAGCGTCGGCCGCCGCCGCCGCGCGCCGCAGGAAATCTTCGCGACCGCCGGGATAGAGCGCCGCGCGTTGCTCCGCGTCGAAGGGCCGAAAGCTGCCCACGAAGTCGGCGATCTCGCCGTCGGGGCGCAGGCTCCACGGCACCCAGGCGCCGAGCGGCACCGCGGTCTCGAGATTCGGCGCGCCGCCGATCTCGTTGCCGCGCGCGTCCACCTGCGGCACGAGCACCGGAAAGGGCCGCCCCAGGATCGGCGGTTCGAGGTCCGCGATGCCCTGCGCCCAGCGCGGACCGTAATCGCAGCGATAGGCCTCCTGCGCGGCGCGCGGCGCGGCGCCGAGCGCCGCCGGCCAGGCGTACTCGCCGAGCGGCACCAGCGTGCCGTCGGCGATGCGCGGCACGCGGCTGGCGGGCGGCTCGACGCCGCGCTCCACCCAGTCGAGCAAGTCCGCCAGGAGCGCGCGCTCGACGGTGCGCAGGTCGAGCGGATTGTCCGCGCCCGGCGGCCAGGCGCCCGGGTAGTGCTGCGCGCCGCGCAGGTGATACCAGCGCTCCTGCGGCAGCGGCTCGAGGTCGGCGGAGCCGTCGCTGGAGACGTGCGTCAGCGCAGCGGAGCGGCCCCAGTACTCGTAGCCGGTGTTGGTGAGGAACAGTTTGGGCAGCGTGCCGTTGGCCAGCGCCCGCGCGTAGACGCCGTCGCGGGCGCCGCTCTCCGCGTCGCGTTGCACGCGGCCGCTGAACGGAAACAGGTCGGTCGGGTAGAAGAATGCCGAAGCGCGGTGCGCGTCGCGCGAGGGCTGCGCGAAGCGGTGATTGAAGGAACCGCGGCCGCCGCCCGCGGTGTGGATGAGCATGCCGTCGAAGGCCGGCCCGCCGTCCGGCAAGGCGTTGAACCCCTGCCACAGAAAATGGCGCAGGAATCTCCCGGTCTGCGACACGCCGAAGGCGACGCCGCGCGTCGCGGGAAAGGGGCAGCGAGGATCGCCGGATTTGGCGAAGGCCATCGCGTCGCGGATCACGGCCAAGCCGAGGCCGACGACCCGCGGATCGCGGCCGCGGTAGACGAGTTCATAAATCTTGCCGGCCAAGAAGCCGCCGTCCAGGGTCACGGCGGCGCCGTCGTCGCTGAAGGACCATGAGCTCCGCTCCACGAGATCGCGCTGCCCGAGCCGGCTCGAGCGCATCGTCAGCCGGTTCAGCGGGTCGGCGGCGGCCGCGACCGGATAGGGCGTCTGGCCGCGGTGTCCGAGCGGCAAGCGGGCGGCGGCAACATCCACCGTCCAATCGCAGCGCACCGGCCCGGTGATGGCGGAGCCGTCCGGGTTCACCGCGATCGGAGCCTCGAGCCGCAGGCGTCCGTCGCCCGGCGGCACGTCCGCTTGCCAGCCGACCCACGCGACCGCCAGGCCGCGCGCAAGCAGCCAGTCTTCGCCGAAATAGTTGACTGCGGCCTTGCCGCCCCGGTTGCTGATCTCCAGCAGCACCGTGCCGCTGCGGGCCGCGGGATCGGCGGGCTGCAGCAGGAAGAGATCGGCGCGGCAGCGCACTTTGCCGTCGGCGCCGCGCGGCGCGAGCGCGAGATCCGTCACGCCGGCGTTCGCCGCGGCGAGCGGGTCGAAGGCGAAGTCCAGACTGCCCTCGACCGCTTCGAAACCCGAGCCGGCGCGCAGCGCCTCGCGACGGGCGATCGTCACGCGCTCCACCGCATGCGGAGCCTGCAGCAGCAGCAGCAGGGAGAGCATCGCCGCACATCCTAGGCCCTGGCGCGACGCACGGAGGGCCCGACGGAGGACGTCTGGCCGAGCGAGGGCGGCGTCCCTAGCCTGTTGTGCTCCGGTGCGCGCCGTCCTCGTCCCCTTCCTCGCCGTCGTGCTGGGCGCCTGCGGCTCGCCGCAGCTCGCGGAGTCGCCGCCGCCCCCGGCACCGGAAGAGCAAGAAGCCGCGGTCGCGCCGCCGGCGCCGGACGCGCCGTCGCCCCCGCTCGCCACCGAGGCATCCCAGGCGGTCGCGACGCGCGAGCCGCTCGCTCTCGTCTTCGTGCACGGCTGGTCCAATGACGCCCGCATCTGGGCGGAAGTCGCGCCGCTGCTGGCGGACGAAGCGCGGGTGCTGGCAGTGGATTTGCCCGGCCACGGCCCGAGTCCGGCCGCCGCCGACGGGGACTACTCCCTCGACGCGATGGCGCAGGCGGTCGCGAACGCGATGGACGCGCGCGGCATCAGCCGCGCCATCCTGATCGGGCACGGCAACGGCGCGCTCGTCGTGCGCCAGTTCTATCGGCGCTGGGCGGAGCGCGTGGCCGGCCTGGTGATCGTGGACGGCAGCCTCAGCGCCTTCCCTGGCATGAACGCCTACGTGGAGGGCGTCGCCGGGCGCCTGCGCGGCGCCGAACATGACGCGCAGATCGAGGAGATCTTCGACGGCCTGCCGCTCGGCGGGCTCAGCGAGTTCCACCGCGAGATGCTGCACGCGATGCTGCGCGACACCCCCGCCGCGGTGCAGGTGGCTTCGCTGCGCGCCACGCTCGCGCCCAGCGTCTATGCCGGCGACCGCATCGGCGCGCCGGTGCTGCTGGTGATGGCGAATGCGCCCTTCTGGGGCGAGGAATACCGCGCCTACGTGAAGACCCTCTGTCCCGACCTGGAGGCGGAGTGGTGGTCGGGCGTGAGTCACTGGATCATGCTCGACCGGCCGCGCGAGTTCGCGGACGTGCTCGCCGCATGGGCGGCGCAGATTGCCGCGCGCGATTGAGGGCCGCGAGCGCGACGGACGAACCGGAGCCGCGCCTTGCTAGCGCATCTTCGGCGTCGGGTAGACCGGCAGGCTGCGATGCCCGGCCGCGTCGTAGGCCTCGACCGCGAACAACCAGTCGTCCTTGCTGATCTTCTCGAGCAGCAGCTCGCCGACCGCCCCCGCCACGCGGCGCTCGCTCCAATTGGGCTCGTCCGTGCGCCGCAGCAGCACGGCGTAGCCGGCCACGCCGGCGGCCGCGTCGGCCTGCTGCCAGCGCAGCAGGCTGTCCGGAGTGAGCTTGGTGGCGTCCACCTGCACGCCGGCGGGCGCGGCCGGCGCCAGCGCCAGTTCGCCGCAGGCGGCGGCCGCCGCGCGTGCCACGCGTCCGACGTAGGCGAAGTCCACGAATTCCGGCAGGTCGCCGTACTGCACGCCGCCCTCCACGCGCACGTTCTGGTGCTGATGGGCGTAGTTCTCGTGCGGCTCGGTCAGGCGGATCGCCGGCCATCCTTGATCATTGAAGGATTTGTGGTCGCCGCCGCGCAGGTAACGATCCTGGCGGAATACGAGCGTGACGTCGAAGCCCGGCACCGCGGCTTCGCCGGCGCGCGCGAAGTAACGCGCCCACTGCCGGCTCGGCGCGTCGTTGTCGCTGCCGATGACGGGCCGCGCGCCGCCGCTCGGCTGGCCCTCGCTGAACACGCGCAGGCGCCACGGCTCGTGCAGGCCGCTCTGGCCCACGGCGCCGCCGATGATGTCCATCGTCAGCATCGCCTCCACCTGCTTGCCGGCAGCCTTCCACGCCTCCGCCTGGCCCTTCGAACCGAGCAGTCCCTGCTCCTCGCCCGCGACGCACAAAAACACCAGCGTGGCACGCGGCCGCAGGCCGCCGAGCATGCGCGCCGCCTCCAGCACGGCCGCGATGCCGCTGGCGTCGTCGTTGGCGCCGGGCGCGTCGCTGGCCGGATCCACCGGCGAACTGGGAATCGAATCGTAGTGGCCGGACATCACCACCAGCCGTTGGGGATCGGTGCCGGGCAGCACGGCAAGGACGTTGGTGATGTCGGCGCCGTCCGGCACCCGCGGCCCCGGAGCCGCGTGGTGAGTCTCCGAAGACACCAGCAGGCGCCCGCCATGGAAATCGCGGCTGATGCCTTGCAGCTCCTCCAGCAACCAAGCGCGCGCGGCCGCCGCGCCGCGGGTCGGATCGCCGCCCGCGCTCAGACTGTGACGCGTGCCGAATGCGGCCAGCTTGCGGATGTCGCGCTCGATGCGCCCGGCGTCGGCTTGCGCGCACAAGGCGCGCACGTCGGCCGCGGGCGCCAGCGCGCGAATGCGCGCCAGCAGGGACGCGTCCGCCTGCAGATGCCCCGCGGCCACGAGGCGCGGCACCATCTCGAGCCACGCCGGCTCGCGCGCGAACACGCGCGCCAGCAGTTCCAAGGCTTCCTTCTCGCCGCCGCGGCCGAGCAGCGTGATCGCCCGCCAGAAACTCAACTCGACCTGCTCCGGGTACAGTTCCTCGGCGCGCGCGTAGGCCGTCAACGCGGCCTGCAGGTCGCCGCGCTCGAGCGCCACGTCTCCCTCGTTGGCGGAGTCGTAGGCGCGCTGGATGCGAAACAGGCGGCGCAACTCGGTCAACGGGTAGGGATGATCCTCCACCCGCAGATCCACCAGCACGCCCTGCCAGGCTTCCGCGCGGCGGCGGCCGTCCACGACCAGGATGGCGGCGCTCTGGCGGCCGCGCAGATCGCCGCCGGCGGCCTGCGCCGCGTCGAGCGCCGCGAGCAATCGCTCGGCCAGGTCGCCGCTTGCGGCCGTGAACGCGGCGGCCATCGCCGGCACCACGCCTCCGTCCGTCATCATGTTGGCCTGACAAGAGAAGCCGGCGCCGGTCACGTGGAGCGCGCTGGCGACGCAGGCGGATCCGGTCCACGCGGCGACCCGGCCTTGCGCGTCCACCGCGGCCACCTGCCGCACCTCCCGGCCGGCATCGGCGCCGACGCGCCCGCGCAGCGCCTCCTCCGGTGCCATGCCGGCGCGCAAGTCGGCCAGCAACTCCGGGCCGTAGGCCTCGCGCGCGAAGGATTGGGTGGCGACCGCGCCGACGCCGGCTTCCGCCCAGGTCACGATGCTGCCCACGGAGAACCAATGCGACTGCACCGCGACGCCGATGGCGCCCGTGTCGGGATCGCGCGCGACGATCGAGAAGGTAGCGACGGGCTGCACAGGCACGGCCTGCGCGAGAAGCGCGAGGAGAGGCGCGATCACGCGCCCATTATGCCGCGCTGAGCTTGCGGCCCAGGGCTTTCTCCATCGCCGCCAGCAACTCCTCGCGGCGGAAGGGCTTCAGGAGGAAGCCTTCCGCGCCCAGGGTGAGCATCACGCGGCCCAGATTTTCGCTGCCGGGGACGCCGGAGATCCCGATCACCTTCGGCCGGCGGGCGTCCTTGCGCAGTGAGCGCATCAGTTCGATGCCATCCATGCCGTCCATGACCACGTCGGTGACGATGAGGTCGAAGGCTTCGCGCGCGGCGAGCGCCTGCACTTCCGCGGCGCTGGCCAGCATGCGGACCTCGATGCCCAGATCTTCCAGCCAGTGCTGCATCAGGCTGCGCACGCCCGGATCGTCGTCGACGACGAGGCAGCGCACGCCGCGGCCGGCGCCCGCCGCCGCGGCCGCGGTCTGCGTCCGCGGCACGGCCGCGGATTCCGCCGGCGGGTCTCCGGCGTCGGCGCCGCTGGACGCGGCGCTGCCGGAGTCGGCAAGATAGAGGAGGGTGGCAGAGCGCACCTGATCCGAATCCTAAGGCCGGATGGAGCCCACTCCTAGTTCGATCGCGCAGGAATCCCCGCCTTTGGCGAAAGGCAAGGAGCGGGCTGAGGCTTGGTTCGCGGACTCCTACGACTGGAGCCGCCTGCGCCGCGCGCGTCTCTTCTCGCTGGTGGCGGCGGTGCAGGCTGGCGTCCTCATCCTCGTCGCGCTGGCGGTGCTCGCCTTCGGTTCGCGCCGGGTGGATCTGCTGTGGGCGGCCCGAGCGCTGCTCGCGGTGTCCGGCGTGGCGGCGATGCTCTTCCCATTGACCGCCCGCCTGTGCTCGCGATTGGAAGCGCGCGGCGCCGAAGGCCGGAGTTTCCTGCAGTTCTTGTCCTACGCCTATGGACTGCTGTTCGGGCTGGCCCTCTATCTCGCCGGCCCGTTCACCGGCTTCACGTGGCTCACGATCACGACGGCCGCCCTCTCGGTGCTGATCGGATTCGGCACGGCGCCGGCCCTGCGCCTGCTCGGCAGTTTCTCCGTGGTGCTCTTCGCCGCGACGGGCGCCGGCATGGCCGGTTGGATTCCCTACGACCCCATCCTGGCCTTGCCGGCGGGCGCGGAGTCCTCCATGGGGCGCTTTGCGGGCACCCTGGTGGCGCACCTGTTCGCGGCGGCGGCGGGCTTGATGCAGCTCGGGCTGCTGACGATTCTGCTGCGCAACCGCGAGCGCATGTTTCGCGGCCTGTCCTCGCGCGATCCCCTCACCGGCATCGCCAACCGCCGCGCCACCTTGGAGCGCCTGGAGGAGGCGTGGTCGCGCGCCCAGCGCTACCACGAGCCGCTGGCCGTGGCGATGGCGGACGTGGATCGGTTCAAGGAGGTCAACGATCGCCACGGGCATCCGACCGGCGACGCCGTGCTGGAGCGCATCGCGCATCTGCTGCGCACCAGTCTGCGCAGCGAAGATCACGTCGGCCGCTGGGGCGGCGAGGAATTTCTGATCGTGCTGCCGCTGCAAGGCTTGGTGTCGGCCAAGGCGGCGATCGAACGCTGCCGTGTGCGCATCGCCCGCGAGGCGCAGCAGAGCGAGGAGGGACGTCCGGTGCGCGTGACGGTGTCCTTCGGCCTGGCGATTTTTCCTGCTCCGGGGATCACCAGCCCGCAGGACCTGATCGCCGCCGCCGACGGCGCGCTCTATCGGGCGAAGCACGGCGGGCGCAATCGCGTGGCCTTGGCGCCTGTCGCGGAACCCGGCAAGACTCGGCGCGCGCCGGCCTGATCAGCCCCCGTCCGCTTCCTCGGCCAGATGCGCGAGCATCCAGTTGCGCGTGAGGTCGCGCTCGAGATCGCGCCAATAGGCGTGGACGTGGTTGACGTCGCCTTGCGTGGTGACGAATTCGATTACCATGCGCGCGGTCTGCACGCGGTAGTAGTGAAGCTGCTGGCGCTCGCCGGCGCCGGCCCAGGCGAAGCTTGCGCCGTCCGCGTTGCGCCACGCCGGGTCGAGCAACTCCGGCGCCGCGTCGCCGAGGTAATCGTCCAGCAGGCGCGCGGGCAACAGCCGCTGCGCTGGATCGAGTTAGGACGCGGGCAGTCCGGCGGGTTCGAGGCGCTTGAGCTCAGCGCCCGGCGGCAGCAGGATGTCGTTCGGGACGTCCTGGCCGAGAAAAGCGCGCGCGCGCTGGGCTGCCGTCAGGCTGGCAAAGAGCTGCAGGCCGAGGTCCTGCTCGGCGGCGAGAGCGCGCAGGCCCGCGCGCGGGCCATCCGTCACCAACGCCGGCGAAGCGCCGACGAAGAAGGGAGAGAAGGAGGCGCCGCCGCGGCCGTCGCAGGAAACCGTGACGGAGACGTGGTGCCCCTCGAAGCGGAATGCCCAGGGGCGCCGCGTCTCCGGCTCCCCGAACACG
>CAZDMB010000067.1:0-11944 GCA_964506175.1 uncultured Planctomycetales bacterium | reverse complement strand
CGCGCTCGCCGCGGTAACGCCGCCCGGCCGTTTAGCCCACGCCCCGCCAGCAGCGACGCCGGCGGGGCTTTCCGTTGGCCGAGGGCGCGCGTAGAACAGACGCCCTCATGCGCACCATCCAGGGTCCCGCGATCTTCCTCGCCCAGTACATGGGCGATCGGCCGCCCTTCGATTCGCTCGACGCGATCGCCAAGTGGGCGGCGAGCCTCGGCTTCGTCGGACTGCAGATTCCGACCTGGGATCCGCGCTGCATCGATCTGGACAAGGCGGCGAAGTCGAAGGATTACTGCGACGAGTGGAAGGGACGGTTGAAGGCCCATGGCTTGGTGCCATCGGAGTTGTCCACCCACCTGCAAGGGCAGCTGGTCGCGGTGCATCCGGCCTATGACGCCATGTTCGACGGCTTCGCGCCGGAGAAGGTGCGCGGCAATCCGGCGGCGCGGCAGAAATGGGCGGTGGAGCAGGTGAAGAAAGCACTGACCGCCTCGAAAAATCTCGGCCTGCGCGCGAGCGTGACCTTCAGCGGCGCCTTGTTGTGGCCCTACTTCTACCCCTGGCCCCAGCGGCCGGCGGGGCTGGTGGAGGAGGGTTTCGCGGAGCTGGCAAAGCGCTGGCTGCCGATCTTGGATCATGCCAAGGATTGCGGCGTGGACTTGTGCTTCGAGATCCACCCTGGCGAAGACTTGCATGACGGCGCGACTTGGGAACGATTCCTGGAGGCGGTCGGCGGCCACAAGCGCGCGCACATCCTGTTCGATCCCAGCCACTTCGTGCTGCAGCAGCTGGATTACCTCGATTTCATTCATCGGTATCACGACCGCATCAAGATGTTCCACGTGAAGGATGCGGAGTTCCGGCCCGACGGGCGGGTGGGCGTGTACGGCGGTTACTTGCCGTGGGGCGAACGCGCTGGACGCTTCCGTTCGCTCGGCGACGGCCAGATCGATTTCAAGGCGATCTTCACCCTCTTCGCCAAGTACGACTTTCCCGGCTGGGCGGTGCTCGAATGGGAGTGCGCCTACAAGGACAACGTCGTCGGCGCGCGCGAAGGCGCCGCGTTCATCAAGCAGCACATCCTCGAGGTCGCAAAGAAGACCTTCGACGATTTCGCCGCGACCGGCGCGGACCAAAAGGCGAACCGAAAAATCCTGGGAATATAATACGGAGTCGCACACCGTATTGATGTTTTTAGACAAGCAGGCGCCGCACTAGATCTTCGCAAGCGACTCTGTGGTGGCGCGGGCGATCGCCCGAACACGTTGGGAGTACTCAGGATGGTGGTGGAGCAGACGCCGATGCGTGCCGTAGAGGCGTCGCATGCGCGTGGGCTCTTCCCCCTCGGAAATCGCGATCTCGCGCCATGACTTTCCGCAAACCTCGTGCAGCAGCGCGATGCGGGCGATCTCCGCTCCGTCCCAGGTCCGCTTTCCCTCTTTGACCATCCACGCGCCGCGCTCGCGGCAATCGCTTGTCAAGGCTTCATCCAAGATGCTGGGGACGCAGAGGGGGAGTTCAGCGGATAATCCGTCGGCCATTCTGGTTTTCCGCCTCAACCAACGGCGAACGGATTCAGGCGCGCTCTTGAGCAGCGGTCGTTCCACATGTTTGGGACGGCGGGCTGCCATGCGCGCCTCGACGAGTTCGCGGATCGCCGCGAGTTCCTTGGATGGAGCGCTGCTGAAGACGGTGCTGTAGGCGACCGCATCGAAGCCGGCTGAGGGGAACACCTCGCTGATGTAGGTTTCGACCCAAGACCTTGTCAGCCAAGGCGGGTTGAGATTCCCCATGTATGCACGGGCGCTGCCGAACTCATGCTCATCTGCCGAGTGCACGATCCCGGCATGAACGGGATTCGCGTCGATGTAGCGGACGACGGCCCATCGATATTCGTCTGAATCAACGCGGCGCGAGAAGAATCGACCTCGAATGAGCGCGCCGTCTCGGCGTCGCCGTCGGTTGAAGCGGCGCGAGTGGAGGTTCTGAGCTTGCCTCATGGCTTCCGCGAGGCGACCGACGGGGCTCCTGACAAGCAGATGGAAATGGGTTGTCATCAGGCAGTAGGCGTGAATCTCGATGCGACCTGCGCGCACCTGCCGGGCAAGAGCCGAAAGAAAATAGCGGTGGTCATCTCGGCACTCAAACATGGGCCGCTTACCGATGCCCCGATTGATGACGTGGTGCCAGCTTCCAGGTTCGTCCATGCGGGGACGTCGCGGCATGTCTCCTCGACGACAGTCAGCCCAGAAGGTGACAGATACGGAGTCGCACACCGGATTGGCAACAACTGCCAAACAGGTGTGCGACTCGGTATCTTCTCAGCATGGTTCACGGATCCCAGGACGGCGCTGGCGCGCGCCCCCGCTTGCGGCTCGGCATGATCGGCGGCGGACCGGGCGCTTTCATTGGGGCGGTGCATCGGCTCGCCGCGGAGATGGACAGGGAGTTCACCCTGGTCGCAGGAGCATTCAGTTCCGATCCCTCCAAGAGCGCGCAAGCCGGCCGCGAGTTGGGGCTCGATCCCGCGCGCGTCTACGGCTCATGGGAAGCGATGGCGGCGAAGGAGGCTTCGCTGCCGGCGACGACGCGCATCGACGCCGTCGCCATCGTCACTCCCAACCACCTCCACGCCGCGCCGGCGCTCGAATTCCTGCGCCGCGGCTTTCACGTCATCTGCGACAAGCCGCTGACGACCGATTCGCAGACGGCGAACGCCATCGCCGCCGCCGTCGAAAAGAGCGGCAAGATCTTCGCGCTGACCCACAACTACACCGGCTATCCCATGGTCCGCGAGATGCGCGAAATCGTGCGCAGCGGCCGGATCGGCGCGGTGCGCAAGGTCTACGCCGAGTACCTGCAGGGCTGGCTCGCCACCCCGCTCGAACGTACCGGCCAGAAGCAGGCCGGTTGGCGCACCGATCCGGCGCGCTCCGGCCCCGGCGGCAGCCTGGGGGACATCGGCACGCATGCTTTTCAGCTCGCCGAACACGTCACCGGCCTGCGGACCGGGCGCGTCTACGGCAAAACCACATCCTTCGTCGCGGGTCGCGCGGTGGACGACGATGCCATGGTCCTGCTCGAGTACGAAGGCGGCGCCAACGGCGTGCTCTGCTGCAGCCAGGTCTGCGTCGGGCGCGAGAACGGACTGCGCCTGCGCGTCTTCGGCGAGACCGGCGGCGTCTCCTGGGACCAGGAGCACCCGAACGACTTGACGGTGTGGTCCGCCGATGGCGCGCCGCAACTGCGCCGCAGCGGCAACGCCTACCTCGGCCCCGCGGCCCAGTCTCTCGGCCGCATCCCGCCCGGCCACCCGGAGGGCTACCTCGAGGCCTTCGCCAACGTCTATCGCGCATTCGCGCGCAAGATCCGCGGCGAGGCCGCCGGCCTGGACGATCCTTTTCCGACCGTCGCCGACGGTCAGCGCGGCGTCCGCTTCATCGAGGCGGTGATCGCCTCGGCGCGCTCCGGCGAGTGGCGGCCGCTCGTGTGATCCTCGCCGTTATCGCCCTCTGCGCGCTGCCCAGGCAAGACCCCGGGCCCCAGGTTTTCGTCGCTCCCAAGCGGCGCGCGCTGGTGGTTGGCGCCAGCAACTACGAGCATCTCGGCCGCCTGCGCTACGCCGGCGGCGACGCCAAAGCCGTCGCGCGCGCGCTGACGGACGAGCTCGGCTTCGAGCCGAAGCAGGTGCGCCTGCTGACGGACGACGCACCCGACGAGGACCTCACGCCCACAGCCGGGCACTTGCTCGGCGAGCTGGAGGCCCTGCTCGCCGATCCGCAGCGCAACGCCTCAGACCTGTTCGTGTTCTATTTCAGCGGCCACGGCGTCGGCCTCCCTGAAGGGGACTACCTGCTGCCGGTGGATGCGCGCCGCGAGAGCGCCGCGCGCGTCGGCTTGCCCGTGCGCGAGGTGGTCGAACGCTTCGCGCGCTCGGGCATGCGCAACGTCCTGATCGTGGTGGACGCATGCCGCGAAGGCGAGACGAGCGCCTTCGGCAGCGAGCTGTTCCGCTTGGCCGACGCCGCGCGGCTCGCCATCGTCCTGGCGTGCGAGCCAGGCGCGCGCTCCTACGAGGATGCGACCCTCGGCCACGGCGTCTTCACTTCCCAACTTCTGAGCGCGTTGCACGACCCGTCCCTGCGCGATCCGGCGAGCGGCGCGCGCTGGGCTTCGCGCGTGGCCGAGGCCGCCGCCGCCGGCGTGCGTGACTGGTCGGCCGGCCGCGATCCGCCGCAGCGTCCCGTCGTTTGGACCGATCCGGCGCGCGACGTCCTGCTCGACGCCGCCATCCCGGCGGCCGGCCCCGAGGAGTTCTTCGGCGCCGCCGAGCGTCTCGATCCGCCAGCCTTTCTGGCCGCTCTCGCCGCCTATGCCGGCGCCCTGCATGCCGCCGGCCGCGACGCCGAGTGCGCCGACCTGCTGAAAACTTCCGAGCAGATCGCGCCGCTGCCCCCGGAACACGCCTTCCTGCTGGCCAGCGCCCTCCAACAACTCGGCCGCGGAGCCGAAGCCGCGCGCGTGCTGGCCGAAGTTCGCGCCGCTGCGCCGAATTCTCTTCCGGCTTTGGTCGCCACCATCGCCGACTGGAGCGGCGCGACGCCCGCCGCCGAGCGCGCTGCCGCCGCGCGCGCGCTGTGGGACGGCGGCGCCAGCCTGCCGCTCGACCTGATCGTGATGATGGTGCAGGCGCACGCTCAAGGCGGAGCCGCCGCCGACGCCCTCGAGTTGGCCGAAGAAGTCCTGGCGCAAACGCCGGACGGCTCGCGCGAGGAGGCCTACCTCGCCGCCATCGTCTCGATGCTCCGTCCCAACGAGCTCGACCCGGAGCAACTGTTCGACATTGCCGAGCAGCGCGCCGGGATTTTCCCGCCATTACAGACCATTCGCCTCGATCACGTACTCTACGCACAAGGCATCCGTGGCATCGCCGCGGCGCTGCCTCTTGTCGATGACGCCATCGCCCGCTGGCCCGAGGACGGCTCCTGGTTGGCGCTGCGCGCCTGGCAACGACGCGTGGCGGCGCCCAGCGCCTTCGATCTGGGCCCGGCGCTGGCGGACGCCGCCGCGGCGCTAGAACGACCGCTGGATCCGGGTTCGATCTGGCTGGCGGCGCGCGCCGCCGGCGCGGCTGCGCCAGCGCTGGCGGACGCCTTCCAGGCGCGTGCGCGCGCTCACCCGCTCGCTTGGCAGGCGCAGCTCGCGGCGGTTTTCGCGCGGCAGCCTCCGGATCTCAAGGCCGAGGTCGAACGCGTCGCGCGCCTGGCGCCGCGCCCGGCCTTGGTGTACGCGGCCATGGCCCGCCTCACCTTGGACGCCGTGATCGAACAAGCGGAACGGTTCCTGCGCGACCCAGAAATCACGGCCGAGCAGCGCGACCAGGTTCAGGCGCAACTCGTCGCGGCCATTCGCGGCTTGTTCGAGAGGCTGGTGCCGATGGCGGCGGATCTCGGCGGCGATCCGGACGCCTGGGAACTGCTGCAAGAACTCAGCCAGCGCCTGCTGCAGTACGAGGCCTTCGTCCGCATCTTCGAGCGCCAGTTCGCCGCCGACATCGACGCCGGTCGATTGCCAGAGTCCTTGGTGCCGGTGTACGCCCGCGCGCTTCTCAACACCGGACGCCTGGAGCGCTTCCGCGCGGTCGCCCGCTCCATGCTGCGCGACTCCATGGACGCCGACTCGCTGGTGTGGCAGGAAGCCCTCTTCCTCGCCTGCGCCGGCCGCGACGCGGAAGCCGCGTCCGTCCTCGGCGCACGGCAAGAACCGCGTTCGCGCCACTGGGAGGGCATGGGCGCGGGCCTGCGGGCATTGGCCGCGGCGCGCGCCGGCGACGCGGACGCGGCGCGCGCATTGCTGCCGCGCAGCGGGCCCTACGGCCCGGCCGGCGCGGCCCTCCGCGCGCTCGTCCTGCGCGCGCTCGGGGAGCACGAGGAAGCCGAGGCCCTCACTCTGCAGGTCGAGGATTTCAACGCGGCCGAAACCTTCTACGCCACGGTCGCCTGCCTGAATGCGCGCCCCGGCGCCGATCCGCGCTGGGAGGCCAGCCGCGCGGCGGAGTTCCAACCCGGCAACCCGCTGGTGGCGGCGCAATCCTTTCTCGGGCGCGAAGATCTTGCCGCCTTCACCGGCGTCTATGCATTCACCATCGAGAGTGTGAGCGGCGGCATGGACGCCGCCGGCGCCGAACTGCAGATCTCCATTCTGCCGGACGGTCGCGCCCTGGGCGCGCTGTTGACGCCGGCGGGGGAGGCCAGCGTGGTGCAAGGTCGGGTGGACGGCTACGGCAACCTGGAGGCGCAACTCGCCCGCTCCGGCGGCGCGATCACGCTGCTGGCGAAACTGGCGCCGCGCGCCCTCTACCGCGACTACGCGCACCTCGCCGAAGCCGGGCAATACGTCGCGGCGCTGGCTCCAGATGGCCTGCCCCACCTTTGGGTGGCGCGCCTGCGCGAATGATGGCCGTCGCCATCCGCGCGTAAACTACCCGAGCACCTTCCGCGCGCGCCCTTCCCCCGTACTGCCATGTTGCTCCTTTCGCTGCTGCTCGCCTGCGCCCAGGATTCCGCGCCGGCGCATGCCCGCTTTACTCAGTCGGACCTCGAAAGGATGGTGCAGGAACTCCTCACCGTCGTGCCGGAAAACCCGGAATACACTTATCCATTGTCCATGCGCTTGATGGAGCAGGATGTCAAGAATGCATGGACCTTCGTCAAGGTGGACGAGCAGAGCGGCCAGATTTTGCCCCAGTTGGAGCTGTTTCGCGGCCTCTGCAACCTCATTGAGGACGATCCGCGGCTGATCCGCGCCGTGCTCGCCCACGAGCTCGCGCATCTTGCCTGCGGTCATTCGCTGCAAGGGTTTCCGCAGGCCGACCTCGCCAGCAATCACACGCGCCAGCAGGAGCGCGAGGCGGATCTGGCGGCCGCCGGCTATTTGGAGGAACTCGGCTACGAGCGCGAGGACATGGTGGACATGTTTCAGATGCTCGACCGCTTGATGAAGAGCCAGCGCGTCCCCTGGCTGATGAACGTGGCGTCGGATCACGCCTCGCCCATGGCGCGCGCCGCCGAGGTGGTGCCGAACGACCGCGTCCTGGCGGCGATCGCCCAATTCGAGATTGGCTTGGCGTACATGGAGTGCCGCCGCTACGCCGCTGCCGTCGGCTTCTTCGACCGAGCGATCGCCCTCGAGCCGGGCCTCGACGAGGCCTATCTGAACGCGGCCAGCGCCGCCCTGCAGGACTACTACGACCGCTTGCCGGCGGCTGTGCAGGATGAATGGCTGCGGCCCGAGTTCGGCCCGCATCTCACGGAGACGCTGCTTGGAGCGGCGCGCGGTTTCCAGGCCACCGACGCCGACCGCGCACGTTACGAGGCGGCTCTCGCCCGCATCGCGGCGGTGCCGGACAGCCTGTACCCCACGATGAAGAGTTTCCTCGGCGCGACCGCCGGCGTGCTTCATCCCGCCGGCGACCAGGACGCCATTCGTGCGGGGGCAGAGGCCCTCGGCGCGCTGCTGCAGGGCGACGCATGGGCGGACCTGTGGGAGGTGGACCGCCGCCGCCAAACTTTCGCCAACAACCGCGCGCTCGGTTTGGCCCGCCTCGGAGACACCAAACAGGCCGCCAAGGTCCTGTTCGCCGAACTGCAGGACGACATGTTCCCCTTGCCCTCCGCCGCCGAGAACCTGGCGCGCCTGCCCCTGGACGATTACGACGCCGCGCAGGCCCAATTCGCCCGCGACGTGCTGCTGCTTTTCCTGCGTTTCACGCCGAATGAGGCGCCGGGAGCGCAAGTGGCGCGCAAGGCGGTGCGCACGCTCACGCGCATGCACGGACTGCCGGAGGCGGCGTCCGCCGACCCGCTGCCGTTTGCGCTGTGCGCAGTTGCGAGCATGACGATCGAAGGCCACGAGATCGGCCTGTTCCAGGAGTTCGGCGACTTGAGCAGCATTCTGGGAGAAATCCCGGCCGGCGGCGTCATCAATCAGTCGTTCGCCGACTTCTACTTCCTGATGTGGAAAGAGCAGAAGGTGATCGCGCTGTCCGAGCGCAACCGTTTGGTCAAGCTCAGCAGTTATCTCCCCGGCTCCTACCTGGAACTGCGTCCGCACCGTGATTCTGGCCTGCAGGCGGTGTATCGCATCGAGGTCGGCATGTCGGAGGACGACTTTTACGCCGCGCTGGAACCGGCCGGCGGCTCCTCAGAGCTCGGCGCCCAGTTCCTGTACCTGTTCAGCACCCGCAGTTTCGTCGACGATGCGGGAAACGCGCAAGCGGAGGAGAACTGGACGATGTACCCGACGCTCAATTTTGGCGTCCTGCTCGAGGACGGCGTGGTGAAGGGCATCAGCGTCACCCCAGTCACCGTTCCGGGTTAGCGCCGGCAGGCTCGCACCACCGTCCGGCCGGTGCCGACTAGACTGCGCGCCGTGCGCGTTCTCCGCCTTCTGCCGCTGCTGTCGGTCGCCGCCTGCGGACGCGCGCCGGAGTCCCCGGCCGCGCCGCCGGCGCCTGCCGCGGCGCCGCCTCCCTTCGAGCGCGTGGCCATCCCGGGCAGCGGCGTCGCCTTCGAATTGGCCTGGCTGCCGCAGGCGCGCGTCTGGATCGGCCGCAACGAGGTCACTTGGGACGAGTACCTCCTTTTCTGCTCCTTCGACGCCACCCCGCCCGACGGCGTGGACGCGGTGGCGCGGCCGTCGAAGCCGCTCGACACGCATCCCTTCGATCGACGCTGGGGCCTCGGCCGCCGCCCGGCCGTCGGCATGTCGGCCAACGCCGCGCAGGCTTACTGCGCGTGGCTGTCCGCGCGTGTCGGCGGCGTCTACCGGCTGCCGACCGAGGCCGAGTGGGAGGAGGCGTGCGGCCCCGCCCCGGCGGAGCTCGACGCCTACGCCTGGACCGCGGCGAACGCCAACGGGAGCACGCAAGAGGTCGGCAAGCGTTTGGCGAACGCTCTCGGCCTCCACGACATGCTCGGCAATCTGTGGGAGTATTGCGGCGACGGCAGCATCCTGCGCGGCGGCTCCTGGCGGGACGCCCCAAGCGCCGTAGGACCGTCGGCGCGCCTGCCCTTCGACGAGGACTGGGTCCTGCGGGACCCGAACTTCCCGCCGGGTGTATGGTGGGTGCCTGAAGGCGACCACCTCGGCTTCCGCGTGGTGCGCGCCGGCCTCCCTCCCTCCCGCTGACATGGACCTCACCCGCCGCCGCTTCCTCGAAGACACTTTGCTGGCCGCCGCCGCCGTGGCCGTCGCCCGGGCGCCGCTGGCCGCGCGCGTGGCGCCGCCGGCCGCCGCCGAACCGCTGCGCATCGCCGTGTTGGGCGTGCGCGGCCGCGGCCGCGACCACATCGCCAGCTGCCGCGCCAACCCGGACGCCGAAGTGGTGGCGATCTGCGATCCCGACGAGGACGTGATCGGCCCGGCCGCGCGCGCGGTGCCGGACGCGAAATATGTGAAGGATTTCCGCGCGGTGCTCGAGGATCCGAAGGTCGACGCGGTCACGATCGCGACTCCGAACCACTGGCATGCGCTCGCCGCAGTGTGGGCGCTGCAGGCCGGCAAGCACGTCTACGTCGAGAAGCCGATCTCCTGGGCCCTGCGCGAGGGCGCCCTGGTGGCGGCCGCGGCGCGCAAGTACGGCGGCGTGCTGCAGCATGGCACGCAGGCGCGCTCGCATGCCGCCTGCCGCGACGGCCTGGCCTGGCTGCAGCAGGGCGGCCTGGGCGCGGTGCGGCTGGCGACCGGCCTCTGCTACAAGGACCGCAAATCCATCGGCAAGACCGACGGCCCGCAGCCGCTGCCGCCGCACTGCGATTTCGACCTCTGGACGGGGCCGGCGGCGCTGCTGCCGCTGCGGCGCAAGAGCCTGCACTACGATTGGCACTGGGACTGGAACACCGGCAACGGCGACATCGGCAACCAGGGCGTGCACCAGATGGATCTCGCCCGCTGGGGCCTCGGCGTGGAGTCCTTCCCGACCCGCGTGGCGGCGGTCGGCGGCCGCTTCGGCTACGAGGATGACGGCCAGACGCCGAACACGCAGATCTGCCTCTACGACTGGGGCGCCAAGAAGATCATTTTCGAGGTCCGCGGCCTGCCGTCCCCGGAATTCCGCGGGGCGCGCATCGGCACCATCTTTCACGCCGAGGGCGGCTGGATGGTGATCCAGGATTACGAGAAGGCCGTCGCTTTCGACGGCGACGGCAAGGTCATGAAGACTTTCGCCGGCGGCGGCGACCACTTCGCGGACTTTCTCGCCGCCGTGCGCGCCAAGCGCGACGGCAACGCGCCGGCGCAGGCGGGCCATTTGTCCGCCGGCCTTTGCCATCTGGGCAACATCGCCTGGCGCTTGGGAAGCGAGCGCCCGCTCGAGAAGGCGGCGGCGGCCTTCGGCGACGACGCCGACGGCGCCGAGGCCTACGCGCGCTTCCGCGCGCACCTGCTCGACAACGGCCTCGCCGCGGACGCCGCCGTGCGCTCCGGCGACGCTCTGTCCTTCGATCCCGCCGCGGAGCGCTTCATCGGCGCGCGCGCCGCCGAAGCCAACGCTCTCACCGCGCGCGCGGCCCTGCGCGCGCCCTTCGTCTTCCCGCAGGAGCTCGGCGGGTGAGCCCGTCGCGGCGCGCCTTCCTCGTCGGCGCAGGCGCGCTCGCGGCCGCTTCAGCCGTGCGCGGTCTCCGCGCCGCGTCCCTCGCGCCGCCGCCAAGCGCCGCGCCGGGCTTCGCGCCACCCATTGGCGCCTGCCGCGGCAGCGGCGACGCCGACCTCTTCCGCGCCGGCGGGGCCGACTACCTGGAGATCTCTTGCAGCGGCGAGTTGCAGCCTCTCAAGCCGGAACGCGAGGTGGCTGCGGCGCTCGAGAAGTTGCGCGCCGCGTCGCTGCCGATTCGCGCGGCGAACGGCTTCCTGCCCGGCAGCCTGCGCGCCACCGGACCCGACGCCGATCACGAGGCCATTCTCGCGTACGCGCGCACGGCTTTCGCCCGCGCGGCCGCCGTCGGCATTCGCACCATCACCTTCGGCTCCGCCGGCGCCCGCCAACTGCCCAAGGACTTTCCCGTCACCGACGCCGAACTGCAGTTCGCCGCGCTGCTGGCGCGCCTCGCCGGGCCGGCGCAGGAGGCGGGGATCGTCGTCGCGGTCGAGCCGCTGCAGCAGGCGGAATGCAACTTCCTCAACCGGCTGGAGCAGGCGCGCCGCGTCGTCGCCGCCGTCCGCCATCCCGCCATCCGCCTGACCGCCGACGTCTTCCACATGGCGCGCGAGGAAGAGGGCGCGGAGGCGATTCGCGCGGCCGGCAGCCTGGTGCACCACGTGCACCTGGCGGAGAAGCGGACCCGCACGGCCCCCGGGGTGGACGGCGACGATTTCGTTCCCTATCTGCAGGCGCTGAAGGACGCCGGTTTCGGCGGCCTGATCTCGCTCGAATGCGGCTGGGGAGATCCGGCGCGCGAGCTGCCGGGCGCGCTGCAAGCGCTGCGCGGGCAATGCGCCCGGGTCGCCTGAGCGGCGCGGCTGGCGTCGGGCCCGCGCAGTAGGATGAGCCGCATGCGCACGCGCCCCGCGTTCCCGTTGCTCGCACTGATGTCGCTGCTGGCTTTCGCCGCGGGCAGCGCACAGGAACCGGCCGCCGGCCCGCAAGCCCAGGCGCGCCTGGCCGAAGCGGCGCGCGGCTTCCTCGAAGTGCTCACGCCCGAGCAGCGCGCCGTCGCCCAGTTCGCGGCCGACGCGCCGCAGCGTCTCGACTGGCACTTCACCCCGCGCGTCCGCCCGGGCCTGCACCTCAAGGACATGAGCCCGGAGCAGCGCGCGCGCGCGGAGGCGCTCCTGCGCGCAGCGCTCAGCGCCGCCGGCGCGCAGCAGGTGGACGAGGTGCGGCAACTCGATGACGTGCTTCGCTGGCTGGCGGAGCGCGGCGGCGGCCGCGCCGATCACCGCGACTCCCTGC